>JBKPMH010000134.1:0-29585 GCA_046732035.1 Verrucomicrobiota bacterium
AGATTAACCGGCCGGAGTCGGAGTGGGGGAGTCGCGCTCGGTTACGTTCCATTCGTGGTGATTCCGGCTACAGCTCGGACACCGATATCTATTAATCGCTGTAGAGACAGCCGTGCCTTCTGCGACGTTGAAACGTCGGCGCGATCAATATTTGCGGCTATAGAAGAGCTTCAGTTACGGCATCGGCCAAACTTTTACCTTTTCGAGTTAACAGAAAGTTGCCGCCTGATTGGCGAAGCAGGCCCAGGGAAACCAGTTCCTTCGCTTCTCGCAGTTTCACCGCCGACCCGGCAATTCCTTCTCGCATACGGAGCGAGAGTGCGATTCGTTCGGTACGTTTCATTTCGCTCGTTAGGCACTCGCTAAACCCCTTCGGCGATTCTCCGGAACGGAGACGGTCAGCATAACCCCGATAATCACAAACATTCTGCCAACGCTGCGTGCCCACAGTCGAAACAGCGCTCGGTCCAATACCTAAATAATCTCTGCCGAGCCAATACGCGCGATTGTGAACTGACGCAAAACCGCGGCGCGCGTAGTTGGAAATCTCATAATGTTCATACCCGGCCTCTTCAAGCACCGACATAGCCGTCTCAAAAAAATGTGCGTCTGTGTCGCTGTCCTGGCGAAGTTCACCGCGCGTGTGGCGAAGAAAAAACTCAGTGTCCTCCTCGTATGTGAGACAGTAAGCAGAAACGTGGTCGGGTTGCAGATCGATCGTTTTGGCCAATGTAAGTTTCCATTGCTCCATGGTTTGTCCTGGCAAACCGAACATGAGATCGACATTGATGTTCGCGAACCCGGCAGCTCTGAGAACGTGGAACGATTCCTTGGCCTGCTGTGAATTGTGTTCCCGTCCAAGGAGCTTCAACAATTCATCATCCCACGATTGTATGCCAAGGCTAACCCGGGTTACTCCCAATCTTCGAACAAGTGCAGCCTTGCGAGGAGACACGCTCCCGGGATTGGCCTCGATCGTCCATTCTGAGAGCGATGACAGATTGAGCCGCTCACGAAAGCCGCCGAGCACAAATTCTAATTGTGAATTTGTGAGAGCCGTTGGCGTGCCGCCACCGAAGTAGATGGTTTCAGGAGTCAGTGCAAAGTTCGCGCGTTGCTGATCGAGATCGCGCAATATTGCTTCACAGAATCGCCACGTCTGCGATCGATCGAGCAAATCCTTGTAAAACGCGCAATACGGGCAAATGCGCGCACAAAACGGAATGTGAACGTAGACATGGCGGATTGCCTTTTCTGTAAGGGCAGGCGCTTGGCCCGCATTGGCGCGTCGTTCCGCGGCCGACACGGCTGCCAGTACAGTGCCAGAGTTGTGATTCGCGGTGTTACTCATACAATCGCTTGGTCTTCGCTCGACATGAAAGCGCTCCGAAACGTAATCCTCATTCTGTTTTGCGCCATTACCCCCGGGTTGGCGCAAACCTCTTCGCCGCCGGCGCCGACTCCGTCGATCGTATATTCTTTGCACGACCCGTCGGCGATTAAAGATTACAAAACAAATCGCCGAATCGTTCATGAGATGGTCAATCGCCTGGTGCTTGTGGCCACCGGTCAGCCCGACGTGGGGAAGGCATGGGCGTCGTTGATCGCTCCGAAGGACCGGGTGGGAATCAAAATCTGCGCAGCAGGCGGCGAGCTTTTTACGACCCATCACGACGTTGTGAATGCAATTGTAGATGGCCTCGTTGCTGCGGGACACTCACGTGGCAGCATCATCGTCTGGGACAGATCTCTTGGCGGAGTCAAAGAAGCCGGTTACCGGCCTTCAATCGATGGGTACCAGCTAAAGGGGATTGCACCGCGGGAGGGATACGATCCAAAGGCACTCCTCTCTGCTCCTTTGCTTGGGAAATTGGTTTGGGGAGATCTCGAGTACTTTGGGGATCTGGGCAAAATGCCAATGCTCTCCGACACCGAAAACACGAGCAATGTCAGTCATTTCTCGAAGATCATTTCCAAGGAAGTGGACAAGATCATCAATGTTCCAGTCATGAGCATCAGCGAGACCAATGGAATCGCAGGTTGCATTTATAACATGACGATTCCGAACATCGATAACTGGCGCCGTTTTGCTCAAGGCTCTCGTTTTGGCGGCGAAAGTCTCGCGGAGATTTATTCGAATCCAGTTATCGCAAAAAAGGTAGTCTTTAATCTAATGGATGGACTGATCGCGCAGTACGCTGGTGGCCCCAAGCCTCAACCCAACTACGCGATACATCATGCCACACTGTATGCGAGCAAGGACCCAGTGGCTTTGGACGCCGTCGCATTGAAGTATTTCGAACAATGGCGCGCGCGGGGCAGTCTTCCAGCGATCGGCCAATTGGCTGCCTATATCAATTATGCCAGTGAGATAGGCCTGGGTAACTCCGCGCCGAATCGGATCGAAGTAAAAAACATCGGAAGATGAATTCTGAAACCGTAGTGGGCAGCGGTGAGCCCGGCCGTCAATCGCGGCTGCTACGAACCGCCATCCTGGGTTCGGTCTCTCGTTCGTTTTATCTCTCAATGCGCTTGCTGCCAGGAGATCTGCGCGAACCGATTGCCCTCGCTTATCTCCTCGCGCGTACAACAGATACCCTCGCAGACACGGCTCAAATTCCTGGATCTTGGCGGATGGAAGCTTTGAAAACGCTCTCGGACGTAATTCAAGGCAAAACTACGCGAGAAGCAGTGATCAATCAGGTGGGCTCGTTCGCGCCGCTACAAAACAATGCGGCCGAGCGAACACTCCTGAATTCATTGCCCAGTTGTTTGGATTGGCTCGATCAAATCCAGCGAGCAGATCGCGACGATATCCGCTCGGTCCTTGATAAGATCACCTACGGTCAGATGCTTGATTTACATCGATTCGATCCGCCAGGGGACGGATTCGGTGTGGCGAATAACCCGGTACAAATTCGCGCTCTCGCGACCGCTGGGGCCCTCGATGAGTACACATATCTGGTCGCAGGATGTGTAGGCGAATTTTGGAGCCAACTTTGTTTTCGGCATGTTCGAGACTTCGCCAGCTTGGCACAGGATGAAATGCTCGCGCTCGGCAAGCGCTACGGCATGGGACTTCAACTGATTAATATCTTGCGTGATGCAGGTAGCGATTTACGAGCAGGCCGATGCTATTTTCCGGATGATGAGCTCAGCGCGATTGGGCTGAGCGCGGCACAAATTTTGTCCGAACCGGATCGTTTCGAACCGATCTATCAAAAATGGCTGCAAAAAGCGTGGGAGCATTTGCTGTGCGGGATGCAGTATTCGCGCGCGATCCGCAACCGGCGAGTGCGTGTTGCCACGGCTTTGCCGGCGTTAATCGGGGCGCGAACCCTTGCATTGCTGAGTAATGCTGGCGTCAGCGCGCTGCATCAAACGATTAAGGTTCCACGCCGGGGAGTGCGCTCGATGATTGTGTCGCTGGCGATGCATCTCGGATCGCGGAAACAAATTGATGCAATTTTCAAGCAGGCGACTCTGCCGGCAACCTAAATCACAGAAAATAATTCCGCTGTTTTTCGCTGATTGGTTTTTCCAGCCGTTCGAGGACTTGCATCATGTCCTCCCAGACTTTGCGTTTCTCAGAAGGCGACTGGTTCCGCAACAGGTACGCCGGGTGGTAAGTAATCATCAACGGCGTGCCGTTGTATAAATGCCAGCGTCCGCGCAATTCTCGCATTGTCCCACGCGCACCAAGCAGACCTTCCACCGCGACCGCGCCCAGCGCGACCAACACTTTGGGTTGAATAACGCCGATCTGTTCGAGCAGGTAGGGGCGGCACATCTGCATTTCCGCCGGAGTTGGCGCACGGTTTCCAAATGACCCTGCCGGCATGTCGGGCCGGCACTTAAGGATGTTCGCGATGTAAACATCCTCGCGGGCGAACCCCATCGCTTTGATAATTTTTGTCAGTAATTGTCCGGCGCGACCGACAAAAGGTTCGCCCTGCAGATCCTCGTCTGCGCCAGGCGCTTCGCCAATGAACATGACTTCAGCGTCCGGATTACCGACGCCAAAAACGGTTTGAGTGCGTGAGCTGACCAGATGCGCGCACTTTTCACAGTCACGGACACGTTCGCGAACTGACGCGAGGGCCTGCGCCTTCTTCGATACAAGGGGCGCTGTTTTCGGTTTCGCAGGTGCCCGCTTTGTTTCCCCAGATGGTGCGGTTGTCGAAAATGCGGATTGCAATCGCTCCAGCGAATATTTCGATGCTCGCGGCCCGCGATCACTGTTCTCTCGAATCTTTTTCAGCGTGGTGATAACGAGATCGAGAGCTGGCTGGATCATTCTGCTCAAATCATCCGAAGTTCTTCGCCTGCCTGCAATCTGTTTGTGGCAACAAATGATGAGAAATGAGGTACGCGTGGGTCGCTTTCTGAAAGACTGAAGCGATGGGTCGCCTAGGTCAGCGCCCTCGGCTATAACCAAGCGTTGCAGAACTGAGGGTGTCTATGAACCACGGCCGGCGGGGTTGGCGGCTACAGCAATCGTAGTGACCGCCCTCGCCTACAGCGCTTGTGCTGCGCTCAGCCTCCGCGCGTGCTCAACCATTGCAAAGCAAAGCGTGCCACCTCGCGCGAATTCTTTAAATCAAGCTTGTCTTTGATGTGGGATCGATGCGTCTCCACGGTTTTGGGGCTGAGATGCAGGAGCTTGGCTATGTCACGCACGTCCTTGCCTTTGCCGATCAATTCCAAAATCTCAAGCTCACGGTCGCTAAGTCTCTCCACCGCGTCGGTCTCTTTTTCAGATTCGCGATGTGCAAATTTCGTGATCACTTGCGCGGCCATGGCAGGGCTGAGATACGGACGTCCATTGAAAACTTCGTGGATGGCGTGGATCACATTGGCCATGGCTTCGTGTTTCATCACATAACCTTCTGCGCCGGCCCGCAGCGCACGCAGGGCGTAGAGCGATTCATCATGCATGGAAAGCACAAGGATTGGCAGGTTCGCAAATTCTGCCCGGATATTTTTGATGAGCTCAATCCCGTTCGCTCCCGGCAAACTCAGGTCCACAATTACGAGCTCCGGATTCAATTTGCGGATTACTTCCATTGCTTCCGCGGCGTTATCAGCTTCGCCGCAGACCGCGAGATTGTCCTCGGAGTGAATCAATTCGGCCAGGCCTTTTCGAAATAGCGGGTGATCATCGACAACTACAATCCGTTTCGCTTCCGGCGCATCACATTTTGGATTTTGGTTTGTCGATTTGGCGTGTTTCATTGCGGCCATCTGCATTCCTATCTTTCCTTGCTAGTTAGATACGCGGCTCGGCAGATCGCCCGATGCAGGGAATTTACACGAGAGTGGCTAACGCCTTCGTAAGTTTTGCCGATAAACGCTGCGTCCGACGTTTCGTCCCGTTCTGTGGTTCAATTGATACGTCCGGCACACAACAGGTGACACGGGTGCCGCCTGTTTCCAGAGATTCGATGTTCAGGGTGCCTCCCATCACGCGGGCGCGGTAGTTCATAATGTGAAAACCTAAGCCGGGCGAACCATTCCCGCTGTTTTGAACTCCGACGCCGTCATCGGTTACGGTCAAGACTATTCCATTTCGCAAACCCCTCAGTGCGATCACAATCTCGCTGGCTCCGGCATGTTTGTTTGCATTGATCACCGCTTCGCGGGCGATACGATAAAGATGCCCCGCGACCATATCATTTTCGAGGTGAAATGAAGGCTTTACTTCGAGGCGACAGGGCGTTCTCCACATCTCGCGATCAACGAGGTCTTCCAGTGCTTTTACAAAACCGCCTGCGTCTACGTCTACCCGATGCAACGCGCGAGAAAGATTGCGCGTGTCAGTCGCGGCGTTATTCACCAGCTCTGCGATTTTCTCGATGTCCTTCACCTCGATTACTCGATGATTCTTCAATCGCAGTCCCACTGACCGCGTCATGAAAGCGACAGCTGTGAGATGCTGGCAAAGTCCATCATGCAGTTCTTGGGCGAGCCGCTGTTGTTCGCGATCGCTGACCTCCAGGATTTCACCTTCCAATCCTTTGCGTCTTGCGATCTCCGCCTTCAATTCTTTGTTTGCGGTGTGTAACTGGCGCGTTCGCTCCCGGACACTCTCCTCGAGCACTTCCTTTGATTTTCGCAATAACACTTCTGTTTGTTTACGCAATCCGACGTCGATGAGTGATGCGAACCATCCCACTACAGTTCCATCGGAGTGCCGGTCGGGTACGTATACGCAGTGTACCCAACGAGGACCGACCCCTTGGAAGGGCACTTCCATTTCGTACTCCACGTTATGGCCTTTCAGCACCTTGTTGACATAGGGCAAAATTGTCTGCAGGCCTTTTTGGCCGATCATTGAAATGATCTTTTTGCCGACGAATTCTTCCGGCTTGCGCCCCAACATTTCTGCGTAGGCGCGGCTGACGTAACGATACCGCAAATCTTGCGTGCACCGTGTCAACATAAATGGCGTTTGCGTAACCATCTGCTCGAGCTCCGCTTCTTTTTGTCGCAGCGCAAGTTCGTCGCGCTTGTGTTCAATCGCCTGCGCCAGTTGGGTGGCAATCGTAGTCGCCAGTTTCAACTCGCCGTCGCTGAATACGTGTGGCGAGTCATAGTAAGTCATGAATTTGCCTATCAATTTTTGACTGGTGATCAAGGGGATGAATGCCGCCGCGCGAATGCCTTCGTTGCGAATGGTTGATTTCAGGCGCGTCGCGATATCTGCAGTATCTATATCGCTGATACAGACCGGTTTCGGATTCTTCGCATCCCGGTTCCATGGCGAATGACCTTCCACGGTCTTGCGATACTTCTGCGACAGACCGCGCGAGGCCACAAAGCGCATCACGTGGTCCTTATCGAAAAGCAAAATCGCCGCCCGTTGGCAATCAAACGCGGAAACAATAGCATCCAGCGCCGCGTCATGAATTTGCTTAACGTCGGTAGCCGTGTGTTGTCGTTGCGCGAATTGATAGAGCACCCGCTGTCGTTTCTCCGCGCGTTTGCGCCCAGTGATGTCAGTGTTGGTCTCGAGAACTGCTACCGGTCGTCCTTGCGCGTCCCGGTCCACGCTCCAGCGCGATAATACAACAATCTTTTCTCCGTCCTTTCGGGTATGAACCAGCTCACCCGACCAATGATGATTAAGCTCTAGATTTCTGCGAATACTTTCATAATCCTCGAGATGCGCCATCTGTAAGAGCTTGTGCGTGACTTTTCCGAATGCTTCCCGTGCCGAGAAACGGTACATTTGCTCAGCACCGCGGTTCCAATAAACGATACGATCTCGAGAATCGCGGACGATGATTGCGTCGTTTGTCAGGTTAAGCAGGCGCGCCTGCTCGGCCAGCCGACGCTGCTCGATCTTACGTTGGCTGATATCGCGCGCGATTTTGGAGACGCCGATAAGCTGTCCGTTTACATCTTTGATCGGTGAAATCGTCAACGAAACATCGATTAGCTTTCCATCTTTCCGGCGCCGAACCGTTTCATAGTGCTCCAATGATTTACCAGAGCGAATGGTTCTTAGAATTTCCTGCTCTTCACCGTGCCGTTCCTTAGGAATCACAGTGAGGATCGATTTGCCGATGATCTCGTCTCGTTTATATCCGAAAATGCGTTCGGCACTTCGATTCCAATCGGTGACCATTCCATCCAGAGTTTTTGCTGCGATCGCGTCGTGAGACGACTCAACGACCGCCGCCAGACGCAGCGCGGCTGTCTCTGCACGCTTGCGATCTGTAACATCAAACAAGCAATTAATGGCGCCCGTAATTGTGCCCTGCTTGTTAGTCAGGACGCGGGGCGCCGGAATCACGTGACGCCTTTCGCCGTCCGGTCGCTCGATGATGATTTCCAAATCTTTTGGGGTAAGTCTTTCGCCGCGCAAAACGCGCGCCATTGGGCAGCTTTCATGCGGCATCGACCGGCCATCCGGGTAATAAATCTTGTACGAACCGCAGAATTTCGTCGCCGAACCATTACGCCCCGGCTCCTGTCCCCACAACTCCGTGGCGCGGCGATTGTATTCGCCGATAAAACCCTGCGCATCACACGTGTAGACGGCCACTGGCACCAAGTCGAAAAGCGTCCGGTAGCGTTCCTCGGATCTTTGAATTTCCGTTTCGAAACGTTTGCGCTCCGTCAGATCAACAATGGCCGTTTGATACATTTGCGCGCCATCCTTGGCTAGGCGAGCCGTGGCTGTGGTTGACAACAGAACGGGAATGTTTTCGCCATCCTTTCCGGTCAGATGCAACTCTGTTACCGTCGGGCCTTCGGGCAAACGGCATTTTGTTAGATGGTCGAGAAACACCTGGACATCCTGTTTTGCAACACAGATGGCGAAGGTTATTCCGAGCAGTTGCCTTCGTGATCGGCCGACCACCCGCGAAGCTGCGCGATTTATATCTTCAATTCGCCCGAGACGATCGAACATGACATATCCCATAGGGGCGTAGTCGAACAGATCGACATAACGCTGAATCGCCTCCTGTAACTCCGTTTTTGGCTGTCGAAATCCCGGCCGCCTCTCAAATCGTGTAAGGGCACCATCTGTCTGATCGGTGCCTGCCGAGCCATTGCGCAGATCTCGGTTACGGGCGGGCGAAGGCGATTTCGGTGTTTTCATCCCGTTTCCAACACGTTCGCCCGAACCGGGGCGGACAGACGTGATTTTTCTGTGCCTGGCCGGGTGCTTGTTATTTTTGCCGCTCGATCTCTCTCGTGCGTTTCGCTGCTTTACTGCCATCGCGTTGTTCCCTTTCTTTGCCGTCAATGTCGACCAGCGTGAGGACGGCGCCGTCTATCTTGTTCTCCGTTGTTCGATATGGCCGTACCTGAAGCAGATACTCGCGGCCGTTCCTGTCCGTTACCCTTCGCTCCCGCATATTGAGCGTCGCTACCACTTCGCGTAAGAGCGCTTCCAGACCAGGAATCTCGATATTTGGTTTGAAGTCGCTGATCGGTCGCCCCACATCGCTTTGCAGGACATTGAAAGCATTTCGAGCAGCAGGCGTTGCGCGGCGCACCAGAAGATTATCATCCACCATAACGATCGGCAATTGAATGCTGGCGAGCAGATTGTTTAGGTCGCTGTTCATCTGCATCATTTCAATATTGCGATTACTTAGCTCTTCATTGAGTGTGGTTAGCTCTTCGTTAGTGGATTGCAGTTCCTCCTTCGCCGTCTCCAGCTCCTCATTGGTTGATTGCAATTCTTCATTACTCGATTCGATCTCTTCGTTGGCCGAGCGCAATTCCTCATTAGTGGCTTCTTGTTCTTCGATGATGGCTTGCAATGATTCTTTGGAGGCCGCCAAGTCCCGGCGGAGTTCTGTAATCTCGCGTTGTGCTGTGGTCTTGCCAGTTACTCGCGGTGGTTTGCCCGGTTTCGGTCCTTTAGTTGTCTCGTCAAAAATAACCAGCAACCACAATTTGTCGTGTGCAGCGACGCGAAACGGTACCACCTGGATGTTGATCTCGCGCGACCTGCCGTCGTGCTTCATGACGGAACGCTCGCTTCGCATTGATTTGCCCGTTTTGATGCAACGTCGGATGATATCACGAAGATCCGCTGCCAAGCCTGGCCGCACCATTTGCAGGAGATTAAATGTGACTGGGCCCGCATGGTGCTGAAGATAAAAATCCGTCTGACCACGAAACTGATGTACGCGCATATCCTCGTCGATCACCACTGCAGCCGGCGCATATGCACTGAGCATAATGTGATCGGCTGCGCGAACCAGTCGTTCACCGAAGCTCGCCGCCTCTGTAGAGACCGTCCTTGCTGAGGCGGGGCTGCTACGGGCTAGCTGATAAGGCTGCGGCTCGGCCGGTCGGGGGGCCATGCCAGCCTTCTTTGCGTAAATCTTGTTCTTCTTATCTACCAGATGGAAGACTTGCTCGAATAAGCCAACGGATTCGGCCGGGCCGAGAATAAGATAACCATAGGGATTTAGCGCGTGATGAAACTGCGGCATGCAGCGTTTGTGCAACTCCGGCGAAAGATAGATGAGCACATTTCTACAACTGATCAGGTCCAGTCGCGAAAAAGGGGGATCGGTTACTAGATTCTGCCGTGCGAACGTGCAGATCTCTCGTACGCGACGGCTGATCTGGTAAGTACTGTCGCGCCTCTCGAAAAACTGTTTCAACCGTGCTGGCGATATGTCCTTTTCGATTGTGCTGGAATAAATCCCCGCACGGGCGTGGTCGATCATGGCTTCGCTCAAGTCGGTCCCAAAGATCTGGATGCGCATTTCTGCCGCCCGGTCCCCGAGTGTTTCAAGGATGCAAATGGCCAGCGAATAGACCTCTTCACCGGTCGCGCACCCTGGCACCCAAGCGCGCAATTCGCCGTAGCGGCTCTTGTTCTTCAGGATTGCCGGCAGAAAACGTTTGCGCAATCGGATAAAGAGCTGCGGATCACGAAAGAATCGCGTCACGTTAATCAACAAATCGTCGAAGAGGGATTCGATTTCCTTTTTATTGTTGCGCAGAAAACGTGCGTACTGGCTTAATTTCCTGATGCGATGCAGCGCCATTCGGCGTTCGATACGGCGATTGAGCGTTCCGAGTTTGTAGCCGGTAAAATCGACACCCATATGTTTTTTGAGTGACAAGAAAACGCGACCCAGATCGTCCGCCTTTTCGTATTCCGATTTAGCCGCTCGCTCAGCCTCACTTTCGCTGACCGGCCGCCGGATGTAAGGATGCTCGCCAATCCGGCGCATTTCTCTGGCGATTTCACGCGGGGAACGGACTGTATCGACAAAGCCGGAGCGAATTGCGTTGCGTGGCATCTCGGCGAATTTCGCGCTCGCTTCGTCCTGTGCGAAAGTAACACCGCCCGCCACCTTGATTGCTCGAAGGCCTGCGGTGCCATCGCTCCCGGTGCCGGAAAGAATCACACCAATCGCGCGGCTGGCGCATGCTTCGGCGAGCGATTCGAAGAAATGGTCAATTGTTACGTTTGCTTGCTGACTACGGCGAACCAGGACCAATTTGCCTTTTTGAACCATCACGCATTTGGTCGGCGGCTGCACATATACGGTGTTTGCCTGAGGCTTGGTTCGCTTTTCGATCTCGATCACCGGCATGGCGGTCACCTTGCCTAACAAGCTTGCAAGCTGGCTGGCATGATGTGGATCAAGATGCTGCACCACCACGAACGCCATCCCGGTTTTCTCCGGCAGATGTCGCAACATCTCCATGGTGGCTTCGAATCCGCCGGCAGAACCACCGATGCCGACGATTGGGCAAATAGTATTGTTTGCCTTTGATTTCGTCCGCGCCTTTTTGCGTGACGAGGGTAGGTTTTTCCTTGGGGGCCTTCTCACGGGCATGAGATTGTTACTATGCCTCGCAACGCCTCGCGACACAAGGTCGAACGTGGTTGCGGGCACATACGAATGTAACAACAAATTGCTAGTGTCGACGAATGTTGCTGGCTGCGTCGCTGTTTCTGGCCCGGGTCATTTACCTACCGCTTATCAGGTTCTGAGCCGCGATTTATAGGTGAGTAGCGGCTTGCCTATGACTAAACGCAACATCATCGTAGTCGGCACTTCGGCTGGCGGAGTAGAAGCTCTTTGCGAGCTTAACAAACACTTGCCTCAAGACCTCCACGCCTCCGTCTTTGTGGTCATGCATGTCGGCAGCGAAACAATGTTGCCGGAAATCTTGACCCGCTGCGGCAAGCTGCCGGCTGTGAGTGCGAAACATGAGAAACCTTACAAATACGGCTGCATTTACTGTGCTCCGGCCAATTGTCATTTGTCGATTAAGGACCATGTGATGATTCTCCGACGTGGTCCGCGCGAAAACGGCCATCGCCCTGCTGTGGATGTTCTCTTTCGAAGCGCGGCCAGGGCACATCGAGAAAGAGTGGTTGGCGTTGTGCTTAGTGGCGGACGTGATGATGGTTCGGCCGGGCTTTACGCGATTAAGGCCCGGGGCGGCATCGCCATAGTCCAAGATCCGGCGGAAGCGCTTACACCCAACATGCCGCGCAACGCTCTAAACATGGTCGACGTCGACTTTTGCCTGCCGGTTCGACAGATCGCTGAGGTGCTTGTTCAGCTAGTGAATGGAAGGGCTACCAACATCACAGAAGCACCAAATGGAGGCAATAATATGAAGGACCAAGCAACTGCGGATCGGCCCACAACTGAGCCAGCGGGCGAGCGGATTCCGCTTGCCTGCCCAGAATGCAACGGCCCGCTGTACCAAGTCAAGGACGGTGAGCTCGCCAACTTTGAGTGTTTCGTCGGTCACCGCTTTTCACCAGAGAGCTTGAGCGATCAACATGCCGAGGCGCTTGAGCGCGCGCTGTGGACTGCTATTCGCAAACTAAAGGAACGTGTGGTGCTTCATCAGAATTTGATAGAGCAGAAGCGTAACAAGGGGGAGCAGGAACTGTTCAGGCGACTTCAAGAGTCCGTCACGACGGCCAAGGATGATCTGAAGCTCCTGCGCGATGTGTTGGATCGGATCTAGCACCTGAGTGGCTGCGCAGCCACAGGACACTTAGCTGGTTCATTTGCGTGCCAACGTGCAGGTCGGCTTGTCAGCTTCGATTCATGTTTCAACAGAAACATCATCAGCGGCCCATAGCGGCTATGCGCTCCTCGATCAGATCACGCTCAATCTCCCAAAATCTCAGCGATGCAAGCAGCAGGCTGTGCGTTGTTTCACCATGGTTACGATTGTCAGGATCGGTAGCAGCGCGTCGGGATGTTTTATCACGTTTGGCCGCCCGTCCGTGTTTGAACTTCGAACGTATTCGTCTCCGTCGTCCCGCTCCCATCAACGATTTGTCCCTCCTGTGGATGTAACTGTGTTTCGTGTGGCAATGGGACAGTGGCTGTGACAAACTTGTTTAACAAGTCGCAGTCCAGCGTTGAAACAAATTAAACCGCTACAGAGGATGCGCGGTGCCGAGTTGCGCCGTTGTTTGTCCTGACGCTCGGTCGTAGCCCAGCCAGATACTGCGAATCGAACGCTCGCAAAGCCGCCGTGACTGTCCCCCCAATTCCGACGATTCCCTCTTCCACGCTCGGTCCCAGGAGCGCAACCCAGAGCTCTCCGCGAATAAATAACCTGGGGCGCCGCACCGCCGACGGGCTGCCAGGATGGGCCTCGCAGTACAGCTCCATCTGTTCCATCGCCGCAAACGCAAAATCCGTGATACGGCCGCCGCGCGAGCGCGAATCGTTCTTCTTCATTCGCGTGTAGAACGCATAGCTCCGTTGCGTTGGATGGGTGTTTTTTACAGAAGTGTAACAATCGCGCCCCGCGTTGCTTCAGTAGGAGAGCGCCAGAACGGGTTCAGGTCGCAACCGGCATCCGTTCGGCAATATCAATTCGGCTTCGCCAACAGTAGCTAACACGCCAGGCAGCCTGCCAGCCACGGCGCACGGGACCTACGCCTCATCTAAGATTTTGACCGATAAATCGATCCGTCGAGCGCCTGATTGTCTTGTTCCTTGCCGCCAATTTATATGTTGGAGATGGATCGTTCCCCTCCATTGTCCTTGCCCGACGCCGAGAAACTGCTTGCCCTGCAGCGACTCGATCAATTCCGTGAGTGGCGTTCGTTGGATGACAAGCGTTTCTGTTTGGTTTGCGGGAAAATCATTACCGGCCGCCAAATTAATGTTACGGGCGGCATAGGCGGAAATGGGCCGCTGCATCTAAGCTGTCCGTCCGAGCGATGTAACTCGATCCCGATGGATTGGGCGTTACCGACGGACGAAGCTTTTGCTGTGGCAAAAACGATCTCATCTGCAAATGGTGTAATGCTTTCCCAGAAAAATGGGTGACACCCGAGCAGAACTTGGCTGATATCGCAATGGCGAAAACGGTTGCGCTCCAAAGAAGGTTTCTAACAGCTCTGGCGCTTACCGCCGCAAGCCTCGTTGGCAACCCATTACGAAGGAAGTAGGGAATATCCTCTTGGCGTGGTAGGAAATAAGATACCTGCCTAAGATTTTCTCCGACTGGCCAATCATCCGGCGTCCCGATTGTGTGTTTCGATGCAAGGCGCACAATGCTCCTTGTGATGACTGCTAATGTTAGACTCGACGATCGATTGTCACTGCTGCGTGCGGTAGATCGGTTTAGAAAATGGGATTCGCTTGACGATCAGCGCGTCTGCAGTGTTTGCGGCCGAAAATTCAAGGGGCGGCAGGTGGAGATTCGGCGTTTTTCCACTGGCAAATACAAACTCTACTGTCCCACGCTTGGATGCCCTTCGGGACCACACCAATGGCTGTATTCGGAGCCATCATCTTCCGACATAGCTGAGTCGGGTTGGTGGCAAAGCGGCAAACAACCAACCCAACCCGCGGTGGTGTCAACAGCGGGCGCAAATACCGATCGGCTATGATTGGATCCAACCTTGATCAACCGGGAGTATCGTCGATACCAGACGAGGCATTAATGAAAGCAGTTTCGCGCCGCAGGCATGACGCGCTTGCTGAGTTGTACGATCGGCACGGCAAAAGGCTGCGCGCTACCATCGACGGTGTGGTCCATGAAGAGGCAGAAGCTGACGATGTGTTGCAGGAGATCTTTATCCAGATTTGGGATGAAGCAGGCCGTTACTCGCCAAAGGCGGGTAAGCCGCTGGGATGGATGGTTACCATAGCGCGTCGCCGGGCCATCGATCGGTTGCGACGCCGGCAGGCTTATTCTCGAGTCCGGGACCGTTATCAAAAACGGATCACCCATGAAGTTTCAAACTCGACACGCCAGGCAGACGAGGTGTTCATGTTAAATGATCTTCGGGGATTCTTAAAGCGATGCATGCGAGTTTTACCCCGGCTCCAGCGCGAAGCTCTGGAGCTTGCTTTCTTCAAGGGTCTGAGCCACAGAGAGATTGCTGCAGCCACACATGCTCCTTTGGGAACAGTGAAAACTCGCCTGGAGCTTGGCCTACAAAAGCTGACACACACCCTGAGACCACTGCGGTACAAGGTCTGATATTAGATGCCGCGCCGGAGCGGCAGTCACCCTGTTAAGCTAACGCAAGTGGCGCGCGCTTCGCGTAGTTAGCGGAGCAACACAACAAGCAGGACGATCACTACAACAAGCCCCAGACCGCCGCTGGGATAGTATCCCCAACCGGTACTATTTGGCCAGGTCGGCAACGCGGCGATTAACAGGAGTATCAGAATAATAAGCAGAAGGAAGCGCATGGTCCGAATTAAATGGATTTGCCTGATCCAAGTCGAGTAATTTCTCTTGCCCGCTGCGAATCGGGTAAAAACTTGGTGTTAATTTTCGTTTTCTTTTGGTTGCAGTAGCATCATTTCAGTTGGTGCCCGGTGATAAGACCGTACACAATCAAACCTGCGCCAATCAGTGGCAGTGGGGCAAAGGCCAGCCGTATGCGCGGGCCCCGAAAAAACTGTGTTAGCACAACCCCGATTTGCGCTCCTACGGCTGCACCGGTGTGCATTACTAACGCAATCATAATATCCACGTTGCCCTTAATCGCGTGCGAGAGCGTTCCGTAGCTGGAGGATATGACGACCTCAAAAAGATCCGTTCCGATAGCTACCTTCGTGGGAACACCAAGCACGTAAACCAGCAGTGGCATTCGGACATAACCGGCGCCACCACCCAAAAATCCGGCAAAAAGCCCGCCAACAACGGCAACAATCAACACCGTCCATAACGAAATGCTCTTTATCTCAGACTCGGCCAGTTTGATCATCGGCCACACTTTAATTCGATGAATTTTTTCGGAGAAGCCCCCGACTGCTGACTCGTCGTCCGTACGTTGGCGTTTTCGAGAGCGGTGCGCTTTTCCTGTCATTGTGGCCCAGCTTTCCCAGGCCATAAAAACCGAAATCACGACAAGAACAGCGATAAACAGCAGGCCGACTACCTGGTTCACCAGCTTCAAATGTTTCAGGTATTGGATCGCTTGAGCACCTATCTCGGTGCCAACCATCGTTCCGCCAGCCATGATAAAGCCCAGCTTCATGTCTACGTTGCCTCGCACCAGATGTCCGCGCATCGCTACGATCGATTTGCCGACGATGTGCGCCAGATCAGTGCCGACAACCCAGTTCATTGGGAGCCCGGTGATAAACAGACCCGGGCCGGCAATGAAACTACCGCCTACCCCGAAGAATCCGCCGAAAATTCCAACGAGGAAGCCCAGAATGGCCAGATAAAAGGGATTGATGTGTTGTCCTGAAATCGGGAAGTCCATTCAGCCTCCGTCAGTCGATCCTCGATCCGACAACTTTGAGAAGTGCTGCGGCGACGACCTCGAGCACAACGCCCTGAGCGGCCATTAACGCCCATGCTACCAGGGCGTATAGCAGCTTGTTTTCATCGAAGAGTTCCTCTATCCAGTGCCAAAGAAAGCTCAAAACAAAAACGAAATAGAAGACAACTAACCCTGTAAAAATAGCTAGCTGGACTACAAACCCTTTTAGAGAAGGCTCATTTCTTTTCTGTTCTGCCTTGGTTCTTTTCTTTACCAGCTCAACGAAGAAAGTTTTAAGGGAGTTCCAACCCGTCTTTTTCATCGTTCATTCTCTCATCTGCCGGAAACGTCGAGATGTACTGGTTACGTCGCGCGCTAATCAAAATGCTCCCAGCAATGCGAGAATGATCACGATCACGACAATCAGACCGAGTCCTCCGCTCGGATAATAACCCCAGCCGCGACTATACGGCCAGGTAGGTAAGGCTCCAATCAGCAATAGAATAAGGATGATTAAAAGGATCGTGCTCATAATGCACAAAAAGAACGTATCACGCTGTGTGTTCGGTCTTATAGCGTCCAAGGCGCCGGAATGGCCGCGGGGTTAAAAGCGAAAACTGTAAGAGCAACGCCAGTGCCGCCCACGTGAAAGCTCGTTCATGTTCGATAAAAATTTGAGGTACAACAAGGATGGCGTCATCGAAACAACGACGAGCAGCTCGTAAGAACATCAAAAAGGCGGCCAAGGCCGCGAAAAAGAAACGCACCATTGCGCACTTGCCCAAGCGAACTCGCACCGCTCTTGGTAAGGAAGGTGCGAAAGCCGCAAAGAGGAAGAGACGTTAGATAGTTGCATGAATGTGCGGCACCTCCCGGTCTCCCCAGGAATCGGTGTACGGGACGTCTCTAATTATTCCACGCGCTCGAATGGTTCCAGATACGAATCTTATAAGGTATGACAAAACTACAATTTAAAGGCAGCTGGAACGAAGTGAAAGGCAAGCTGAAACAGAAATATGGGCAATTGACCGATGACGATCTCCAGTTTGCGGAAGGAAAAGACGACGAACTGCTGGGCCGTCTTCAACAGAAACTCGGCCGGACCAAGGACGAGTTGCGAAGAGAACTTGAAGGGCTGTGAGAGGGAATTAGTGAAGGTGGCAGTTTGTGGCAGACGCGCGCGAACGGTGACGCGGCGGATGCGAGTTTTCCTCGGCGCGGATCCAACCTCAAAGAATGAGCACCACTGAGAGTGAGATTCCGCAAACACCAAGGTTACAATTTTCGAAGTTGTGATATATTTTACCAATGCAAACGCCCGAAATTACCGCTTATTTAAAGACCTATTGTGGTTGGAGCGCCGGTGTGCGCGCCGTCCTAGCCAAATACAATCTTCCCTACACAGAGAAGGACATCATCCAAAACCCTGCCTTCCGCTGGGAAATGGAAACCAAGAGCGGGCAACCTCTATCGCCGTGCGTAGAGATCGGCGGACATATGCTGGTGGATATCAGTGGCGAAGAAGTCGAAAAGTACTTGATCGACAACAATATTGTTCAACCGAGTAATGCGCCCACAGACGTGCCCACCAACGCTGCGTGTGCGAACGAACAGCACGAAGGGGTTGTGAAGTTGAATTTGTGATTGGTTGAAGAGTTGAATAGTTGAAGCGTTACAGCGATTTTCGGTTTCAACGCTTTAACGGTTTAACGCTTCAACGATGAAATTGCTCGCTCGTCTTCGATCGAGGAAAAAGAAGGGCGGGAGCCGTCTTTTTCGATACGGCTGGAAAATCACGCTGCTGATCCTGTTAGCGGGAGCGGGTTTTGCTGTGTTTCTTTTTTACGGCGCGTGGGCATCAAGCTTCGACATGAAGAATGTCGGTGAGATGCCGGAGCGAAATACGGTCTTTGACGTCGATGGAAAAATTTATAGCCGCCTGGCTGGCGCAAATCGGCTGAAGGTTTCACTTAACGAGGTATCGCCATTCTTTATCACTGCGGTGCTGGCCCGCGAGGACAGTCGCTTTTACGATCACAAGGGAATCGATTGGCGGGGCATCATGCGCGCTCTGGTTCGCGACATTGCAAGCGGTTCAGCCAAGGAAGGCGCAAGCAGCATTACTCAGCAGCTCGCCCGAAATAGCCTCCCCCTCGGTGGTCGCACTCTCAGCCGCAAATTGTTGGAAGCGATGGTTGCGCTGCGAATCGAACGCCAGTTCAGCAAACAGCAGATCCTTGAGCTTTACGTAAACCGAATTTATTTCGGCAACGGCTGTTATGGGGTGGAGACCGCGTCGCAAGCTTATTTTGGAAAAAGCGCCGCAAAGTTGAACCTCCCCGAAGCGGCGCTTCTCGCGGGTTTGATCAGGAGCCCAAACCGATTGTCGCCGCTGAAAAATCCGGAAGGCGCGAAGATCCAACGCAACACTGTTCTCGATCGAATGGTAGCTCTGAATAAACTTTCGGCTGCAGATGCGGCGCCCGCCAAGCAGGCAAAGGTGGTCGTCCATCCAAAGCGAATGCCTTTCGTTCAGGAGAACTACGCGATGGACGCGGTGCAGCGCGATTTGAATCTGTTGCTGACGCAGGATCAGATCGATGACGGCGGGATGTTGATCTACACGACGCTCGATCCGGCAGTACAAAATGCGGCACAAGAGGCACTGGAGACGCAGCTCACGAAAATCGAGCATCAATCAAATTTCCATCACCCTGTAAAAGCGAATTATCATCCGCCGGAGAACGGGGAAGGGGATTCGGCCATGCCTTATTTGGAAGGCGCGGTGGTCGTAATCGATAATGCCAGCGGCGGAATTCGCGCGCTCGTCGGCGGCCGTGACTACGCGCAAAGCAAATTCAACCGCGCACTGGCTCCGGCAAATCGACAGGTTGGTTCCGCATTCAAGCCCTTCGTCTACACAATAGCTTTTAGCCATGGGCTGTTGCCCGGCGCTGCGATCAGTGACGGTCCCATTCAGCCTGGCGAAATCCAGGGCGCGGGGAATTGGTCGCCCGGAAATTCGGATGGAACGTACGGGGGAATTCGTCCGTGCTCCTATGGCCTCATCCATTCGCGTAACACCATGAGCGTGCGCGTTGGGCAATTCGCCGGGCTGGACGCTGTTCAAAAGGTCGCTAACACACTGGGCATTTCCGAAAATATTCCGCACGGTCCGGCCACGTACATCGGTTCGTTTGAGAGCGACCTTAAAGATTTAACTGCTGCGTACTCTGTTTTTCCAAACGCCGGAGTGCGCAAACAATCTTACATCATCGAACGAATCGACGACGCTAACCACAAGCCGATCTATCGTGCCGCCCACATCACCGTCCCAGCTCTCGATCCGGGAGCAGCATGGATGACTTCACAGTTAATGGAAGAGGTGTTGACGCGTGGAACTGCTTCAAGTTCGCGTTCGCTTGGGTTCAAGCTGCCGGCAGCTGGCAAGACCGGCACCACGAACGACTATAAAGATGCGTGGTTTCTGGGTTACACCAGTACCCTGACATGTGGTGTTTGGGTGGGATTCGACCAACCGACCACGATCGTTTCACGTGGTTACGGTGCTGCTCTCGCCCTTCCCGTGTGGACGCAAGTCATGAACAAAGCGTCGCGTCATTATCCCGCAGAAGAGTTGCATCCGACCATGCCAACCCAACACGCCACCGTTTGTTCAGTCTCGAATCAGCTTGCCACGACCGGGTGCATGGCGGCGGGATCTGCGTACGACATCGATTTGCCAGTGGATAAAGTGCCGACTGACGCGTGCCAGGTACATGGCGGCCAGCAATGGCCTTTTGCTCAGCAGTTGCGTGGAGCGCCGCAAAAGGCATTCTCGTTTCCTGGTCGCGTCTTCAAATCGTTTCGAAAGTTGTTCGGCGGACGATAACGTTTACGGTCGCGAGGTAGGCGGCGGGACGAAGATCGCCCGCGAAGTTTGAACACCTTCGTCTGCGTTCATGTCTTAAACCAAGTCGGAGTCACCATCATTGTCGTGAGCAAAATCGACTTCACGGTTAATGGGACAAGACATGTTGTCGAAGCGGATGACGATACTCCATTGCTTTGGCTCATCCGTGATCATCTCGGATTGACCGGCACGAAATTTGGCTGCGGTGTTGGTGTTTGCGGCGCGTGCACAGTGCTGGAAAATCGAAAAGCAGTGCGTGCCTGTCAGGTTCCCGCTTCGGCTGCGTCGGCTCGCACTTTCGTCACTATTGAAGGATTGTCGCCGGACGTAAGTCATCCATGTCAACGCGCCTGGCTTCAGGAGGAAGTCGCACAATGCGGATATTGCCAGGCAGGGATGATCATGACCGCCTGCGGCTTATTGCAGGAAAATCCAAATCCGAGCGACGAACTAATCGACAATGTGATGTCCGACTCGGTTTGTCGCTGTGGCACATATCCACGAATGCGAAAAGCGATACGACGTGCGGCCAATGAAATGCGGGCGAAAAAGCCATGATCACTTCGCGTCGCACATTTTTGAAAACAGCTGCCCTCAGCGGCGCATCACTTATTATTGGTTTTAACGGACGGCATTTGCTTCAGGCGAGCGACGCGAGCGATTTGAGTTCATTCAAACCGAACGGATGGGTGAGCATCAATTCCGATGGCAGTGTGGTTGTGACGATTGGCAAATGCGAAATGGGTCAGGGCGTCCGTACATCGTTGGCCATGATTTTGGCGGAGGAACTCGAAGCGGATTGGACGAAAATCAAATTGCTACAGGCAAAACCGTCAGCTGACTCCGATCTCGGAACCGGCGGAAGCGACAGCATGGCCAGTAGTTGGAAACCGTTACGACAGGCCGGAGCTGCCGCTCGTGAAATGCTCATCACCGCCGCGGCTACACAGTGGAAAGTCGACCGCGACAGCTGCAAAGCAGTAGATGGTGCGATCGAGCACGGGCCGACTGGACGTCGTCTTGAGTACGGTTCGTTGGTCGCCGAGGCAACAAAAGTGCAATTGCCGCAGAATCCGCCGTTGAAGAACGCGAGCGATTTCAAAATCATAGGTCATCGCGTCGCGCGGATCGACGGGCCCGCTATTGTCTCTGGCAAGGCGCAGTACGGGATCGACGTCAAGGTTCCGGGAATGTTGTACGCGTCGCTCGAACGGCCGCCGTTCTCAGGAGCGACAGTAAAGAGCCTGCACGAAAGAGACGCTCGCTCTGTCAAAGGTGTGAAGTCGGTGATCGAGTTACCACGTGGAATTGCTGTTCTCGCGGATTCTACCTGGGCGGCGATTAAAGGTCGGCTTGCGCTTGCAGTGGAATGGAGTGATCCGCCAAAAGACGCGTTTGATTCGGAGGAGCATTGGAAACGCCTGGAGACAGCGGCACGTAAAACAGGAGTCATTACTCGCGACGAGAAAGCACCGCCAGCCACAGCGGCTGTCACGAAAACACTCGATGCGATTTATCGGTATCCGTTCTACGCTCACGCGCCGGTCGAAACCATGAACTGTGTGGCCGATGTCCGCGGAAATCGCTGCACAATTTGGGCTCCCACACAGGCGCCGGAAAGGCTGCAGAACCAGGTAGCCAAGTTGCTCGGCATCGCTGCCGCGAGTGTCGATGTAAACATCACGCTCATTGGCGGCGGATTCGGCCGGCGTCTTGCCGTCGATTACGCGCTGGAAGCGGCCGATATTTCGCGAGCAGCCAAGGCCCCGGTTCAACTTCTCTGGTCGCGCGCTGATGACATGAAGTGCGGCCATTTCCAGGCCGCGTCAGTCCATTATCTTGCCGCCGGGTTGGATGCCGGAGGCAAACCCGTTTCGTGGAAACACACCAAGGCCGGTTCATATCACAATATTTCGCCACTCGACCCGGAAGAAATGCGTGACACCGCATGGTATCAGGATTGGTCATGGGGCTGTTACGATGTCCCGTACGCTTTTGCGTCGATTCAAACCGGCTACGTGCCGGTTGACCTCGCAGTGAAACATGGGCCGTGGCGTTCTGTGTTTGCGCCTTCGAGCGTTTTTGCGCGCGAATGTTTCATCGACGAAGTGGCGCACGCATACAAAGCCGATCCGCTGGCGTTTCGTCTTGAAATGTTGAAAGGCGCGGACGTGGTCAAGGCCGGTAGGACTACAATCGATCGGCGGCGACTGCGCCGCGTACTGGAGACGGTTCGCGATAAATCCGACTGGGGTTCGCGCGCGAAGGAAGGTTCCGGACGCGGTGTGGCTTGCAACGCTTATTTCGGTCACACTTACATTGCCTACGTGGTCGACGCTCGACTCGATCACGAGAACAATATTCAGGTAGAGCGCGTGGTTGCGGCGGTTGATTGTGGTCGCGTGGTCAACCCGACCGGTGTCGAACAACAAATGGAAGGCGGGATTATTTGGGGAGTTTCGTCAGCGCTGAAGGGAGAGATCACTTTCCGCGGCGGCAGTGCTCAACAAAGCACGTTCGCCGATTTCCCCGTTGCGCGAATGCGCGATACACCTGCGATAGAAGTTCATATCGTTGGTGCCGATGGGGAGCGCCCTTTTGGCATGGGCGAGCCGCCTGTTCCTCCCATCGTTCCTGCGATCGCCAATGCGGTGTTTGCGGTTAGTGGTAAGCGGATCCGCCATTTGCCCATTCATCCAGACGACCTGAAAACGCCGGCCTAACGAACGAGACGTGTTCAAATAAGTTTGTCCGGCGTGATCGGCAGATCGCGCACTCGTTTTCCAGTCGCGTTAAAAACTGCGTTCGCAACCGCGGCGGGCGCGCCAACAATTCCAATTTCACCAATGCCGCGTGCCCCGAGATCTGGCATATGCGGATCGGGTTCGTTGATGAAATCGATATCGAATTCCGGAGTGTCGGCATGCACTGCAACGTGGTAATCCGCGAGATTCGCATTCACGATTCGACCGGTCGTCTCATCGGGAACGGTGCTCTCCATTAGGGCCATGCTAAAACCGAACAGCATCCCGCCCATGATCTGGCTGCGTGCCAGCCGAGGGTTGATCATTCGTCCCATGTCGTAGACGCCCACAGCGCGTTTCACGCGTACCTGGCCAAGAACATCGACATGTACCTCAACGAAAAGCGCACCGTACGAAAAGAATGAAAACTTGCCGCGTTCCTCCTTGTTGGGTTCGGAATGGTACTCAACCTGAATTTGTTCCTGACCAGAGCGCGCGAACAGATTCGCCAATTGAGTTGAGTCGTTAGGCCAGCTTCCTGCAAGATCCACAACTTTTTTCTTCAACTCGCGGCAGGCCCCGATGACCGCCGGGCCAACGCTGGCCGTAAGCCATGATCCTCCGTTATTTGGCGCTTCCGGAAATTGGGAATCACCCAATTCAAACCGAACTTTTTCAATCGGAATTCCCAGAGTGTCAGCCGCAAATTGCGGCATCGCTGTGTACGTTCCGGTGCCGATCTCGTGTGTTGCGCTGCGTAGCACAACAGTTCCGTCATTATTCAAAATCGCTGTCGCACCAGCCTTTTGTTGACCCGCCGGATAAATGGCCGTGGCCATTCCGAATCCAATCTGCGAACCGTTCGCTGCGCGCATCGATCCCGGTTTTTTATTTCGTTTCGACCAGCCGAACTTCTCTGCGGCGATTTGGTAGCATTCGCGCAGTTTTTTGTTCGACCACGGTTTATTATCTTGTTCGTCGGATTCGGCGTAATTGCGCACCCGAAAGTCCACCGGATCGACATCGGTTGCGTGCGCCAGCTCGTCCACAGCACATTCCAGCGCAAAGACACCGGGTGCCTCGCCAGGAGCACGCATTGGACAAGGCGTGGTAAGGTTTAGTCGTACCAGTTTGTGCGAAACCTCAACATTTGCGCACGAATACAACATACGGGACATCCTTCCGCACGGCTCGGTGTATTCTGAAACGGGGGAACAATGTGTGATCGTTTCGTGACGGAGCGCCAGAAGCTTCCCGGAATTGTCTGCACCTAACGAAAAGCGCTGCTCTGTGTAGGCGCGTTGCCCGGCAGAATCAAACATCTGCGAGCGCGCGAGCGTCAGCTTCACCGGTCGTTGCACAAGTTGTGCCGCCGCTGCTGCGAGCAGGGTGTGGCTCCACTGAAATCCCTTCGACCCGAACGCTCCTCCGACGAACTTGCAAATGATACGGACGTTCTCGAGCGGTAATCCGAACGCACCTGCCACGATTTTCTGCAATTGCTTGATACCGCGGGTCGACTCATGGATGAGCAATCGATCCGGCGCTTCCCATTCGGCAGTCGTTGAAGTCGTCTCGATGGGATTGTGATTCTCTATCGGCGTCGAATAAACGACATCAATCTTGTGAGCAGCATTGGCCAGCGCGGCATTCACGTCACCTCGTTTCGACTGTAACTTTTCGCGGCCGATAAATTTCTCAGGCCGTATCGGGTTGGCGTCCGCCAGACTAACGAGCGGCGGTTTGGCTTCGTATTGAACGCGCACTAACGACACGGCGTGTGTCGCCTGTTCGAAAGTTTCGGCTATAATAATCCCGAGATGTTGTCCAACCCAGTGAACATTGTCATCCTGCAGAGGCACGCGCGATTCGCCCGGTGCACCGTTTTTCGTGAGGTTATCGGGATACGGCTTGAATCGCGGCGCATTTTCCCGGGTAAGAATGCCAATCACTCCTGGTGCGGCTTTCGCAATAGAAAGATCGATCTTTGCGATGCGACCGTTCGCTATAGTGCTCTGAATCAACGCGCCGTAAGCAAGGTGCGGTCGCCGAAATTCCGCGGCATAGGTCGCGGTGCCTGTTACTTTGGATCTGCCATCGAGACGGGTGAGCGGCTGGCCGATTGTTGCATTCATAGCGTCGCCACGATGCTGAGAGCCTGAACGATGCTGCGCTTGGCCAGTTCAATTTTGAACGAGTTGTATTTGTAGCTCTTTGACGATGCGAGTTCCGCGTCTGCCGCACCGCGGAACACGTCTTCGTTCGCCTCCTGGCCGATTACTTTTTCCTCAACTGTATGTGCCCGCCACGGTTTGTGTGCAACGCCGCCGAGCGCGATGCGGGCATCGTTGATTTTTTTGCCCGGACCGAGATCCAGCGCGGCAGCCACGCTCACCAGAGCGAAGGCGTAGCTGGCACGATCGCGCACTTTTAAGTAATGCGATCGCGAAGCAAATGCCATTGCCGGAAGATCGACCGCAACGACCAATTCGTCGGGTGCGAGATTCGTATCCCGTTCAGGAGTGTCGCCAGGCAGACGGTGAAAATCGCGGAACGCGATCTGTCGTTCGCCATTTGGTCCGCGGACGCGCACAATCGCATCGAGCGCGGCTAGCGCGACACACATGTCGCTGGGATGAGTTGCGATACACTGGTTACTCTGGCCCAGAATCGCGTGAATACGATTGTAACCCTCAAGAGCACCGCAGCCGCTGCCGGGCTTGCGCTTGTTGCATGCAGGAAAGCCAGGATCATAAAAATAATAACAACGCGTGCGCTGCAAAAGATTGCCGCCAACGGTTGCCATATTGCGCAATTGTGGACTGGCCCCGGAAAGAAGCGCCTGAGCTAAAAAAGGATATCGCGTCTTGATGACTTTGTGCTCGGCAACGTCCGAATTGCGCGCCAGTGCGCCGATGCGCACGCCCTTGTCCGGGAGTTCCTCGATTTGCGCGAGCGGCAGCCGGTTGATATCGATCAACTCGTTAGGCGTTTCCACGCCCATTTTCATCAAATCGATCAGGTTTGTCCCGCCTCCGAGGAATTTTCCATTCGGCTTCGCCGAAATGGCTGTTACCGCATCGTTCGTGTCAGCCGCGCGAGAATAAGCAAACGGATTCATGCGGGAACTTTGGTTTTCGCTTCTTTGACGGCTGCAAGAATGCCCGCATACGCACCGCACCGGCAGATATTGCCACTCATCCATTCGCGAATTTCGTCGTCGCTATTGGCGTGATTTTCATTCAACAGTGCTACTGCAGAGCAGATTTGTCCGGGCGTGCAGTAACCGCATTGAAGTGCGTCCTGCTCCAGGAAAGCGGCTTGCATGGGATGCAGGTCCTCCCCGTTGGCGAGCCCTTCAATAGTTATGATTTCATCGCCTTCGTGCATCACTGCCAGGGTGAGACACGAATTGATGCGCCGCCCGTTTACCAGCACAGTGCAGGCGCCGCACTGACCATGATCGCATCCTTTCTTCGAGCCGGTGAGTTGCAATCGCTCCCGCAAGGCGTCGAGCAAAGTCACTCGCGAGTCAATCTCGAGCACGTGAGTCTTGCCGTTGATTTTTAACTGTATCCTTACGGGGCCGCTGGCCGGTCCAGCTGTACTCGCAGGGTCGACCTGTCCGCCCGGGACCGAATTCAGAAGCCCAGGGGCGATGGCGATTGCGGCGCTAGTTCCCGCAATTTGCTTGATGAATCGCCGGCGCGTCTCCGGATTGCTGAAACCCGGGCCTGAGTGGGATTCATCGGGTTCGAATTCAAAGCCAGCGCCCGGATGGTTCGTCATTGTTTATATCATCGCGATCAACGGTTGCAGTGGCGGTTAAACTTTTCTGCTCTCCAGGAAGAGAGTGCGTATATGGGGCGATTATTCTTCTACTGGCTGAGCTGTCCACATCCAGTGGGTTTTGCCGTGCTTATCGAAATACCAGGCGCCCGCGCCGCGCTTAACAATCTCTGTTCGCCAATAGTCGTTGATTCCTGGAATCGCAGTGGTGAATGTTACCAAAGCAGCGAGCGTTAGACCGCAAAACATTCCAATCAGAAACTGACTCCTCATCGGTTCCAAACGCTTCCTAATGTAAAATCGCAACTCACATTAAGGCTGGTCGGAGGTTCATAGAATTTTACGTAGCTGGGTCTTGGACCACTCGTGCAGCCATACCGAACAACCTAGTACAACAGCAAGCGCGTTTACCGCGCGAAGCGCGAATCCATTTTGAAATGAAATTACCTGATGCGGTTGTAGAAAAACTGCGGGATAAGGAGTCGCCCGTGACACATGCCGCAATCATTGAAGATGGTGAGATGATAATCCGTTACTCCTGTGATGGGAAAGCAATTGGCCAGACAATGTTCGCGTACACGCCGGAAGCATGGATCGATTGGTTCCGTGCAATGATGGAGGAAATGAATCCTGAAATGCTCTCCGATGCGAAGAAGAAGGTTAAGGCCGGCGGAAAACGGCCCGCTCACGCCGCGCGACCCCAGCGGGTGCACGCTCGAAAACGCGTATCCCGTCGTTCCGGCAAACGTAAATTACAGGCCCGCGCTTAGAAACACGGCGTCCTGCAACACAGTATAACTTTGGTTACCGGATTCCATTAGCAAAGTGCCGCAAGTTCGCCTGCTAAACTCCTATCGTTTGTTGCCAGGTGCTGGCTCCCCAAAAAATCGCGGAGCATTGAACGCTTGGACGTCCGATTAGGTATCAAACAAGGACCCCCGCCGCTGCAAAAAAAGAGCAGGGCAACCGTGTGCGCGGCGCTACATTAAATCGTTCTTGTCACCAGACCGACAACGTTGGAACCCGGCGATATTTAGAGCCATTTTTACACCCGGTCTATCCGAAAATTGGTCGGTAAAAGTCGCGAGTCCGAGCAGCCAATTACGCCAGGTTTTACGAATTGAACTTGTTCGCGCATTGTTGCGCGCAAGTATGAAAATTCTCGCGGGGCATATCGCCAAGGAACTGAAGGTCGCTAATCACTGCGCGGTATATGAACCAGAACTAACACGTGTCTGGCCGCGCAATGGCAAGCGGCGCGAGGCCGCAATCGCTTTGTTTGCCAAGCAAAACGGGTGGCGTCTGCGCTATTACAAAGACGGGTTCTGCGCGATTTTTGATAAGGACCTGATTTGAATATCGTCCGCGCAATTGCGCTGGTTTTTGGCCGTCGCAATTGGGCGCAGAATCGTCCTGTTCTTTCGGCGATTAAACCTCCATCGCAAACGATGAATAACCAGTAGAATGGCGGTCATTAAAGTGAACTCTGCTCACGGAGGCTGAAAAACGTTTGAGACAGCGAGTAGTGAGTGCGTGTTCGTCGACCTAGACATTCGGCGGCGACCAATGTGGGACGTCCAAGGTGATGTGAGGACGCGCCATGAATTGGCCCTTCAATAACCCGACGCGTCCCCACGGAGACTACGCGTCCAGGCTATGCCTCGCTTGTGTGCTCACAAGGTTCTAAAGGTTGCAAGACTGTTACCATTCGCTCTGAACTGGAGCGGGGGAGGCGATTTAGCTCCGCAGGATAGGAAGTTCGTCAAGCAGCGCGGAGCAATCGCCACAAAGTTTTTCTCCATTCGGCGGTGCCGTTGATACAGCGGCGCGACGGACATAGGGAAGGGTCGTAGCAGAAAATGCTGCTTTATTGTTCGTTAACCCAGCAATCCGCGTGTGAATAGCGGGTGAAGGGAATCGAACCCTCGTGTGCAGCTTGGGAAGCTGCCGTTCTGCCATTGAACTACACCCGCGCTTGGGATTCTCGAGTTTAGATTTTCGATTGCCGATTGCAACCGAAACAACTGCAATCACTGCCACGAAATTACGTCGTCTGAGTTTATGCCCGAATTCTTATCTGCGGCTGGGCCAGGAACGCTTTGCGATTGCATATCACCGCCGAAAGACCAGGCGATTACGCCTGTCGCAAGCGTCGCCGGCCCTGCATTCTGAGTGTACGGATTGGGAAGTTGATTATCGTAAGTGCCGTTAATCTCAATCGCGTAAGGTGTTCCCCACGGATCGTAATATCGTCCATCTACAGAACTCACGCCGGATCGCCGATTACCCACCGTATCAATCTTCACATATGGCGGATTGATGAAAGCGATAACCCTTGGGTTTGTGGCATTATTCGCATTGGGATTGCCGTTGGCGTTCGTTGAATCGGCGCGCAGAGTGTACATCAAGCCAGAGTTATCCGGAGAAATGGGAGTGTTAGTGGTCGCCAAAGGAAACTTTCCATAATCGGTATAATACGCGTTCACCGCATTGACGATTTGCGTGAGATCATTTTTTGCCTGGGTTTGTTTCGCTTGGTTCTGCACGGCACGGAACGCCGGAAAGAGCAGGCCGATGAGAATCGCAATGATCGCGATCACTACGAGCAACTCGATAAGAGTAAACCCGGAGTGTTGATCCGAATACTTTTGCATCGCGGCCGGATTATGTCGCCTCGGACAACTCTTCACAATCATTTCATTCTTGAAAGATCGATCTCGTTTGCCGGAACATTTCGACGCAAGGTCCTTAAAGTATCTGGGTTAGTTCTGTTTGCTGGAAATGCGTATTAACATTTGTAATCTATTGCCATCGCTCGAGTTGTTCTGGGAACGGACATTGTGAGCAGTCAGAAATGTCGCGCATGCAAAAGTCCTCATAAATTTGAAGTAAACCCTGTTGATTCGCGACGGTTTTCAGGAATTGTTTCCGG
>JBKPMH010000135.1:0-8395 GCA_046732035.1 Verrucomicrobiota bacterium
GACTGGCCGCGGTGGTTCCATTTGGATTGGTGTATGTCCACGGAGAGCCGGGAGGGCTTCCGGTCGGGAACGTTAACCCAAAACATTTTTTAATGTTCTGTACCGTTCCCGCTTGGATCGTTGAGACACTCACTCCGGCATTGGTTAGCGCGGTTATAACAGGGTCGCTGGGGTTAGCCAGATAGACCGAAGCGCTTGGACCTTTGTATGTAATCCAAGCTAGTCGGCTCAGGGGAAAACGCGTTTTGACGAGCGGTTCCCCTACTGAGGCTCTTGTACCATCGAAGCGAGTGAATTCGGCGGTTACGCGGCGGAGGAGGAAGTTCGGATTAATCGCATCGGGTGTGCTGGCGAGGGCAGCGTAGTCAATGGTGCTGCCGACAGGAGTCGTTGGCGAGAAAGAAGGCGAATTAGTTTCGCGAGAGAATGTTGTCAGATATTGAAGCGCGTTTACGTCGAACTGAGATGAACCAGATATCGGATTGCCGTTATTCGTATTGAGCGTCTTTTGGTATGCGATGAATTCCGGTCGACCTAGAAATACCTGATCGGTTAGTCCGTTTGGAGCCACAGTTGGCGTGGGGCCTAAAAATCCTCCGCCGCTGTTTAGAACGTAATTATAGTACTTCGTCGCTGGGTTAGGACCAGCTTGGAAGTTCCTAGCGAATGCCTTACTGCTGGGTAAAACGTCCGGAAAGTTATTATTGATGGTATCTGATTGACCTGTGATGGCATAGTTTCTCCAGCCAACCAGCTTGTCTACTTGATAGACAGGTGAACCCGAAGTCGGATTAAGAATTGGGTAGCTCCCCAGTGCGGTCAGATCTGCAAAGGCAATGGACCCCTTGCGACCTGACTGGACTATAGTGGTGCCCGTTGGATAACCAGCGATGTTCATGTCAAGTAAGCCGCCTTGATCGTAAACGACATAGGCGTAGCGACCAATTACGGAATTATTGGGGGCAGTAATGACAGTAGCGCCAGTACTAGTGGCGAAAACCCACTCCGGTGGTGTAAAGCCAGTTGGAACGGCTGGATACGGGTTGAAGGGAGCCAATAAGGGGCTTGGCGGGTATGAGTCGTCGTTCGCGGCGTTATACTTTGGGAGCAGGTAATGCGTATTCCAGCGTGCTAGATTGACAGACCGTCCGTTAGCCGAGGCATCTGTTGTCGAATTCACAGCTGAGGCACGGCTTACCCGCCCGGGCGCGGATATTGCGTCTGAGCGGACGCTCCGCCGTTTTAGATTCGGCGCGATGGCCGAATTTCCGCTCCGCTGAGGAACCATGTAGGCAGCGGCAGTGCTAGGACTTGGGCTATACGCAGGTGGCTCGCCCGGTCCAGCCAGATTTGCTGAGCCGTCTGCGATCTCCTGACGCAAGTCGCCGATAATATTGTCCATCGCGCTTTGTGCTAGTTGGTCAGCATTCGATTGATAAAAGCTACTATGCGCAACTTGACGGTCATTCGTTGTTCGAGAGAGATAGGCCAGACTTAGCCCCGTTGTCAGCACCACAAATGCAAGGACGATGATCAGTGCAGCAGCTTGCTCACGAGGTGAGGAGTGTTTGCTCAGCGGAGGCACGTTACAAGCTCTTCAAATCGAAGTAGCGGTTATAGATTCGAATCATTTTCGCTGCTTCTGGTGGAATTAATACCCCTGCTGGCGTGTGTCCGGTTTGTGCGATCGACTCCACAACTCCCTTCCACTGATCTTCCAATTCGCCGATTTTTCGGGCTCCAACGCCTCTGCCACAACCATTCTTGAAGTCCGGCAGCTCAGCAGCTACATCAAGGATGTCTCCGTAACCGGCGTTCGACGAGGCGGCTTGGATCAGAGAGCGAGCCGCTGTGTCAATCACAGCGATTGACACGGCAATCGATTCCACTTGCGAAAGACCAATATTGATCGGGTTTGTAATCGTTTGCTGGTTAGGCATATCCCACCTATCCCACGGCCAGTCAGTCACACGTCCGTTTTTGAGAAGATAGTAATATTCAAACCGAAACACCCCTGGCCCGATTACCTCGTAGTCGTTGTCTCTGCTGGCAGCGGCGTTATCGTTCCTGATCGCCGCCGCCCACGGTCCGGACCACGGCCCTGTCCCGGCAGCAATCTGACCCGCTGAAAAAACAATCGGATATATCTGGTTAATTCCATTACCAGGATCCAGGCCATTCGAGCGGAGTCCCTTGGCCAGCCGTTCGAGCCTGCCGTACGCGGGGTTGCTCGATGTGCTCTCGTTCACGCGATATGCTACGAGGGATATTGGACTCTGCGGACCGGACGAGGGATAATAGCCTGCTACTTGAGTAAAGAAGGCCATCTGGTCGCTACCCAAGTCGCCGTTACGTCCTCTGCCGCAGCCGTGACCATTGCCGTGACCGTTATAAGTTGCACGCTGCTTTACATAATAATCGACGTCGGTTCGGTTCACCATTTGCGCGAAGTCCAGTGCCATACGGTCAAACACAGCCCTAGCCTGAGTATCTGTGTCGATCTGTTTGTGCCCAGTCCGGGTGATAGCTGTTGCACTGGTCATCAACTGGGCAACGACAAAGATAACTAGAGCAAGGACAAACAGCGAGACGAGTAGTTCAGCCAGCGTAAATGCTTCTGAGCCACGGATAACTTTTGTGAACTTAGATGATTTGCTGTGACGGATATCGTTCCCATGTGCTTGTCGGAAAATCATCGCGGCCGCTGCCTGCCGTCCGCAGCTGGGCACAACGCCCCAGCTACGACCTTTCATTGCTAGATAATGTGTCGTCATCGATTAACGGCGATGAGGCTCGTGACGGATCCTGCTGGAATACCGGTTGCGGGGTCATTAGGATCAACTTGCGCCGGCCAAGTCACCCTGATGTGTGCAAGCGAGGTCGTGTCGGACGGAGGGAACCTGTAAGTAATCATCGCCCTGAACACGGCATCAGCTGGCGGGCTCCCATTTATGCTTCCGGTTTGCTTCGCGTCGTTTGTGAAGTAAAGCGTGTCGGGTGCTGCTACATTGCGCCAGTGCCCGTGCAAATCACCCCAATTACAAGGCTGGTTCGGATCCGGTGGGTCTGGGCAGACCTTATTAGCTAATCCCGGAGGAAGCCGGACATCGGCACGCAACAGAGAATAGATTTGTGAAATAATCTCATTGGCGGTCGTTTGTTGAATACTTGCCTGGTGAGTCTTTAGGCCAGCAGGTAATAGACCGAACAACACAAGCAAGGAAATTGCAGCCACGCCTAACGCCAATGTCAATTCAACGAGTGAGAACGCTGCATTGCGAGCCGGACGCCGTCTGGCGTTTTGGAAGGTTGTCATAGCCGTGCTAAAACCGGTCGATACCGAAGTCGAGCTCGCGCAATGCAAGATAGCCGCGGGTTGGGACTTGGAAATGCTATACAGCCTCATCGCCGGTAAATTGTAACGTCACCAGCGAATCCGTTTACCTGTACTGCCGCTAAGTTAGCCGGAACCGTAGCAGGCGTAGCACTACCGTGCGTCTGTTGGAATGCGATCTCAGCTACTCTTTGTGGTGAATTACTGTTGTTGTTGACGCGAACCTCTCCTCTCGGACTGAATTGGAGCGCTTTCAGAAACCTATACTGCGCAGACGGTGCGGGGTTCCCTAAAGGATATTGAAACGGTGTCGCTGAATCTGTAGGGCTCGAATCTCCGATGCAGTACGCAGATGCAACGTTCGGACGCATATCGAAGGTTGACCCTGTGCCAGATGGAACGTCTGTGTGCGTCCAAAGGTGGACGTTGTCTATTTTATTCAATTTGCCAATCTGGATTAGCGCAGCCGGATTAATAGTTGTCAGACTGTTTGGGTCATACACGGTAGTTCCATCTTTTGATGCAACGATCGACATCACAACTCGTCCGACTCCAGGTGTGGCAGGATTGCTTGATGGCTGTGAAACGTTTTCTTCATAGAACCCGACCCAAGTGTAAGTGTTATTGGTCTTCGCATAGGTGCGGGCTGTGTCGAGAACGCCTTTGATTGTGTACGCGGCGCTCGTAACATCTCCCCCACTCTTGATAGTCGTAAATGCCGGCGCGATCAGTACCATTAGGACAGCAATGATGCCGACAACGATTACAAGTTCGAGCAAGGTGAAGCCTGCTCGAAGTGAGTTGAGCGTTGAGAGGTGAGAGTTGAAAGCCGGCTGGCGGCTGAGACGCGTCTTCGCCTCGCCATGGCGCGGCAGGCAGCCGCCGGCACAATGCCGCTCGCTGGCATATTGGGGAAACATGAGAATGGAGGAGGAGCGCGCATTATACCAAGAGGCCCCGTTCGCGCAAGCCGCATGTGGACGAATGATTTTAAGCGTCCGACCAGCGCAAGTGTGACAACAGCTTCGGCGTCATTCTTCAGACGTTAAAGCGCTGATTCTGTTGCGGGTGACCACGGGCGCCTCTACAGTTTGCCCCTTATGCCATATAAAGATGTCGCTCCACCTGCCGGTGAAAAAATTACCAGAACCGATAAACTGAATGTGCCGGATCAACCGATCATTCCATTTATCCGCGGAGACGGCACCGGCCCGGACATCTGGGCCGCCAGCGTGCGCGTGTTCGACGCTGCGGTGGAAAAAGCGTACGGCGGCAGAAAAAAAATTTCATGGTTTGAGGTATATGCCGGCCAAGCCGCGAAAGACAAATTCGATGAATGGCTGCCGGAGGATACGGTTGAAGCGTTCCGCGAGTATCACGTCGGGATCAAAGGCCCGTTGACGACCCCCGTAGGCGGCGGAATTCGTTCGCTCAATGTCGCGCTTCGGCAGTTGCTCGATTTGTTCGTTTGTCTGCGGCCGGTACAGTATTTCGACGGCGTCCCCTCGCCTCTCCGGCACCCCGAGAAAGTCAACATGGTCATCTTCCGCGAAAACACGGAAGACATCTACGCCGGCATCGAATTCGCCGCCGGCACGCCGGAAGCGCAAAAAGTCCTCGATTTTCTAAAAAAAGACTTCCCGCAGCAGTATGAAAAAATCCGGTTCGGAACAAAACAGAAGGCGGCGGAGTTTTGGAAAAAAGTTGGCGCGCCTGAGAACGATGACGTGCAGGTCGGAATCGGAATTAAACCGGTCAGTCGATCCGGCACCGTTCGCCTTGTGCACAGCGCAATCTCGTACGCGATCGCAAACCGCCGGAAGAGCGTGACGCTGGTCCACAAGGGTAACATCATGAAATTCACCGAAGGCGCTTTCCGCGACTGGGGCTACGACGTCGCAAAACAATACTTCGGCGCGAAAGAAATTGATGGTGGCCCGTGGTGCGAGATCCCCATGGGCAAAGCAGGCGCAGGCATCGTGATCAAGGACGCCATTGCCGATAACGCGCTGCAGCAATTCCTGCTGCGCCCTGCAGATTACGATGTGATTGCGACGCTTAATTTGAATGGCGATTACATGAGCGATGCGTTGGCCGCAGAGGTCGGCGGCATCGGGATCGCGCCTGGCGGAAACATCAATTATATCACCGGCCACGCAGTGTTTGAGGCAACCCACGGCACCGCGCCGAAATACGCTGGCCAGGACAAGGTCAACCCGGGGTCAGTGATTTTATCGGGCGAAATGATGTTCCGTTACATGGGCTGGACTGAAGCAGCCGATTTGATTCTCAAAGGCTTAAGAGGTGCGATTGCGAGCAAACGTGTCACCTACGATTTCGCGCGTCTAATGGATGGAGCAACCGAGATCAAGTGTTCGCAGTTTGGCGATAACGTCATCGAGCACATGTGATCGCGGCCGAATCGGCCGCGAATGACGAAGCACGAATGTCGAATGACGAAAGAATCATGAATAACCAAATGACGAAGAAACGACGTGATTCGGTACATTGGTATACCGTCACACCAGGCTCACGATTTAGCGATTCAGCGATTCAACGATTCAACGAGACGAAGTCATTCATCATTTGCGCTTTGCTGGCGCTGTTTGCGGCAACCAGCACCTCGTTTGCTGAAAAACGCAATATCACGGAGAAAGATCTGTTCGATTTCGTTTGGATCGGAGACCCACAGATTTCGCCGGACGGTTCCCAAGTCGCGTTTGTACGCATCACGGTCAATGACAAGAAAGAAGGCTACAACACGTCTATCTGGAGCGTGCCGCTAGCAGGCGGGGAACAGCCGCACCAACTGACAAAAGGCGATCACGATTCATCTCCACGGTGGTCGCCGGACGGAAAATTTTTGCTCTTCACGCGCGCAACTGAGAAGAATGACAAACCTGAGGCACCACAGCTGGCACTGTTGCCAATGGCAGGCGGGGATTCATTCGTCTTTACCGATCTGCCGAAAGGCGCTGGAAATCCAAGCTGGTCTCCCGATGGAAGGACGATCGCCTTCACCAGCGATACAAACGCGGAAGACCTGGCCAAGCAGGAGAAGAAAAAGAAGGAAGAAGAAGCAAAAAAAACAGGCGGCAACGCTCCCGCCGCCACGGCGGAACACGAGAGCGATGTTCGCGTCATCACACACGCCGTTTATCGGCAGGACAATGAAGGCTACCTCGACCACAAGCACCCCTCGCACATTTGGCTGGTGAACGCGCCGCGTAGTGCTGACGAAAAAGTGAAACCACGGCAGCTCACCAAAGGCCGGTTCGACGAAGGGAGCGTCACCTGGTCGAAAGACGGGTCGCAGATTTATTTCACATCGGACCGGAATGACGAGCCGTACTACGAGCTTCCACGAACTGATGTTTATTCGGTGGCGGCAGTTGGGGGCGAACCGATAAAAATTACGACGATTGATTTACAGGTCGGCGGCTTTGGCCCCGGGGGAGGCGCGCTGTCGCTCAGCCCGGACGGAAAACAGGTCGCGTTCACGGCCTCAACAACACGGCCGATCGTTTCATACGCTCAGCCCGATCTGTGGGTCCTCGATCTTTTGCCAAATGCGAAGCCGCGCAATCTGACGGCGAATTTTGATTTCGATGTGCCGGGGTTCGTGATTGGGGACGCCGCTCCCCCGCGAGCAGGCGGACAAAACGAACCAATCTGGACGCCGGATGGTAAAGGACTCATTGCCGTTTACACAAAGGAGGGAAAAGCGAACATCGGGCTGTTCGATTTGCCTGTAGCCCAGGACACCGATATCGGCGGGACTGGAGTACACGATTTAACATCCGGCAACCAGGGCGTCATGAGTTTTCGCGCGTCTCCAGACGCGTCGAAGTTGGTCTATGTTGTTTCAACGCCCACCCGCATAAACGATCTTTTCGTTCTGGATCGCTCGAGCAACGATCCGGCACCTAAACAGTTGACGCATGTTAATGAGGAACTGTTTTCCAAGCTGAATCTGACCGAGCCTGAAGAGATTTGGTACGACAGTTTCGACGGCAAACACATTGAAGCTTGGGTGCAAAAGCCGCCCAATTTTGATTCGCACAAGAAATATCCTGTGATCCTGAATATCCACGGCGGCCCCCACGTCGCGTACGGTTATGTGTTCGACCACGAATTTCAGTGGATGGCAGCCAAGGGTTATGTCGTCCTCTATCCGAATCCACGCGGCAGCACGACCTACGGCCAGGATTTTGGGAACGTAATTCAATACCATTACCCGGGGGACGATTACAAAGATCTGATGGCCGGCGTGGATCATTTGATCAAGCTCGGTTACACCGACGAAAAGAAGCTCGGCGTGACCGGCGGGAGTGGCGGCGGCTTATTGACGAATTGGGTGGTGGGGCAAACAAACCGTTTTGCCGCAGCCGTTGCACAGCGGGATATCGCCAGCTGGGAAGACTGGTGGTACACCGGCGACTTTACGCTCTTTCAGCCGAACTGGTTCAAAGGCCCGCCATTTGAGGATCCGCAGGAGTACCGGGCACGCTCACCGATCAATTTCATCAAGAACGTAACAACGCCCATGATGTTTATTCTCGGTGAAACAGATTACCGAACGCCGCCGGGCGCGGGTGGAGAACAAATGTTTCGGGCGCTCAAATTTCGCAAGATTCCCACTGTGATGGTGCGATTTCCAAACGAATCGCACGAGCTTTCGCGGTCAGGTCAGCCGTGGCATCGGGTGGAGCGGCTGCAGCATATTGTCGGCTGGTTTGATCACTGGCTGATGGGCACGCCAAAGCCAGAATACGAGGTCGTACCGCAAGAAGAAGCCGCGTCGAAGAAAAGCAGCACGGTGGCTAAATGACGAATAGCTTCGGCGCGTTGAGCCGTGGCTGTTTCGCTGTGCGAAGCGCAATGCCGACGTATTTGGAAAGCGAGCGCCGCGCGTCTCACACAGACGCGGCTACAGAAGTCACTGACATCGAATTTCTCTGGGTGATCCAGTTAGCTCCTGGGTTGTGCCCGCAACACGAAGATGGAGCTCGTGTAGACGTTTGTCTCGGAGCTGGGGCGGAGTTGCAACTTTGAAAGCGT
>JBKPMH010000136.1:0-3191 GCA_046732035.1 Verrucomicrobiota bacterium
GTCCGGAAAACAAAAACATCTCCTCGATGCGGTTTAACAAAATTGTAAGTAAACTTGTCGACAAATACCTGGTCGCCTGTATCGATCGCGCCTCGAGCAATGATGTCCCCGCGATGAACAAGGCGGCCTGGGAAAACGTTGAAGTCGTGGCTAAGCGTGTCGGGCGGCGCATAGACCAAATATCTTTGCCGCTGGCAAATCAGCTGTGAAAAGGTAAAGAAAAAGAACATTTTCTTAGGCCGAATCTCAAGAAGCTGATCGTCCTCGCGCGCGACGACGTTAATGTAGTTGCGACCTAGAACAATGAACTCGCTAATCTGACGCAGAACGTTGGGAGCAGGTGCACTGCTAGGATAGCCGATGATCCCGTTCAACGTAGGCTGCATTGAGCCAGTGGGAATTTTGAATGGTTGTAAGAAGTAGGAACGAATCCCCACTGCCACAACAATCGCTACCAAAATCACCTCACAATTCTCGCGCCAGTGCGACTCCCACGTCACCGGCGTGAGCTTGTGAAGCGTTTTGTCGAGAGCATCGGCGGTGCTGTGTATCCATTCCCGATCTCTCTGTCTTAACGCTTCACGGAGATCTTCCATGCCTGCAATGATGTGGTCCCGATCCGCATCGCTGAGCTGATCGTCCTTGTAGCGCAAATACTTCCGGGCGTGCCGTAGCAACAGACGGCTATGTTTTACCTGGCGCGATGTGAACATGCCGTCTACGAGCTTCTCTTTGCTCTGATTCTGAGTATTGCTCTAAAACAGACGAGACGAGCAGGAGCGATAGATTTCGTCATTGGGCCTTCAACACCTCTATAAAAGCCTCTTGTGGGATGTTGATTTTGCCGATGCTTTTCATTCGTTTCTTTCCTTCTTTCTGTTTCTCCAGCAGTTTTCGTTTGCGCGTGATATCGCCGCCGTAGCATTTCGCGGTTACATTTTTTCGCAATGCCGAAACGCTCTCACGCGCAATAATTTTTCCGCCAATGGCCGCCTGGATGGCCACCTGGTAAAGCTGTCGCGGGATTACCTCCTTTAGTTTGGCAGCCAACTGCCGTCCCTTCGCCTCCGCGCGATCTTTATGCACGATTGTGGAAAAAGCATCGACTGGCTCACCATTAACAAGAACGTCCAGCTTCACTAATTTCGCCGCGCGATAGCCAGAATGCTCGTAGTCCATGGAGCCGTACCCGCGGGTAATGCTCTTAATTTTATCGTTAAAATCGACGAGAATTTCATTAAGGGGCAATTCGCAATGCAACATTACTCTGCGCGTATCAAGCGATTCAGTGCGCTCCATATGACCGCGTTTTTCCAGGATCAATTGCAAAATGTCACCGATGTTCTCATTCGGGCAGAGCACGTACGCTCTTACCATTGGTTCACGGATTTCCTGGATTGTGCTCGGATTAGGCAGGTGGGCGGGGTTGTCGATCAACAACTTTTCTCCGCGCGTGGTGATCACCTCGTAAACAACGCTCGGACTCGTGGCGATGATATCCATGTTATACTCCCGCCGGAGTCGCTCCTGGATGATCTCCATGTGCAGTAGCCCCAGAAAGCCGCAGCGAAATCCAAATCCGAGCGCTACGGAACTTTCCGGTTGATAAATGAATGCAGAATCGTTCAAGCGCAGCTTCGCAATCGCCGTCTTCAAATGTTCGAAGTCGCCCGTGTTAATCGGGTAGATCCCACTGAAGACCATGGGATGAATTTCTTGAAAACCCGGGAGCGGTTCGCGAGCAGGATGCCGCTGATCCGTGATTGTATCACCAATTTTCATGTCGGCGGTTGATTTGATGTTTGCGATGAAATAACCGACGTCGCCAGGATTTAGCTTTTCCTGCGGAAGCATTTTTGGCGTAAACACGCCCACTTCCTTGATTTCATAACGCGCGTTGTTGCTCATCAGCGTTATCGCGTGATTGGCCTCCATTGTTCCAGAAACAACACGTACATAGCCGACCACACCGCGATAAACGTCGAACACGGAATCAAAAACCAGCGCACGCAAGGTCTGGTCCTTGGGCACTCTCGGCGCCGGGATACGTTTCACGATTGCTTCCAGGATTTCATCGATACCAATCCCCATCTTTGCACTAGCCTCGATCGCTTCCTCCGCCGGAATCGCGAGAATTTCTTCCAACTGACGATGGACCGAGGGAACATCCGCGTTCGGCAGATCGATCTTGTTAATAATCGGAACAATCGTGAGCCCCTGTTTGTGAGCCAGGTGAACGTTCGCTACCGTTTGCGCCTCGACTCCCTGCGCTGCATCTACGATCAGCAACGCGCCTTCGCACGCAGCAAGACTGCGCGAGACTTCATAGCTAAAGTCTACATGTCCAGGAGTGTCGAGCAGGTTCAGCAGATAATTTTGGCCGGCTTTGCTCGTGTAACGCATGGTCACCGGATGCGCTTTGATTGTGATTCCGCGTTCCCGCTCGAGGTCCATTGAATCGAGAAGTTGATCCTGTTTCTCTCGGTCCTGAATGGTGCCGGTGCGCTCGAGCAATCGGTCCGACAACGTGGTCTTGCCGTGATCGATGTGCGCGATGATGCAGAAATTGCGCGTAAGGTCGATTGCCATGAAAGGGGCACTATGCGAGCGCGGCTGCGCATGGTCAATCAGAGGAGCAATATGCAGGTAAACAGCCGTACACAGACCGGACAAATCGCGATCTCTACGAATCCATTACAAATCGGCGGAGACAGCATTTTCCGGGGACGATAGGCGAGGTACGGTTTTATCGACGGGCCTTGAGCGCTGCTGAATTCAGCACGACATGAATACTCCGATAACGCCGTAAATACTATTGGCTACGCCCGACAGCGGCTACCAAACAACTCTTGAGCGGCAAGCGGTGCCTGACCGCTCGCGGCTTTTCTTTACGGGACATCTTCGGGAACTTTGCCCGGCGATTTCCGGAGAAGAATGATGAACCCAGCTAAAGTGAGGCGTCTGATGTTATTTTTGGCGGTTTCTCTTGCGTGCGCCTCGCACACATTCGCGGTTTTGCGGCCGCTGTTTCCTCTCAAGGCCGAGCCGCCATTTGCGAACACGGACCGCAAGCCATGAACCGATCTCACCGAAAAACGGACATTTGGATTTTGCCGCAGGGCACACTGACCCTCGTTAGGCCGTTAACTCAGAGAGCGATTGAATGGATCAGTCAACATCTGCAAGACCAT
>JBKPMH010000137.1:0-11113 GCA_046732035.1 Verrucomicrobiota bacterium
ACAACTTCTTCACCTTCGATTACCCCGGGTCCACCTTTACATCGCTGAACGGGATCAATGACCAAGGCATTATCTGTGGTCGTTACGCCGATGCTTCCGGCATTGCCCACGGATTCCTGGCTCGCATCAAAGGCACACCACCGACGACTCCGACGGCAATGGAAACCAAGCCGACGGGTTCGCCCTCGCTAGTGGCTCCACTCAACCCGTCACCCGCGGCGTGGGGAGGTGCAAGGCCAGCGCGTTAAACTGAGGATTTCGGGGCTGCGCGGTCGGCGGCTTATTAATGATGTGAACCGCGCCGCGCAGCCATCCGAGGGATAAAGCAACCAAACGAGATTCGGCGGCGCATTTCTGAAACGCTGCTCGTTGTCGCTGTGCAGCCAATCACTTCCGATTTGCCAGGCCGTTCGATTTGAAGCCAAGGCCATCGATGCTCACCGCCGAGATTACCTGACGCGCGTTGGCTTAAACTCGGGATCTACTCAATTTCCGCAGTGATCTTACCGTTGACGTCCCTTAGCGTGACCGTGTCAAAGCTCGCCAGGTCTACCTTGTTAAAAGTTGCGAAAGCCCCTCATCGTCTACCAGGTTAAAATCCACCGAGGACTTTTCCATCGAGAAGGATGTTTGCGTCCCAATCCTTGTTTCCAGAGTCGGTGACATAGAGACCTTCAAAGCTTCGGGCGGTCCGGTTTACCAACGTGAAATCCAAGTCGGACGCGAAAACGTTTGCGAGGCTTAGAAGAAGGAGGGAGACAAAGAAACGAAACTTCATATGGCGAGGACTATTTCTTTTTCTCTTATGAGAGGTGGTCTTTTTGTAAACCGTGCGACGGTATTCGTCCTTCACCTTTGTAGTCTTGAACACCTTGTTGCCCTTTCTCTTCTTGCTCGTGTATTCGTAATAGCGAGGTTGCCGATAGATTTTAGGCTGGTTGAAGTAGGGGTCGAAATCGCCCGGACAAGGCCTGTCCCCCACGTATATGACGAATCCGTCTGAGAAAAACGCAGCATGCCCTGTTTCGGCACAGCCCGAGGCAGGAAAAGCGATAATTAAAATCTTTGGGATAAAGCGAAGGTCACGGCATTCCGTCTAACAGGCGGATTTTATCGCGTCAAACCAAACTAGCGCCGATGCGAGATTGCTGATTATTCGCGAGTGAATCTCGTCCCATTAATCGAGCAGGCTCGATAGTTGTACGTCTCTTTTTCAACCCATTCAAACCTCATTGAGCGTGCGAAGCCATCGGTGGACATCGCAAATAACGCGAGCTCATCACCTGTGGTATCTGGCGGGGCCCAAATGCCGCGTTCCAGACTCATTTTCGGTCGTGAATACGAAGACTGAAAAAACGGCCCTGTGGTTATTGCTGAGTCGTACCTTTCGATCTTGTGCACATAAGTGAGATCCTCATTAAACTGCCAAGTCTCCTTCATAGTTGAGAGCCACCCGCCGACGTTGCCTTCCTGCTCTCCCCGGACCCAAATGCCTGTGACACGAGATCCATTTGTCATGACCCAATCGGCAAACTCCTCTGCGTTCTGACCGAGCACGGTTGAAGCATATTGCTCTGCCTGTTCTGTGGTGAATCCAAGTTCTTTCTGAAGCGCGTACACGAATGCGGCGTGTCTCTCGTCTGAAGTGCAATTCCGATATGCAGAGCGAACGAGACCGTGGAGGGCCGACAAATCACGGAAATTTTCCATCGAGACAATGATGCTGCAGAAGGCCGTGCAATGGCAAGCAACCGGTTAACTAGTTGTCCTCGTCCGGTTGGCGCTTGGAGCAAGATTATATGTCTGATCCAGAGTTTCGGGGCTTGCTCTCATCGCCCAGCCCTCATAGCGAACGGTATTTTTCTTTTTCGTGGCTAGACCCATGCGAGTCACACGTCGATCGATGGCGATTGCTGCGCTATGCCTGTGCGAACAGGTAATGGCTCAGCTTTCATCCCCTGCCGACACCACAAGTACATCGCCTACCCCTGCTGGGACTATGTCAGAAGCGAAGGCCGCCAGGAAGAAGGCTGAGGCTGAGAACTCAATTAATGGCACTCCTTCGACTGTCATCGTCGACACCGCTTCGCTGGTTTCTTGCGTGGACAGGAGCATTGCCATCAAGGCGGGAATCAAAATGAAGCGTACGAAAAATGTTCTTTTGGATTCGGGCGGGGCGAGCGCTTTGAAAGAACTGGCCATGTGAAGCGGTTCGTTATCGGTGATTTCGAAATCAACGGTATCGATATCAGTTTTGCCGATTTAAGTGAAACTGGCTCCCCTTCCGTTTACATTCTTGGAGTTGGCGAGCTCGTGTCTAACCGCGCGATCATTGGTCTAGGCGGTTTGAGCATGTATCTGCGGCATTCATAGTAGCTTGCTTGAGATTGCGTTCGGCGAACGCGACTACGAACTTAATCGCCGCCCTAATTATGATGCTTACGCGAGGTCGGTTTGGCCATCAGAACACCAACTGGCAACCGATGGTTTGCAACAGCTAAGCTTTAAGCCCAACCAAACCTTGAAGGAGGAGAAACTATGATTCCCGCTGCAACACAAAAATACCGAACATTAATTGCCTTAATCGTGACCCTGACGGCTAGCCTCATTGGCAGTTCATCGGTCAGCGCGGGCGAACTACAGAACCCCGTCTATCAACTTCGGATCTACGAAATATTTGATACCAACAAAAAAGCGTTTCACGACCGCTTTCGGGATCACGCGATGCGGATCATGGCGAAATACGATTTCAACATTGTCGCAACCTGGGAATCGAAAAAAGAGAATCGAACTGAGTTTGTGTATCTGCTCCAATGGCCCGACAAGAAAACGATGGTGGACCGCTGGCGGAAATTCTTGCAGGATCAGGAGTGGATCCAAATCAAAAAAGAGACCGGCGCGATTAATGGATCACTCGTGGGCGAGATCCAGGATCGCACGTTGTATCTGACCGACTATTCGCCGCGCAAAACGCTGGCAAAATAGAAGGCGGACCGCAAAACCAGCGTCCCTTCGTCCAGGCAGAATCGGCCCGAAAAAAATTTTGCAAAAAAAGCTTGCACGTGCTGCGGTGTTATAGTTAACTATATCACTATATGAGGCAAAGCGCGCAGTCAAAAGGGCAGCCGCAGCCTAGGGCGTTTGGAGAACAGGATGAATCGTGAATGGAACGATAATCAGCCGATTTATCGACAACTTCGTGATCGCGTCGTCCATATGATTCTCGACGGCCTGCTCAAAGAAGGCGATCCCTTACCCTCGGTCCGCAACGTTGCCGCCGACTATCGAGTCAATCCCCTGACAGTTCTGAAAGCCTACCAGGAACTGGTCGACGAAGATTTGGTCGAGAAGCGGCGCGGCCTTGGAATGTTCGTAAAAGAAGGCGCGCACAAATCCCTGCTCAAAGGTGAACGGCAGAAATTTCTCTCGGAACATTGGCCGCGGGTACACGCCACCATTCAAAGGCTCGGACTGGATCCAAAGGAACTGCTCGATGCCGCAACCCGCAATTCAAACAGAAAGGACAGTCGCTGAACACATGACAACGATAGAGGCGCGCGGACTGCGCAAGGCTTTCGGCACAACGGTCGCGCTTGATGGCATCGATTTGCGTGTTGAAGAAGGACGCATTCTGGGACTGGTCGGTCCCAACGGTGCAGGCAAAACGACCGCGCTCAATGCGATCCTGGGTCTCACCTCCTATCAAGGAGAACTCAAGGTGCTGGGACGCGACCCATGGACACAACGAGACGAGCTGATGCAAGACGTTTCTTTTATTGCTGACGTCGCCGTGTTACCACGCTGGATTCGGGTCACACAGTTGCTGGACTATGTCGCGGGCGTGCATCCGCGATTCGATCGCGCGAAAGCAGAGTCTTTTCTAGCAAAAACCGCAATCCAACGCACCAGCAAAGTAAGAGAATTGTCCAAGGGAATGGTAGCCCAACTGCATCTCGCCTTGGTGATGGCAATTGACGCGAAACTGCTGGTGTTGGATGAACCAACGCTTGGGTTGGACATCCTTTACCGTAAACAATTCTACGATTCACTGCTGAACGACTACTTCGATCGTAGCCGTACGATCGTCGTGACCACGCACCAGGTGGAAGAGGTCCAGGACGTTCTTACCGATCTCATGTTCATTAACCGGGGGCGAATCGTGCTGCAGTGCAGTATGGAAGAGTTCGACTCGCGGTATGCGGAAGTGATGGTGAATCCCGAGCATGTCACAGCAGCGCGAGCGCTGAGACCAATTCACGAGCGTCCCGTCTTCGGCCGCAGCGTTCTATTGTTCGATCATGTGGATCGCGACCAACTCGCTGCGCTTGGTGAAGTGCGCAGGCCAAGTATCGCCGATTTGTTCGTAGCTGTAATGAGTAATAACACAACGGCGCCGCCGCCGCTTCCTCATCAAATCACAGCGCAGGAGGTAACGAAATGAATACTCAATCGGATAACACGCCCCAATCTGCCGCGCTCAACCCGCCTGGTTACAGCAGATCCCGCGCACAGCCTTTCTACTGGTCGGTGCGGCGGGAGCTATGGGAAAATCGTTCGATTTACGTCGCGCCACTGATCGTCGCCGCAGTGGTTTTATTCGGTTCGTTGGTGGGGTCCTTTCACCTGCCAAATCGCCGACGCTTAGCGATGCTACTCGATCCGGCTCAGCGACGAGCTGCAATTGAACTGCCGTACGACATCGCTGCAATGATCATCATCCTGACTGCCTTCGTTGTCGGTGTCTTCTATTGTCTGGATGCATTGTACGGTGAACGGCGAGAGCGAAGCATTCTTTTCTGGAAATCGCTTCCGGTGTCGGATCGCACAACTGTCCTTTCAAAGATAACCGTTCCGCTGTTGATTCTGCCGCTGACCATCTTCGTGATCATCGTTTTGACGCAATTCACCATGATGCTGATCAGCAGCGCCTCCCTGATGTCTAGCGGTCTTGCTGGGACGACGTGGGCCAATTTCAATTTGTTTTCCCAATCGTTGATTCTCCTCTACAGCCTGATCGTAATTGCACTTTGGCATGCGCCGATCTACGGCTGGGCACTTTTGGTTTCCGGCTGGGCGCGACGTGCCACATTTCTGTGGGCGGTCTTACCACCACTGGCCATCGCCGTTCTCGAGAAGATTGCGTTCGATACGACACACTTTCTATCAATGCTCAAACATCGCTTGTTCGGCGCGGGTGACACGGCTTTCGCTTTCCGCCCGCGACACGGTGTGGCGATTGATTCGCTGGTTCAACTAACACCCGGAAGGTACCTGGCCACACCTGGTCTTTGGATTGGACTGGCATTCGCTGCTGTTTTCGTGCTTCTGGCAGTACGACAACGCCGTTACCAAGGGCCTCTCTAAGAACTCCTATCTTAGAATACAAAAAAACTATGCATCCAACCAAGAAAGCTGGCCATGTTGCCGGCGCCATCTACGCATCAATGGTATTCGTTGGTCCGTTCAGTTTGATCTACGTGCCTAACAAATTGATCGTCCGCGGCGATGCTACGGCCACAGCAGCGAACGTCCTCTCACATCAGACATTATTCGGTTTCGGGATTATGGCGGATATGGCTGGCGCCGTGATTTTCATTTCTCTAGCCGTAGCACTCTATCGTCTGCTCAGCGGCATCAGTGTGCCTTGGGCTTTACTCATGACCGGATTCGTTTTCGTTTCCGCCGCAGTCGGATTTATCGACACCTTGAACAACATCGCGGCCCTACATCTGTTCCGCGGGGCCGAATTTCTCTCCGTTTTCGATCAGACTCAGCGGAACTCGTTAGGTCTGTTTTTTCTTCGCCTGCACAGTCAGGGCATCTTCATCAACGAGCTCTTCTGGGGCCTTTGGCTCTTTCCATTTGGCCTGCTCGTCTACCGCTCCGGATTTTTACCGCGCTGGATCGGAATTTGGCTGATGATCAATTGTTTCGGTTACGTGATTCTCAGTCCTATCGGGTTGTTTTTTCCAGCCTACTACGGCACCGCATTCAAACTCGCGCAGCCGATCCTGTTCGGCGAACTAGCCAGCATGCTGTGGCTCCTGATCAAAGGTGCCAGGGTACCGTCAACCGCAGCCATCACACCGCAAATGAAGACGGCATGAATAAAATCGGCAATTCACAACGCGTGGCAGCAAAAGTCGCTGGAATCAGTCTCCTCTTCTCCATGGTGATCGTGGTGTTTGCCAACTATGTACTGCTCAATCCTCTCATCGTTCGAGGCAATGCCGTGGAAACTGCGAGGAACATCATGTTGCACGAAACGCAATTTCGCGTCGCCCTCACTTGCTTCCTTGGTTACAGCGCAATCGTTGTAGTTCTCCTCGCAGCGTTCTACGTAGTTCTTAAGCCAGTGAATGAAGGCCTTGCCCTGCTCGGAGCATTGTTCCGCCTGGTCTTCGCCATAATGTGGCTTTTTAGTGCGCTCAACATGCTTGGCGCACTACGACTCGTCGGTAGCGCTAGTTATCTGCAAGCCTTCGAAGCAGACCGATTACAGGTGTTGGCCAGGCTAAACATCGCCGCCACCTTCGATGATTACTACGTTGGTCTTCCCTTTTTCGGATTAGCCGCCACTGTTTGCGCCTGGCTGTGGCTCGAATCGAGATACATTCCAAAAAGATTAGCTGTCTTCGGCGTCGTGTCGTCAGCATGGTGCGTGATTTGCGCTTTCGTTTTCCTCATTTTTCCCGCATTCGCCAAGCCGGTTGATCCGTATTGGTTCGATTCGCCCATGGCCATCTTCGAACTGATCTTGGGCGTCTGGCTGTTATGTAAGGGAATTGAAACGCCAAATCCGGGAAGCATTGCCGAGAGCGCGAGGAAATCCGTTTCGCTGCGCTTACCCGTGTTTCTTTAGCTCTATGAAGCTAAAGCGCACTTTGAAATGGGCTGCGATCATTGTCTTACTCGCATTGATCCTATGGGGTTTCACTGCCTACTGGACTTCGACCAACAACTGCGGTCGCAGCATTCCTCCTGGGCGTGAGCGCATGAAAGCTGTACGTTATTGCAGTTACGGGTCCCCGAATGTCCTTAAGCTTGTCGAGGTTGAAAAACCGGTTCCTAACGAGAATCAAGTCCTGATCAAGGTTCGCGCGGCTTCACTGAACGCTCTTGACATTTATTTGACACGCGATTCGTGGCTTGGTCGTTTGATGTTCGGGTTGCGCAAGCCAAAAGACACACGGCTTGGCCGCGATGTCGCCGGTCACGTGGAAGCGGTCGGCAAAAACGTGACGCAATTCAAACCGGGTGATGAAGTGTTCGGTAGCTGTCGGGGCGCTCTTGCCGAATACGCATGTCCTTCGGAAAGAGCCTTGGTAATTAAACCACCAAAGATTTCGTTCGAGCAAGCGGCCTCTCTTCCGGTGGCCGGACTTACTGCACTGCAGGGCCTGCGCAATCAGGGAAAAATTCAGTCCCAGCAAAAAGTGTTGATCAACGGGGCGACCGGGGGTGTAGGAACATTTGCTGTACAAATCGCCAAAGCCCTTGGTGCAAATGTAACCGCTGTTTGCAGCACGCGGAATGTCGATCTTGTCAAATCAATAGGCGCGGATCAGGTCATCGATTATACGAAAGAGAATTTTACCAAGAGCAGCCAGCGCTACGACGTCATCTTCGATAACGTTTGCAACCATTCCTTCTCCGAACGCCGTCGCGTGTTAACGCCCAAAGGCATCTGCGTGTTAGCGGGCATGGGCGGGGCTGGTGTAAAAGGAGGCGAGGCGTTGGCCCGCATAGCTAGTAATATTTTTATTGCACGGGCATTCTCGTCATTCACCGATCAAAAGTTCGCCCAGTATATTACCAAACTGAACAAACAAGATCTGACCCTCCTAGCGGACCTTATCCAAGAGGGAAAGCTAACCCCGGTGATCGATCGGCGTTACAGCTTGAACGACGCTCCCGAAGCTCTTCGCTATCTCGATCAAGGACATGCACGCGGAAAAATCGTGATCAGTGTCGAGTAACAAAGACCTGTCATCAACAAAGAAGGAAGTGAGGCACCTATTATGAACGATGAACCAACAGCAAAGCGCCCTCGCAAACGATGGAAGCGCATGCTGACATGGACCGCGAGTATCATCTTAATTGCCTTGATCCTGTGGGGATTTGTCGCCTACTGGACATCGACCAACGACTGCCAGCACTATGCGAATGCTCCAGGAAGTCCGATGAAGGCAGTTGTGTACTGCGACTATGGCGTGAAGAATGTTAAGCTTCAAGACATCGAGAAGCCGACGCCTGCGGATGATCAGCTGCTGGTAAGAGTCCACGCGGCCTCGGTTAATCCGCTGGACTGGCACTTCATCGAAGGTACGCCGTATATAGGACGGTTCCTGTTTGGAATGGGACCGCGCAAACCAAAAGATACGCGACTCGGAGTCGATTTCGCCGGGGTTGTAGAAGCGGTCGGCAAGAATGTAACGAAATTCAAACCAGGTGACGAAGTATTTGGAGGGCGAACAGGGGCTTTCGCTGACTACGTGTGTGTCCGCGACAGTCGCGCCGTTGCGTTGAAGCCTGCTAATATTTCATTCGAGCAAGCCGCCTCTGTTCCGATCGCAGCAATCACCGCGTTGCAGGCCCTTCGCGACAAAGGTCACCTTCAGGCAGGACAAAGCGTTCTGATCAATGGCGCATCCGGAGGCGTGGGAACGTTTGCCGTTCAGATCGCGAAGTCGTACGGCGCGCGCGTGACTGGCGTCTGCAGCACGCGCAACCTCGACCTTGTCCGTTCACTCGGCGCGGAGCAGGTAATCGATTATACCAAGCAAGACTTCGCCCACTTGGGACAACGTTACGACCTGATTTTGGATAATGTCGGAACTCAGCCACTGTCCCAATTCAGACAGGCGTTAACTCCGAATGGCATCTGCGTATTGATTGGTGGTGGCGGGCCAAACGACGGCCGTTGGATCGGTCCGATCACTCGACCATTCAAAGCCATGCTGTTGTCGCCATTTGTTAGCCAAAAGTTCGGCATGTTGCTCGCCGAGTTAAATCACAATGACCTGGCATATCTTGCTGATCTTATGCAAAGCGGAGAGATCAAGCCGGTGATCGACAGGACGTATAAGTCGTTGAGCGAGATACCTGATGCGATCCGCTACCTCGAACAAGGACATGCTCGAGGCAAAGTTGTGGTTAGCGCCCCCTAACGCGAGAAACGGATTGAGATGCCTTAGAGGAGCGGTCACTTTCAGTCCCCATCGAAGAACCTGGCATGATCAGTTCTCTCGTTTGTCATTCGGTCTGCGGACTTGCCTTTATCTCGTCCGCCTTGGGCCAACCGGCGGATCCCGCGACTATCCACGAAATGGACCGGCTCGCTAAAGTGTTTGCCGGGGATTGGAACACAGTTGAATTCGTCCAGCACGGCAAACCTGTAGCTGAAGGCGCTGGCCGCCGGGGAACCGTCCACGTCAAACTGGTTGGCGGAGGGACGGCGCTGGTTTCCGAGGGCCATTCTATTGGAACGGTCGGCGGAGAGCTGCAGTGGTTCATCACGATTTGGTGGGATTCCAATACGAAATATTATCGTTTTCTCACCTGCTTCAGAACGCCAGGCAATGCGGGTTGCGAGTTACGCGGTACTGCCCATTGGAATGGTGACACGTTCGTGAACGACTATGAAGAGGTTATCAATGGCAAAAGAACAAAAGTGCAAGATGTTTGGACAGATATTACGCCTAACTCGCACACTGTGACTGAATCACATGATGTAGGTAACGGCGTGATGAAGGCGGATGTGGTGTCTCACAACACACGCCAGTGAAGTGCTATCAGTTCGGGCCGTGGGCCGCTAAATCATGAATAAATCGCTTCTTGCACTCGTCGCGTTAACTGTCGGTACGCTCACATCAGCGATTGGAGAACCAGACATCAATCCATCGCACATTGATGTCTATGTCACACCGTACTACAATTCGAAAGGTCCGGCAGTAAGCGTCGGTCGATTTAGTTCAGGTCTGGCGTCAAGCAAAGAGGCTGATTTTCTTGGCACGATTGCCGAGATGAAGAAAAACTGGAATCGCCTGACCTTTCCAGAGATTTATGTCGGCGCAATTCGGTTATACGACCTGGGTTATCGAAAAGAAGCTATCTACTGGTTTTATTCTGCTCAGTACCGCGGGCGGCAGTTTGGTGTTCTTTTGGATCACACGAAGATGGGAACCATCGGTAGTCCTGGATTCGAGTTATTGCACGCTCAAAATGCTTTTTATCAGCTTGTAGGGCCCTATATCAATGGTTACGCGTTCGGAGACATTGATGAGCTCGTGAAGATCGTGGAAAGAGTTCAAAAGGAAGGACGTCAGATAAATAACTTACAGGTCGCTTATCCCGGCGTCACGTTTAGAGACAAAAGCGAATGGCTGTCCGTTAACGCTAAACTGGCTGATGGGGTGAACGAGCTGATAACGACGCTAAGGCAACAAAGAGACGAGATAAAACGCCGGCGAATCGAGGGAGGTATGGACAAGAAGTTCTCGACACTGACAAGCAAGGAGTTATCCAGTCGCTAGAGTGTAATGTGTTATCGAGAGCGCATTTGCTTACGCAGATGATAAATCCGAGCTACTTCAGGAGTCTGTGCGTTCATGGACTCTTTCTCGCGACGTTGTTGCCGACTCCTGTACCAGCTAAGCGGATCGGCCCAGCAGCCGTAAAGCCGGTCACGCATGAGGGCGTGCGATATTCGGCTCCAAACGATGATGGCCGTCGTGGCTACATTGAAGCCTGGGATGTTCGAACCAACAAAAAGCTGTGGGACCTGACGGTATTTACAAATCGCATCGATCCAAAGCTCGAGGAAGATGTCCAGTGGTTTTTTATCATCGCGCTCGGCATTCGCGGTAACGCGCTAATTATAAAGTCCGAGCGCGGTACGACCTACCAAATTGATCTACAGACAAAAGCAATTACCGAATCCGAATCTGCGTGGTCCGCAGCGCCGAATTTAATCTCACATTCGGCAGACATTCCAGAGGTAATCAATAAAGCCGTCGCAAACGGATCGCTATCCAAGGAGTACGAGCTCTCGTACCGCCTGAATCCCTTCTACCTCCGCGGAGACTTTACCGGCGATGGCAAACTTGATGCA
>JBKPMH010000138.1:0-10690 GCA_046732035.1 Verrucomicrobiota bacterium
TGCCTTTCGGCGCGTAGAGCCATTTGTGCAGGCTGGTGCCGAAGTAATCGCAATCGAGGTCGTTCTGTTTGAAATAGAACTGGGCGAAGGAATGCGCGCCGTCGACGATGGTCTCAATGCCGCGGGCGCGCGCAATGTCGCAGATTGCTTTCACCGGAGTGATCTGGCCGGTGATGTTGATCATGTGTGAGATCAGGATCACGCGGGTGCGATCGGTGATTCCTTTTTCAAACGCGGCGGTGATCTCGCCAAGATTCTTCGGCGGAATCGGAATCTGAATGAGCTTGAGCTTGAGCTTTTCGCGTTTTTCGCGCTGACGCAATGTGGTCAGCATGCGCGGATAATCCTGAGTGGTCGTGACAATTTCGTCGCCGGGTTTGAAGTCCATGCCCATGAGCAGAGTCTCGAGCGACTCCGAAGCGTTGCGCGTGATCGCGATTTCTTCGCGATCGCAGCCGAACAGTTCGGCAAGGCCGGTGCGAATGGTTTCCGATTGCGGCTCGAGAATTTGCCACATCGTGTAAGCGGTGGCGTCTTCCTGTTCCCAGATGTAACGGACCAGCGCCTCGGTCACGATCCGCGGACTGGGCGAAACGCCGCCGTTGTTCAGATTAATAATGCCGCGCGTAACACTGAACGAGTTTTGGATGATGGCCCAGTAATCTTCGTCTGTGGCCGCTTCATCCGGTGTGAGATGCGCGACTTTGTTGGAGGCCGCTACGACACTTTCTAATAACGACGCGACTGTTGTCGAAGAAAGCGCAGCCAGACCAAGACCTTTGCCGGCCAGAGAAATGAAATCGCGTCGCGTGCGCACGTGCAACGCCGCTGATTAAAGCGATCGATCAGACCGCGTGCAATCATTGTCTTGCTTATTCATTCTTCGATTGCGCCGCTGATTTTCCGCAAGTGTTCGCGAAAGCTGTAAGTTGAATCGGTTGCCCGCTTCTCCAGATACCGCGCGAACTCCAACTGTTCACGCAGCGAGTGTCCGCTTTTGATGGCATTCGCCTGATGCCGTTCTCGATCCCGGATTTCGCGCGCCACACCGAGCAGGTCGTCCATACGGTCCGCACCGACAAACAAACAACCGTCGTCGTCGGCAAAGACGAAAGCTCCCGGCTCGACCAAAAAATTACCGAATCGCGCTGAGCGTAACGCCGAGGAATCACGGGCGTCGAGGCGTTGCGGCCCGCAAGGGCAAACACCATAGGTGAAAATTGGGAGGCGAATCTGTCGGAGTTCCGGCGTGTCGCGATGCGCTCCCCAAAGCGTGATTCCAGCCAAACCGCAGTTTTCAGCTTCGAGCGCGGTTAAATCGCCGATGCAGCCTTCATCCAGGCGGCCGCTGTTATCGATGACCAGAACTTCTCCGCGTTGCGCGCCTTGCATGGCTTCAAGAAAAACATCGACGCTTCCAAAATGTCTAACCGGAAGCGCCGGTCCGGCGAGCCGTTGATTGGGCGTCACCGGTCGAATGCCGGGCGGAGCAACTCTGAAAGGAATTTTCAAGCGCAACGCGGCATCGGCGATGAGCGGAGTAGAAAGTTCGGCAAAAGCGCGGGACAGCGATTCCGCGTTCATTCTGCGACCTTGCTCTCATTCGGTCGCTTTGCAAAAGAGAAGAGACCTCGGGAGGGGAACAGGAAAATCCTACAAACGTAGTCTTCTCTTGCATAGGATTGGCGGCAGATGAACAGACGCCACGCCGATATTGCGTCAGCCGTGCCGACTGATCTGGATGCGTTGCCTCGGTCAGGTGGATTTCGCCTGCGCGGGATGAATATGACGCGCCTGGAAACCTTTATCGATGCGGCGTTCGCGTTCGCCATTTCGATGCTGGTAATCGCCGCGCAGCAAATCCCTGACAACATTCAGACGCTCCTGCCCGCATTCAAAAATGTGCCGACCTTTGTCTGCAGCATCGCCGTGCTTGGCATCTTTTGGCGGGGCCATTGGTTGTGGAGCCGGCGGTATGGTCTGGAGGACGGCGCCTCGATTTTGATCAGTTGGGCGATGATTGTTACGATCCTGATCTTTATCTATCCGCTGAAGGCAATTTTTGGATCGATGTGGTACCTTCTGAGCAGTGGCCAGGTCGGTCAGCGGTTGTCGCTTCACACCACCGAATCACAGGCGAGAACGATTTTTGCGATTTACGCGCTCGGCTTGATTTCCATTTCCGCTGAAATCCTGTTGCTGAATCTTCGCGCGTGGCAATTACGTCAGCCGTTGCGATTGAACGAACACGAGACGCTGGTGACGCGCAGCGAGCTGTCGGGCTGGAGCATTCCGGTAACCGTCGGAATCGTGTCGCTGATCTTTGCGCTTACTTTGCCGGCAGAACAGATCCAGTGGAGTGGGTGGGTTTATTTCTCGATGATCATTCTGGTGCCGCTACACCATTATTATATCAAAAGAAAAATAAGCGAAACTAAGAAGCCCTAGCGGGCTTCATTAGCCCTGGGATATAGCGCCCACAACCATCAGGAGAAAGCCGGTCGCGATGGCGATGGCCACTTTGGTTTCAACAGATAAGCTCACAATTTTACCTTCTGTTATCGTGGCAACCCCTCGTGGCCACGTTTCTGATTTTGCCTTTTCGTTAGCGCTTCGAATGTCGGCGCGTTCACGGATGCGGCTACGGGGAGTTACACCAAAGGCGGATGCAAACGTACTGAAAACACCTAGGACCATCAATCACCCCGATTAGAAAAGGTTAAAGCAGAGTATTGGCTGTTGTCGCAACTGACGGAACCAAACATCAGCCGCTGCACGATTTATCGTTAGGCGATCGGTGCAGCGTAGGGGGCGTTTCCCACCCAGGGAATTCCGGAGAGCTGAATAGATCGCCGACATTCAACGACTAAACATCATCACTATGAAAAAACTTGGAAGCTTAGTAATAGCCTGTTCACTGGCGCTGGCGGGAGCCGCGTTGGCGCAACAGCCAGTCGAACAGCAATCACCATCAAAGGGCAAGCGCGCCCCTGAAAAAGCGCGCGCCCCTCAAGCACAGCCGAGGCCGAACGCGGCGAAGCCCGAAACTTCAGCTCCGAAACAGCAGCGCGGAGCTACAAAGGAACGCGCAGCTACGAATGAGCCAGGCGCAACGAAAGAGCGCGGAACAACAAATGAGTCCGCCACAGGCAGGGGCAAAAAAGAGAAGCAGGAATCTGGGACGACGCCTGGAACGAATGCTTCTGGTCAACGGGCGGCGCCGACACCGCGTGGCAAGCAGCAAGCGCAGGAACGGCAAAAGGGAACGAAGACACCTGCTCCTGCAAATGCGAAAGCATCGCCGCACGCAACTCCCGCAACAGCTCGGGCTAAGGCGACTGCAGCGCCGGTAGCTCCGCCAACTTCGCCGGCCGGTCAGCAAAATGCGCAGGCCAGAGCGGGGGCCGGGGCTAAGGCGAAAAAGCCTGACGCGCAGAAAGTGCAGCAGATCAAATCGCAGCACGCGAACTTCAAAGCGCAACCAAAACCGCAGCAGGTCCAAGCGGTTACCTTTAATCAAAACCGCCGGATTGAGAGAAGCGAAACGTGGCAGGGTCCGCAATACGAAGTGTTCCGCTCGTATCGTCCAGAATGGCACGATCAAGGCTGGTATCATTCGCATTACCCCAATGTGACCTTGATCGCCGGCGGTTACTACTTCTTCAACAACGGCTACTGGTACCCGGCATGGGGTTACAATCCTTCGGCTCAATATTATGCTTACGACGGACCGATTTACGTTGGTCACCGTGCTGAGCCCCCGGATAAAGTGATCGCGGACGTCCAGGCCGTCCTTCAAGACATGGGTTATTATCGGGGCGAAGTGGACGGATTGCTTGGGCCGTTGACGCGCGAGGCGCTCACTGCCTACCAGGCCGACAACGGACTCACCACGACAGCGGCAATCGATCAACCGACGCTCGATTCGCTCGGAATCGGGTAATGGAAGGTTAATTTAGATAAAGCCGCCGGGGCGCACGATGCCTCGGCGGCTTTTCTGTGTACGTCGGTATCTTTTTTGATCGATATCGATGTCGGTTTACGCAGCAGATCACCGACTCCGCCAAGGCGACATCATCTTTAGGCGTAGCCTTCGAGCACGATCCTGTGTTTTCCAGATCCGTCACATATCGATTACATCCGAGCGCGAATGGACTCAGACTTTTAGCTCATCGTAATGGGCGAGAAGGTCGGCGGGATCGTTGTAGATGGCGATTGCGCCTGTTTCGCGCAAAACCGTTCCTGATGTTCCGCCGCAGAGAAACGCAATCGTCTTCAGGCCGGCTTTTCCGGCGGCTTCGATGTCGAACCTTGTATCTCCGACCGTCACGGCATCAGCAGGCGAAATGTCGCCAAGCTTTTTCAAGGAAGCGCCAAAGATGTCCGGCGCAGGCTTGGAACTATCAGCATCGTCACCGGAGACATATCCATTGATGAGATTTTCGACGTTGAGAAGCTCGATGTGATATTTGGTGTCATCCTTCTTACCGGAACTTGCGAGCATGATTTGTTTATTGTCGTCGCGAATTCGTTGAAAAAGTTCCGGCACCTTCGGGAACGCTCGCACTTTGGGGAGATATTCTTTTCTGAACAGCTTCGACCTGTAATCATCGAGCTCTTTGCCGAAATCCTTGATCTCCTCCGGCGTGAGAAATTCAGGAATGTATTGGTCGGAGCCTTTGCCGATCTGAGCGCGTAATTTTTCCCGAGGAAATTGTTTGCCGAAGTGGCGAAAAGCGCGGTCCCAGGAATCGACGTGGAGCTCATTCGAATCGACCAGGGTGCCGTCAATATCGAAGATGAAAGCGAGCATGGTGATAACGAAAATTACAAGGGCGAATGAACGCGCTCATGTTTTCGAATTAAATTCGGCTTTCGAGAGAGAAATGCGCTGAGTCGCGGCGGATTTTTGGATTTTTGTGAAGAAATTTTATCAAAGTTGTTCGGTGTTATTAACAGCGCATATCGCGTTCTATCTCCATGAAAGCAGGGAGCATAGGTCGAGTTTAACTCGCGTAAGCAAACCAATCAGGAAAATCGGCGGCTCAAACCGGGGTCCAAAATTTTCTGGGACACGAATCAGAAGAATGAAAGGGGGAACTATGAGGATAATAACACTGACAGTGATATTGGGGTTACCGCTCATGGCGCTAGGTCAGCAAGCGGAGCCACAACAGACGCAGGGGCAAACGAACGAATCTAAAACTACTGCCGCGGCAAACGGGAAGAAGATGAAGGCCCCGGATCAGCCGAACCAGGCGCAGGCAAGACCTGAGACGGGTTCAGACGTACGCGGACAGACAAATGTTAAGGGTAGACCTCAGGAGATAAAGGGGAATGCACCTGCAGAGCGTTCCAACACGACCGAAACCAACGTGAGAGGGACGAATGAGACAAACGTGAGGAACACGAACCAAACGACGACTGTGAACAAACAAGAGTTCAGATCGCGTCATAGTGAAGTGTTCAGCCTTGGACGACATCCCAAGGACTTCTTCGTGCAACGATTTGGAGCGAGTCATTTCCGGCTGATCGGCAACTCGTATTTCGTGTTCGTGGACAATTGCTGGGTCGCGGTGGACGTGGACGGCTTTGTATACACCGAGCGGGTGATTTGCCCGGGCGATCCGGACTATGTTGTGGTTGAATAGCGCAGCCTCTGCGCTCACAAAAGCGCTCCGCGGAAAACGCGGAGCGCTTTTTTTCATGCATTTAACCCAGCCGAGAGACATGTCGCAGGCGTAATTGATTGATGCATCACTATGAATAAAGAACAGGCACCCAAAGGGAAAATCCTTCGCGGAAGCGAAGGGATAGGAAACGTCACGCCGGAAATGATCGACGAACGCGCACGGGAGATTGCGCAAGCAGATGGCCGTGACAATGCAAATGATCTGGATCGAATTCGTGCGCGGGATGACTTCATTGGTTCGACCTCAGCGCCCGAAAACCCGACGACGGAGGAAGCGGTCGACGACTGGTACACGCCCCGTGGTTCATCAGGCAAGAAAGCTCCGACGCTGCGTCCTGAAGATGAAGAAAACATCCCCGACAAATTGATTCGAGAAGGCGTCGAGGAAGCTGACCACGATCAGCGGTCTAGTTCGAGCGAATTGGAAAGCGACGGCGGGAAGTAGCGGACGCGGGGCAGAAGTCACACGTTGCGCACTTCAGTACAGAAACGGCAATAACTCCAGCGCGTGCATTGCTGATAGGTGCGATATGCGTTCCGAATCCCACGGACGCGAAGAACTCTCCAGCACGGATGAGTGCGATGGTTGGCAGGAACATCGCCAGTGTTAACATTCCAAATAGCTCGGGTGCCGAATCGAACTGTACAAACCACGAAATTGTGCATAACGATTGCAGACTGCGGATTGCGAGTTAAGCAAACGAATGAAAGCAATCCGAGTTCACGAATTTGGCGGTCCTGAAGTCCTTCGATTCGGAGAAGAACGCACCCCGCAGCCCGGTGCGGGTGAAGTGCTCATTCGAATGCGCGCGATCGGGGTGAACCCGGTGGAGACTTATATTCGTGCTGGAAAATACGCACGATTGCCCGCTTTACCTTACACTCCGGGAAACGATGGCTCGGGCGTAGTCGAGCAGATTGGGCAGTCCGTCACGCTATTTAAGCCGGGAGATCGCGTTTACACGGCGGGAACGGTGAGCGGGGCGTATGCAGAATTCGCGCTATGCAAGACCGAACAAATTCATCGCCTGCCGGAAAACATTTCTTTCGCACAAGGCGCGGCCATCGGCACGCCGTACGCGACTGCGTATCGGGGGTTGTTTCAGCGTGCCGAGGCGAAACCAGGTGAAACAGTGCTCGTACACGGCGCAAGCGGGGGTGTGGGGACAGCGGCTGTCCAACTTGCCCGCGCTCGCGGTCTGCGCGTCTTTGGCACTGCGGGCAGTGACGAAGGACGAAAAGCCGTGATCGAACAAGGCGCGCACGAAGTGTTTGATCATCACGCGCCTGATCATTTCGATCAGATAATGAACGCGACTAACGGACGGGGTGTTGACGTCATTGTGGAGCTATTGGCGAACGTGAATCTGGCGAAAGATCTTACCATTCTTGCGAAAGGTGGGCGCGTCGCAGTGATAGGCAGCCGCGGCTGGATTGAAATCGATCCTAGGGACACAATGCAGCGCGACGCTGATATTCGCGGAATGGTGTTACCGAATGCTTCGTCGGCGGAAATGGCGAGTATTCACGCTGCGTTGATTGCCGGTTTGGAAAACGGCACCTTGCATCCAGTGATTGGCAAAGAATTTCCGTTGTCTGAAGCAGCGCAGGCGCATCGTGCGGTCATGGAACCGGGAGCGCTCGGGAAGATTGTGCTGATAACAGATTGAGAACTCCCGGCAGGAATGCGGCGCTTCTCTGTGCTGTGAATGACTGATCCGCACTGGTGTTGTAGCCGTACCGGTTTTCAAACGACCAAGGGAGGGGCTACTGTAACTCCTGCTTCTGCAGGATTTATATGGAGATTCATCAATTGCGCTATTTTGTTGCTGTGGCGGATGAAGGCAGCTTTTCTCGGGCCGCCGCGAAGGTGCGCGTTGCGCAACCGTCCCTTAGCCAGCAAATCAAAAAATTAGAAGCGGAGGTGGGGCAACCATTGTTCGACCGTCTACCCCGCTCAGTTGTGCTCACGGAAGCGGGACGTTGTTTGATCGATTACGCGCGTCAAATTTTAGCTTCGATTGGAGATGCGCGTCGGTGTGTGGATGACGTCAAAGATGAAGTAGCCGGTCGCCTGTCGGTAGGCGCAATTCCTACGATTGCGCCGTACGTACTGCCTGAATTGGTTGTTAAATTTCAGGACCATTATCCTCACGTAACACTGGAAATCGTAGAGGACGTAACTGACGGAATTAGTCGAAGAATTGAAGCCGGGCAGCTCGACGTGGCGATTGCGTCCACCTGCCGGCCAACTCCAAGTCTGCGCCGAGAATCCCTGGGTACCGAGCCATTGCTTGCGCTGGTGCCGAAAGGGCATGCCCTGGCGACGAAGGATCTCGTTGACTTCGACGATCTCAAATCGCAGAGATTTTTGCTTCTCCACGAGATGCATTGCCTGTCGCAACAGGTGAATCATCTCCTCGAATCACGTCGTCTTCGACCCCAGATCGCGTTGGCTGGCAGTCAGCTCAGCACGATCGCCAACATGGTCGCGGCCTCAATCGGCATTTCAATTGTGCCGCAAATGATGGTTAAACATCATCCAACTCCAGGATGTGTCAGCCTGGCATTTGCTCCGCCGGTACCGGAAAGGGATCTGACTTTCTTGTCTAATCCGCTCCGGTTTCAGAGCAAAGCGGCCGCAGCGTTCCGTAAGGAAGCTGCAGCTGCCTTGTCATCTGAACAGGCGCAAGTTGCTGCGTCGTAACCAAGCGCAGCTCGCCATGGCGTTTCCCAATGCCTCCATATTGCGAGGCACTGGAAGCTTTATGAAATCAGCGGCTCGCCCCTTTTTATCTCATTCGTTCCAGCGCTGTTGCTACCAGCGACAGCATTGGCCAGACGGCGAAAATCAGAATTAATGCGAAACCTGCGAACTCGGGCAAGTAATGAGGGTGCGCCCGGTGCACATATCTCTCCTCGATGAACCGCGCAATTCGCTGTCCGATCGGCATTCTTGTCTCCATATTATTTTTCTCCTCCTATATGTGTTTGTCTTTGATAAATGTAAATGTTACAGCGCGCTGGTTTTCACAGGCGCTCGGGTCCGACGGAGTCGAGGACCTCGACTTCTTAACGGCGCGTTGCAGACGAGCCCGAATCAGCCCGACTGAGTCGGCTAATTGCGTTCCCGACCCGGTCGTTGCCCTTCCTCGCCCTCAATCCGAAACCTGGACCGTTCACGCAATCAACTGGCCACACTCTGGCGGGCGATTGAAATACTTTATGCGTCTAGTGCCGATAGGTTTTGCCTATCGCGCCTGCTCTGCAGCGCTTGGAAGCGAGGTCAAAGTCACGACTTCGATGGAATATCCAGCATTGTGCCGCGGCACTTTGAGCTGCCACAGTAGCATGCGTACTTCCTTTTTGATTCCTCGGTGATCGGCTCGTCGATCTCCAACGCATAATCGTAAAATAGTTCCTCGCCAGGCTGAATATCGCGCATTGCATCAATAAAGATGCGATCGTCCTCCTCTTCAGTTTCGCAGTTTGGATCGCAGGAGTGATTGATCCAGCGCGCCTCGTTGCCACCGATCAATGGATTGATTACCTGACCGTTATCCAGACCAAAATTGAATGTGTGCGGGTCGTTCTCGTCATTGGGAGCGGCTTCCCATGAAGTGCGTTCTCCGGTGTATTCGATGATGCGACTGCCCCGGGGAATGAACTGCACGGCGTAAACACCCCGCCCGTGCACTCCGGACTTGCGAACCTCGATTTGCGCAGGTCGCTTTTGACTTTTGCGTTTTTTCGCCATCGAGAGAATTAAGCAGGAGGAAGTCGAAAGTAGGAAGTAAGAATTAAAAGTTAGGCATTGGGAAACGCAATTGATGGTGAATATTTGCGACATGACGCCCGAAGAACGTGATCGCCTTGAAACGATCGACACAGTCTTGCGATCCGAAACTGTGCGCGAACAAATTCGCCCCGTTATCGAGCGGGTACGCACGGAGCTGGCGCGCAATGACAACGCGTTAATGACCTGGGAACCAGTTCCATTAAGCGTGTTTGGTCGCGCATTGCCACATGAAATCCGGTCCGCGTGGATTTTCGTTCTGCGGGCCGGCGCGGATACGGGCCCGGAGCGCCATCCGAACAGCCATCAGCGGATGATGACTTTCGAAGGAAGCGGCGATATGCGAACCGAAGCAGATGGACACTGGCAATCGAACGTCCTAACAAATAATCCTGAGGCGCCGCTGGAGCAGCGTTGGATTTCAATTCCGCAGAATATTTGGCATCGCCCCGTGGTCGGCCCCGACACCGATTGGACAGTCGTTTCGTTTCACACTGTAGCAGCCGAAGAATTGATTGAAGAAAAGCAGGATGAGAGCAGCCGCGCTGGTACAAAACAAAAGAGATACCTCGCTAAGTAAAAAGAGATGAATGGAATAAAATTTCTTATCGTTGCGCTAACGATTCTCGCGGTCTCCCGCTCGGCTTCGGCTTACCTGGGCGATCCATCAGACCGAATTGACGACTTATACGGCACCTTGGACCAGCGACAGTTGCGCGACGACGGAACCGTTAGCTTGATCTATCACAAGGGCCGGTACCTTTACGTTGTCGTCTTTGCCAATGATCGGAGTATTTCGGAGAGCTATTCCCACATTAAAGGCACGGATTTGTCTGAAAAAGAGATTGCAAAATTTCTGAAACTCAATGCCGCCGGCGCGACCTGGATTCCGGCCGATACATCGAAGGGGCGGCGCTTCCAAAGGAGTGATAACCGAGCTGAGGCGACGTATGGACACGCGAGCGGCCGCCGTGCACTGACGGTGCGGGCGCTTGGCGTGAGTACGCGCGGGGATCTGTGATTCGCCGCGCGCGCAGACGGACGCGAAAGCGTCAGCCTAACCGGCAGGCTGTTACAGTGGCATTCTTCGGTGCCTAACGAGTCGCACTTAGTTAATGTCAGGAACTAAAGGGGGCCTGCGCAAGACGAGCGCAGCGACGATTCCGATAAAAAAAATCCAACGATCTGGATCAGCATGTAGC
>JBKPMH010000139.1:0-4865 GCA_046732035.1 Verrucomicrobiota bacterium
GAAAGGGGACACCCGGTGATCCGCCGGTTCCCTTTTTTGCTCCGATTGTTCGCTCGACAAGCTTGATGTGGCGGTAACGCCACTCCTGCAGGCCTTCATCAAAATCGGTCATCAATTCGAAAAGGATCGAGCATTCAGGAGAATTTTTATAGAGCTGCAGAATTTGCTGCTGTACGCGCTTGTCGGGTTCATTTGGTTTCGTTATGTCGCGATTCTTCAGGTCTTCGGGGATTTCCGCGCCGCGTGTTGCAAGGAAATCGTAAAAATGATCGACCACACTGCGTGCTCGAAGCAATCGTTGCAGCCGATCGTATCCAGGGAAATCCGGCTTCAGGTATCTGACTGTCGATTCGCGCTTGTATCCCAGCGAAAATTCAATTTCTCGAAACTGCACAGATTGAAATCCGGATGCAGTCTCAAGCCGGTCCCGAAAACTTGAGAACGAGGAAGGCGTCATCGTTTCAAGAATGTCTACCTGGGCGACGAGGACCTTCATGATTGTTCGAGCACGCTTAAATGTGTGGATCGCGCCGAAAAGATCACCCGCAGAAAAATCTCTTTTTATCTTCTCAAACTCATACAGCAATTGTTTGAACCACAGCTCATATGTCTGATGAATGACGATGAAGAGCATCTCATCGTGCTCAGGAGGACTCGAACGCGGTTTCTGAAGCGTCAACAAATTCTCGAGATCAAGGTAACTCGCGTAAGTCAGAGGTGGCATATCGGAACTGGCTGGCATTGGTTCTTCGCTTCTAATCCGTAAAGCGAAGGTAATAACGGTCCCACGCAGCGGGAATGCTTTCCCGCGCTGAGAACGGGCCGGGCTCGTATGCGCGTGAGGCGATGCCTTGCTGGCTTAATTCACAGACATGCCAGTCCTGCCTGTTTGTCATGTCCCAGAACTCGATTGCGTCTTCGGGTTTAAAATCCTTTTGGTCGAACGCCTGAGGGTGAAAAAACCAGTCACACAAAATCAGAGTTCGTGCCGGTGAAAGGGGACAAAGGTGGTGCACCATCGCATAGTCCGGATGCAAACTGAGCAACGTATTTGGGAAAATAGAGTAATAAAAAACTCGATGAAAGTCATCGTCCCCGAAGGTGCCTACAGACAAAGCACAGGATTTGCCGCTGATGGTCAGGCTGTTGCCTTTCGTGATCCGCATGAATCCCCCAAGGAACGGTCCTTCAGTCAGATCGTTTTCCGCCGAGTCGTAAGGAGACACTTTTGAGAGCTCCGGATGCACGCCCGGGCAGTGGTAACATTCCGAGTAATTTTCGAACATCAGCTTCCAGTTCGCCTGCACGTCATAATTAATCCGTTTGGCCGACTGCAGGGTTGGTAAGTTCCATTGGGAAAATTTCCCTGACAGCGGTGCGAACCATTCGTCCAGTGGAGTAGGGGAGTCAGCCAGACTTACGAAAATAAATCCCTCCCATAAACCCAGGTGTACTGGACGCAGTGCATAATCGGTTTTATCAAACCCCGCAACATCGTCCATGTGCGGAGCGCCAAGGAGTCGCCCGTCGAGTGCGTACGTCCATGCATGATACGGGCATTGAATTGCAGATGCATGGCCGGATCGTTCTTCCCGGAGCCTGGCCCCCCGATGACGACAAACGTTGTAAAAGCCGCGGATCGTCGATCTTTGGTCCCGGACAACGATTAAGTTTTCGCCGGCGGCTTCCGAAATAAAATAATCACCAGCTTTCGCGATCTGGCTTTGATGTCCAACCAGCACCCATTGCTCCGAAAAAATCTTCTTTTGTTCCTTAGCAAATATTTCGGGCGAGACAAAATAGCGTTGTGACAAACTCCTGGCGGTGAATGTGCCAGTAGTTTTGCGAAATGGTGGCGCCGCGTTGGTCCGTATCGATGGCATTTGAGAATGCTCCATGTCCCCTGTGCTTGCGTCAATGCGGTAATCCTATGCCCGCCAGCTGATCGCCGCTACTCTTTGAGTTCGACGTCCTCTACCTACTTGAGAACCATCTGATGAAATTCGTACCAATCATCGAGATTATTTAGATTCACCGCGTCTTTTGGAGCCGAGGTGTCATCCGCAATGTTAGATGCACCAAGAACTCCTTTACGCGTCTCGTCGTCGTGAATGTAACCACGCACTGCAGCATTATGCTTCTCGATCGCGTCGCGATTTACTGACCTCCCGTTTTTCTTCACCCACGCTTCGAACTCGGGATAGGTCGGCTTGTTTTGTTTGATGTAATTCTTTACCGCCTGCTCTTCGAGTCCGAGCGCAGCACAAGTCATGGCATCGAACCCTCTGCCGATCCCCGGGTAACCAGGCGCGAGTTTCCCTTGCTCTTCAAGCGAGACTTTGAGCCATAGACGCGGCAGATGCAAAACACCTAGCGGACCCGCAACGCCGGAGCTGATCATTGGAACGTATGTGTTGGCCATAGTGAAAGTTTGTTAAGGCTACCTCCGGCGGATTGCAAGTTCCTGCGTTGCGTGAAGTGGCATCTCATTCGGTATCAATATTCGGCTTTGGTAATGGCGACGAGATTTCCACCTGGGTAATCTTGGCGTCGGGCTCGCGACTGGCCTCAAGTTCCACTTCTTGCCTGGGATCCGTGCGCGTGCTGAGAAATAAGATTCTGGTGATCTTTCCGTTCACGCTGATCTTGTTAAGGCTTTGATTAAGGTTGTTTGCCGCCGTTGCGGTCGCTTGCCAGATATCCGCTATTTTCTCCGGAGGAATCGATGAGGTGCCGGTCTGAACAATTCTTACTTCTTCATCCACGATTTTTCTCGTTGGCGGCCCGGCAGCTTTGAATTCAGGCGTCGTCGGTGTCCATTTTGGTAAGGCGACCGGGCCCGGCGCTTCGAGTTGCTTCTTCAGCGCCGCTTGAAGCTTCTCCTTTTCACGTTTTTCCTGCTCCTCCTGTCGAGCTTCTTCTTCTTTCGCTTGGGACAGCATGTCAGCGAGTTTCTTCTTTGTGTCCTGCAACGTTGGATTCTGTTTTTGAAGTTCTTTGGCTTGCTTCTGCATTTCCTCCGCCTGCTTTAACAAATCCTTCAAATCAGGATCGTTCAGAGAATCCTCTTGCGCGAAAACATGCGGGGCGAAAAGCAGGCAAATCACCAGGAGAATAGAAATTAAACGAGCTTGCGAGTGCATCGCCGGAGAATAACAAGCCGCACAGGAGCACTACAATTCAAATGAATTGAGAAAAGTATGGAGTGCGTTCTGCGTAGAAACTGCTCGATGAACTGACGAATAGTTTTCTGCCTGAGCTGTTTCAGCCGCTGCTTTGTCCAGAGTTGCAAGCCCCGGACTTAATGACTCCTAAACCTGCTTTGAGTTTGACGACATCGGATACTACGATATCGTAATATAGATATGAAAAGTCGATTTGCGGTATGTGCGTTGAGTTGTGCAATGGTCCAGGCCGTATTAGCCGCAGACTCCAGCACTGCAGGGCTTGTACAGCGAACGCAGTCGTTCACGATGGAGTTGAACGGACAGGTCGCCGATGTAACGCCGCTTTTCGGACCGGTACGCGAGGCGGAGTGGTCGCCAGACTGGTCGCCGCGTTTCATGCATCCAGCACACGCAGCACAGCGCGAGGGCGCCATGTTTACCACAGCAGGTGGTCATGCCAAGAATCGGCTGTGGCTTCTCACGACATACGATGTCGGCAATGGACGGGTGGAATATGTGGTGATAACGCCAGCCAGCACCGCTACCGAGATTAAGATCCGTGTGATCCCTGCCGGCCATCAACACTGCAAGGCAACAGTAACATATCGGCGTTCTGCGTTGGCGGCCGAGGCCAATGAAGAAGTTTCAAAACTGAACGCCCATTGGGCGAAGGAACAACGCATCCATTGGGAACTGGCTATCAACGAAGCGCTGGCGAAAGGCGGCAGTCATGACTGATGCGGAATTGGCGCGCGCGATGGAGCGAGGTCACGTTAAAAACTTCTCTCATGCTTCGCATTTGCACGTAGCGTGGGTGTATCTCGCAGAATCTAACTCGGTGGAGCAGGCTGCGAATAAGATGCGGAGTACGCTGCGCCGATTCGCCGCAGCCGCCGGCAAACCGGAGAAATATCATGAGACCATCACATTATTTTGGGTGCAGATTCTCTCTCATGCGTACGCAATCAGTCGCGGAGGACCGTTGGAACATGTCGTCCAGGCAAATCCACAATTGCTGGAAAAGAATTTCCCTCTCACATACTATTCGGCAGAGCGGCTTTTCAGTGATGAAGCGCGAACTTCGTGGGTGCAGCCGGACCTGAAGCCACTCTCAATCGATGCCATTGCGACTTGTTCATTCAGTCCATCGTGCGACTCACCGAATCGGTATTTATCTTGATGACTTAAGGGAGCCCGGACTGACGCAGGGCGAAGCACACGTTTTGGGGCTGCTTGCCAATTCCGGACGCGCCAAGGTGGCCGAGCTTCATCGCGGTCTTGCGCACAAACGATCGACGTTGACCAGCATCCTCGATCGGCTGGCAAAACGCGGCTTGATCACGCGCGCTGTCGGCGAAACAGATCGCCGCACATTCATCGTGCGCCTCACAGCAAAAGGGCGCACGCTGGCGCGGCGGGTCCGGCTCCATTTGTCCTTATTGGAACGAGCTGTTGCTCACCGCGTTAGCGCTGCCGACATAAAAGGTTTCAGCAGGGTCGTCGCAGCTCTGGAACACGAAGCGCACCGCCGCGTTGGTGCGAAACGGCACTGACCTGCGATTACACGATCAAAAAGCCCGCCTTGATGGCACAAACTCGACTGCTTAAAGCAGTCGAGCGTTATTCTTCGAAAAGAGGTCCCAATTCGGAGCCCGGTCCGGAGCAAGAGGGTCCACTCTCCGCCGCCGGCGTTTGCCT
>JBKPMH010000140.1:0-22925 GCA_046732035.1 Verrucomicrobiota bacterium
GGTCTGGAGCTGAACAAAATTACGTCGCGCGATGCATTAATTGTGGCTGTGGACAATGGAAACCCAGCCATTTTTTACTATGCACGTCGCGAAGGCTGGCATTTTCTCGAACAACGAGGCGTTTACGGTGGCAATCCCAGGAACGGCGAGCAAGCTATTAGCGACCTTGAGCGATTGCATCGCCACGGCGCGACCCATTTTGTTTTTGTCGAGAATACGTTTTGGTGGTTGACCTCCTACCCTGAGTTAACACAGCACCTCAGCGACACCGCGACGCTTGTGAGGGCGACGCCGGAGTTCAGAATCTATAAACTGAGATGAGAATGACATGAAAGCGTTTGCAGGTTTCAGCTTGATGATGCTGTCATGTCGAGCTGAGTTGAGGCATCTCTGTCTTGAAAGATGAGAGCCAGACATTCCTCGGCTCCGCCTCGCTCCGCTCGGAATGACAAACGTGAGGCCGACTCTCTAAAGCTTCACCGCCAACTGGGGCTATTCGATGCCACGATGATTGTCATGGGTGGCATCGTTGGCGCGGGAATTTTCGCTAATCCTTCGGAGGTAGCGCATCGCGTTCATACTCCATTGCTGATCCTTGGCGTTTGGGTATTGGGCGGAATTTTTGTGATGTGCGGTGCGTTTATCTGGGCGGAACTCGCGACTCGATTACCTGCCGCGGAGGGCGGCCAGTACGTTTACCTTCGCGAAGCGTACCATCCCGCCGTAGCATTTGTGTACGGATGGGGACTGCTTTTGGTCACACAGACCGGTGGCATGGCAGCAGTCGCAGTGATTTTCTCATCCTATTTTCGTGCCCTCACCGGGGTAACCTGGAATGGGAGCGTGATTGCCGCGGTGGTGCTACTTGGACTAACCGGCATTAACTGTTTGGGCGTGCGCGCCGGCAGCAACGTTCAGAGCATTTTCATGTTATTAAGGATCGGCGCGATCGCAGGCCTGGTGCTGTTCGGATTTGCGCTTGGCGGCAGCGCTGGTAAGCCCGAGACGGTGGTTGCCCCTCCGTTTTCGGTTGGAGTTTTAGCGAGCATTGGGTCAGCGATGGTTCCCATTGCCTTTGCATACGGCGGTTGGCAGACCTCGACGTTTGTGGCGGGTGAAATGCGCGATCCGCGGCGTGATCTATCGTGTGGCCTGCTACTGGGTGTGGCCGGCGTTATCGTTCTTTACCTTGCAGTTAACTTCGTCTGCCTGCGAGTCCTTGGTCCAGCAGGTCTGGATGCAACGACAACGCCGGCGTCGGATGTCATGCGGGCGGCGCTCGGCTCACGCGGCGCGCAATGGATTGCCGCCGGTATTGCCGTTTCGACGCTCGGGTTTCTGAGCCAAAGCATGCTTACAGCTCCGCGGGTGTACTACGCCATGGCTCGGGACGGCCTTTTCTTCGCAAGTGTTGGTAAGCTGTCGGAACGCTCGCGAGCACCGGTAGTTGCGATACTCCTCCAAGGATTGGCCGCCATCGTGATCGCTTGTTCCGGAACGTATGGTCAAATCTTAAACTTTGAGGTGACTGTCGATTTCATTTTTTTCGCCATGACAGCGGCGTCGGTTTTTGTTTTGCGCCGGCGTCAGATTGGATCCGACACAGTGACTTATCGCGTTCCCGGGCATCCGTTCACTACGATCGTTTTTGTTTTGTCCTGTGTTGGGATTGTCGGAAGCGCTATCATCGCTTCACCACCGAATAGCGCAATTGCGTTGGGTATCATGCTGACCGCGCTGCCGGTTTACCATTATTGGAGGAAGTTTAGACGAGCCGGGCCATGAGCGTGCTTTTGAACGATTCTCAGCTCGCGTGGCTTAGTGGGCGGAAAAGATTTCACGCGAACGGGAGCGCCTCGCCCTTTCAGGGAGAGGGTGAGGGTCTCGTCCAGGCTTCGAAAACCCCTCACCTCAATCCTCTCCCCTTGCCCAAGGGGAGAGGCGAGAGAGGTCGGCGGGTTAACTTTAGTTTTTCGACACTCACAATCTACGAACGGCCCGCTCATGACACATAAGCATTCCGACTACATGCATTGGTCAAAGACGCAAAGCCGTGCGCGGTTTAACCTCGCAACGAGTGGCGTGGCGTCGTTTCCACTTCGCGAATTGCCAGTCGAGTTGGAAACCCTCGAGATCAATGGTGATAGCAGCTACACCGGTTATGGTTATCCGCCATTGCAAAAGGTCATCGCCGCGCATCACGGGGTTGACCCGGACTGCGTTGTGGAATCCGCAGGAACTTCCATGGCGAATCATCTGGCCATCGCTGCGATTATTGAACCCGGTGCCGAAGTCTTAATCGAGCATCCGGCGTACGGCCCCATTCTTGACGTCGCGCGATATCTTCATGCTGATGTGAAACGTTTCGCGCGAACAGAAGAAACCGGCTGGATTGTCGATCCAAACGCGGTTCGCGCTGGTATGACATCAAGGACGCGACTCATTGTGATTACGAATTTACACAATCCGACAAGCGCGCTAACCCCGGATTGGGTGCTGCGAGAAGTCGGCGACCTGGCCCGGAGCGTTGGAGCGCTTGTGTTGGTGGACGAAGTTTATCTCGATGCCGTTTATCAGCGCACGCCGCGTACGTCCTTTCATCTTGGGAAGGAGTTTGTGGTGACCAGTAGCCTAACGAAAGTTTACGGCGTCAGCGGACTGCGATGTGGCTGGATCCTGGCGCACCCGGATCTAGCGTGGAAAATGCGCCGCCTGAATGATCTCTATAGCGCGACATCGGTCTATCCCGGACTGCTTCTCGATGTTGCGGTCTTTAAACACTTAAATCGCCTTCGTGAAAAGGCGCGCCGCATCGTAGAAGCTGATCGACAACTGCTGCAAGATTTCCTGGTACAACAATCCGGAATTTCAGCCGTGTGGACAGATTGGGGCACGACTTCCTTCGTGCAACTGATGGATGGTAACGCTGATGATTTTTCCGAACGCCTGCGCAGAGACTTCGATACTACGGTAGTGCCAGGCCGCTTTTTCGAAATGCCCGATTATTTTCGTATTGGCATGGGCGTGAACACGGAGATGTTCGCCGAAGGTCTGGAACGTATTAGTCGTGCGCTTGAATCGTCCGGTTAGGAATGGTTGATTCACCGACCCCCGCCTGATTCAAGGTATCGCTACGGGCGACGCGGAGGGCTAGGGCGTGGTCGCGGCGTAGGACGAGGCCGTGGAGGCGGTGTCGTGCAGAGCTCCAGTCGATAAGTGACTTTCAAGCCGTTGGTGAGGGAGGGGGTACGACAGGAGAAGGTGGCAGGAATCCCGGCAAAGCCACCGCCGAGATCACCTTGCTGCACGCCGCTCACTTCTGACGCACCGTTATCCGTCGTCGCTCCATACAAAATATCGAAGTAGTTTTGATTTTCGTAAAAGCGCAGTTCGAAATTAGCCGTGCCGATTTTGTCCGAGTAAGTCGTGCGCCACTCGATATTAAAGATTCTATTGGGCGCGGTACCGGTGACCAGAGTAAACACTCCATTGTTAGGACCGTCGGTGCGCAAATCGCCCTGATACGCAAGAATCGCTGCATCGACACATCGATTCGGCAAAGGACACGCTGTTCCGAGATAAGGCTCATTACCGGTAAACAGCAAACTACCGTTGGAGCTGACGTGGGCTTCGTTAAAGGGCGAACCGTAAAAGCGTACAGAGAATGGAAAACTAATCAGGGTGAGGCAATTGTCGCAGTGATTGCCTGTATCGACAGTCCCAGGCACAATCGTGCCAGGGTTACTGGTTATCACGTAGTGATTGCAAATCGGCTCCGGCGTCGCAGTCGCAGTTGCTGTAGGAGTCGGTGATCCGGGCGGCTCGCTTGGTGTCGGAGGTGGAGGTGGAGACGCCGTTGCCGTTGCAGTCGCCGTTGCTGTCGCTGTTGGAGTAGATGTCGGTGTGGGGCTCGCAGTTGACGTAGGCGGCGGACCCTGTCCGTATTTGATGGTCAGGTAATCAGCATCGGAGCCCAGCCCACCACGGCCCGTTACATAGACGTAACCGAGATTATCAATAGCCATAGCTGAGGCTTCATCATCGGCGTTCGCAGGCCCGTCGAACCGGGTAACCCACTGTTCCTGCCCGGCCGAGTCGTATTTGATAGTCGCATAACCAAAATCAGTGAAGCCGTAGTTCACTCGCGAACTACTTCCAGTTACGTAAATATTACCTGAACCGTCAAGCGTAATGGCAGTTGCTACATCGGCTCCGTTTCCAGGGCCGTTGTAACGAGCTATCCACTGTTGTTGGCCTGCTGAGTTGTACTTAACTGTGCCGTAGTCAGGATAACTGTATTGATTGGCAGCGCTTCCTGTCACATACACGTCGCCTGAGCTATCAAGGACAATGCCATTTGCGCCATTGTTCCCGCCTTCCTCATAGCGGGAGACCCATTGTTGCTGTCCAGTTGAGTTGTACTTGATCGTTGCGTATACACCGAAGCTGTCTCCGGTTACGTAAACGTTGTTCGAGGCATCAACCGCAATCGCATGGGCCGCGTCGTCCTCGTTTGCCGGTCCATTGTAGCGTGCAAGCCATTGTTCCTGACCTGCTGAGTTATATTTAACTGTAAGGTAGTCGGTATCGGGACAAACCAGGGTTCTGCCAGTGACGCAAACGTTACCCTCGTTGTCGACGGCGATGGCATAAGGTTCGTCAACGTTTGATCCGCCGTGATACTCCGCAACCCACTGTTGCTCCCCAGCGGCGTTGTATTTGATGGTAGCGCAGAACAATGTGTTGTACTGATTGGATGCGATCGCGGCCACATAGACATTGCCTGAACCGTCAACGGCAATGGCAATACCTCCAGCGCCATTCGGACTGTTGTACCGCGCCACCCATTGTTCCTGCCCGTCCGGATTATACTTGATTGTAGTGCACGTGTAGGGAATGCGATTTGTTCCGCTGCGTCCGGTGACGTAAACGTTGCCAGATGCGTCAATGACCATGGCGTTGAGTTGTTCGTCGCCATTATCGGGACCATCATAACGTGCAATCCATTGTTGCCTTCCTGCTGCGTTATATTTGACAGTCGCGTAGTCACCGAGTGTTCCTGAGCCGAAGTCTGTTCCTGCCACATAAACGTTGCCCGATTGATCTACAGCAACCGCTTTAGCTTCGTCGTAGCCGTTTCCGGGTCCGTTGTAACGCGCGATCCATCCTTCATACACACCACCGGGAGTTGCGTTTCGAGGGGCCTCTAATGGTTGCAGCGGTATTCTCACATCCGGCTTACTATTTCGCTCGGCCAGCGCGAATGAGATCACGCACAGAGTCAGGAGCAAAAGCAAATAGAATGCGCCGCGAATGACATGTGCTCTTGTACTCGGGTTAATGCCTTTTTTCATAACTCAGTTAAGGGCGCGGATGTGGAGTGGGTCTAAGTCTCGGTGTCGGTCTTGGCGGAGGCGTAGGAGGGTTTCCTTCGGTAAAACCGACAATTTCGAAAACCTGATCCGGCCATCGCTGGTCAGGCATGCAGGCGTTCTTTAGGTTCCAAGTGGTGCAGCCAGTGCCGTAGCCATCAGCCGGATTCTGCCAGGTAGCGCCGGCATTTGATTGGACGATCCGATTGTGCCAGTACCACTGACCGCTTGGATTGAGATCTTGCCGCGCCTGGACGGAAACCCAATAGGTTCCCGGTCCCAGGCAGAACGGGTTTGGCAGGTTGATCACAAATTGGGGTGGTGTTCCAGTATAGGGCAGGTCAAAGAACGCCTCAATCAGCGCTCCAGGCAGATTGCCTGCGCCGTTTTCGTAAAGGTAAACATTGAATGACGACGCAGGGCCGCCTCCTTCAGAATATTCGCCCATCACGCGCACTGCCGTGATGCAATTGTTAAAAGGGTAGGTGAAAACAAAGTCGTCTGCTGCCTGATCGTTCAGCGCGTTAAATGCTAGCTCGAAATTTTGAGAGCCGATATTGATAGGCGGTTCCGTCGCTGGGCTGTCGTACTGATCCCATAGAGCGAAACCCAATGGAAGTTTCGGGATTGCCAGAGTGTCGCGGCCACTATCCCCAGAAGTAGTGAAAAGCTGCGCAGGATTCCTCGACGTGCTTCGCTCGGCTAGCGCTAATGGAATCACGCAAGTAACTGATATCAGAAGCAGGTAAAACGCGCCTCGGATGATATGCGCTCTCATTTTTGAGTTATCTTTGTTAACTTCAATTGGCAGTCGAAATCGTGTCAACCTTAGCTGTAGCTACCGTCGAGGGTGCGGAGTAGGGCGAGGTCTTGGTGTGGGTGTAAGTCTCGGTGCTGTACTAGGGGTTGCTGTTGGACTGGGTGTAGGTGTTGGGCCGGCTTGGGCGCAGTATATGCCGCCGGTATTCAAGTTGCCGGCACCGCCCCAGACGATCATTGCGTCCCCGGTCCAAACCGCTGTGTGACTGTTTCGAGCACCGGGGGCATTCTCAGTTGTCGTAGGCATCCAACTGTCCGTTCCCGGGCTGTATCTGCCACCTGTGTCCAAAGGCTCGGAGCTGTACCCACCCCAGACGATCATTTCATCGCCAGTCCAAACCGCCGTGTGGAACGATCGTCCATCGGGCGCATTATCAGTGCTCGTGGCCGCCCAATTGTCAGCAATGGGATCGTATCTACCACCAGTCATTAAACTCATTGATTCATTACTACCACCCCAGACGATCATTTCGTTGCCGGTCCAAGTTGCGGTGTGATCCGCTCGCGCAGAGGGCGCATTACTAATGTTGGTAGCTGTCCAGCTATTCGTGAAAGGATCATATTTCGCGCCAGTGTTCGCATAGACGAGGAATTGATCGTATCCACCCCAGACGATCATGTCGCTGTCAGCCCAAACTGCCGTGTGGGCCTCTCGGGCCGAAGGTGCATTGGCAGTAGTCGTAGCCAGCCAGCTGTCTGTTATTGGGTTGTACCTGCCACCTGTGTCCAAGGCTTCGGAAGTTTCATCTTCTCCGCCCCAGACGACCATCTCAGTGCCAGTCCAGATTGCCGTGTGAGAATCTCGTGGAGACGGTGCGTTGCTGATGCTGAGGGCAGTCCAAGTGTTCGCGCTGGGATTATAGCTGCCGCCGGTGTTGTACCATTGAGTGTTCTGGCCATGAGAAACTCCACCCCACACGATCATTTCAGACCCCGTCCAAATCGCTGTGTGATTAAACCGCCCAGCTGGGGCATCGGTCATGGCAGTAGCCGCCCAACTATCCGTGATTGGGGTGTACGTTGCGCCGGTATCCAGCCGGTCAAAACCGCCCCAGATAATCATTTCACTGCCAGTCCAGACGGCAGTATGGAAGAATCGACCGGCGGGGACATTAAACGTGGCAGTGGGTATCCAACTGTTAGCATTTGGATTGTATCTGCCACCGGTGTTTAGGCTGTAGTCTTCGCCGCTTCCGCCCCAGACGATCATTTCGTCTCCGGTCCAAACCGCGGTGTGTGCATATCTGGACGCAGGCACATTGATAATACTAGTGGTCGTCCAACTATCGGTGGCGGGACTGTACGTGCCGCCGGTGTTCAATCCAAGAGTGTTGGTTGCAAAACCGCCCCAGACGATCATTTCGTCGCCGGTCCATACAGCGGTATGCGCGTATCGGGACTCAGGCGCGTTGACAAGGCTGGTAGAGGTCCAAGTGTTGTTGACTGGGTTGTATCTGCCGCCGGTGTTCAAACGGCCCAGTTCGTAGCTATCTCCTCCCCAGACGATCATTTCATTGCCGGTCCAAATCGCTGTGTGGATGTCTCGCGCACTGGGAGCATTGGCTATGCTCGTGGCCGTCCAGCTATTGGTCCTGGGATTGTATCTGCCGCCCGTGTTTAAGGAATGGAAGCCAGTGTCATCGGAAAAAAATCCGCCCCACACAATCATTTCAATGCCACTCCAAATCGCAGTGTGACCTGATCGGCCATCGGGCGCGTCCATAGTGTTGGTGGGCGTCCAACTATCTGTGTCAGGATCGTATCTCCCACCCGTGTTTAGGTAGTGATCGCCAAATTTATCCGCAAAAGATCCACCCCACACAACCATTTCATTGCCAATCCAAATCGCTGTGTGTCCGGATCGCGCGTCGGGCGCGTTGGCAGTGCTGGTGGGCTCCCAAGTGTCTGTGTTGGGATTATATCTTCCGCCACTAGGCGTCGACGCATCCCCACCCCACACGATCATTTCAGTCCCACTCCACACCGCCGTGTGATAAGCCCGTGCGCCAGGCGCATTCGTATTGCTGGTCGCAATCCAAGTGTCCGTGGCGGGAGTGTACCTGCCACCACTATTGATATCTGCACCCCTGCTAAGGCCACCCCACACGATCATTTCAGTGCCAGTCCATATTGCCGTGTGCGATGATCGGCCGTCTGGCGGACCGGCTGTTGCTCTCCACAGATCCTGTCTGCATCCGGTTCCATCGGGCATTGTTGGAAGATGGTAGTCACTGTTCGGCAGCGTCATCGTGGTAGCCACTTTGTTTTCTGCTCTAGCTAGCCACGACTCACACGGTTGTTTAAGCCACGAAACCGTAGCCAGCTTCAGTTGGTCATTGTTTTTTTCAATTACTGCCACGGCGTAGTAACGTGTCTCGTCTTCGTGCAAGGAGCTTAGCGTTCCTATGGAGATAGCTTCGTAGGCGTCGGCAGCAGGGTCTTTGGAGTGAACTGAATGGTTGTAGTCGCCTCGCTGTGTCGAGGCGCTTGGGCCGGGTTGTCGCTCGGACGACGGCGACATCCGCCTCACGCGGACGTGGCTACAACAGCACATGCCGATGGTATCGCTTCCGGGGTCAGTGAAGCTTGCAGCTAGCTTCTGGACAATTTCATTCCATCCGCGGCTGTTGAGCTTAACCCTGTGCGAAGCGCCGCGATTGTCTGTGTCGCCAGCATTGTCTCTTCTCACAAATTCAATCTCGCTGTAATCGCCATTCGTCTGTTTCATTTGCTCCACTGTGCCGTGTCCTTGCAATTCAGCTTTCGCGCGTTCCCTTAGGTCGCTATGAATTCTCTGATCATAGGCATACCAGCTCGTCAGTAATCGCTCGGCGAGCGCAGGCCTGGCCAGACATTCCGCGATAACAAAAGGGTCGTTCCCCAACGCTTGAAAGAGTTCACGCAACACTTCGGGCTGTTTTGTGTGCAGGGCCATTCGATCCATCTCAGCCTGTAACTGCTTACCGGTAATCGGTCGTTGCCACTGGTCCTGCAGTGCTTGTGATTTACGCAGGTAATCAGTGACTTTCTCTTCCAGTTGCGCCTGAGACATGACCGCTTCCAACGGCGGTTTGGGATCAGACGGTCCCTTTGGCCAGATGCGATGACGCCAGAAAACTCCCTCGATTGCTCGCTGGTAAGCTACGCGTTCAGCGAACGTCAGAGTTCTTTGCCCTCGCGTCTGCCAATGGCCAAATGCGAGTGGGACCGTAGCGCCGCTAGCTAGCAGAAGCAGGTAAAACGCGCCTGGCATCAGAGGCGCCACAGCGGAGCGCGCGATCTTTCTTTTCATCCCTGCAAGTGGAGGGTGCCGATCGTAGCTGCACCGCAAAGAGAATGTCCAGGCTTTTGCTTCTTCTTTCGGCAACCCTAACGATTACCATAAAGACAGGTCCAGTTGCGTCACTCTGCATGTCGTCGACAGTCAGCACAGGAATGAAAACAGGGCAGGATTTTCAACTTCGGCCAGCGAACGTAAAAGATGTGCCGGTCATTTTGCAATTGATCCGAGACCTGGCGACGTACGAGCGCGCGCCGGAGGAGGTGACCGCGACCGAGGAACAGCTTATCGATGTGTTGTTTGGAGACCGACCGGCGGCGGAAGTTATTCTCGCGTTTGAAGGGCAATCGCCGGTTGGGTTCGCAGTTTACTTTTACAATTTCTCTACCTGGCTTGGACGATCCGGACTGTACCTTGAAGATTTGTTTGTGAATCCGGACAAGCGCGGCAAGGGCTACGGACGCGCGTTGCTGGTCGAGCTTGCGAAGATCGCGCGGGATCGGGGGTGTGGGCGAATGGAGTGGGCGGTGCTCAACTGGAATGAACCGGCGATCAAGTTTTATCGCTCGCTCGGCGCCAGGCCAATGGACGAGTGGACAGTGTTTCGATTAACAGGTCATGAAATCGCTACACTGGCAGCGTCGGGAAATTCCTCTGCCGGCACACAGTAGCGCAGCTGAGATAGGCTCAACTCGACGAGGAATAACGAAATCAAATTGTTGCTGTAGTGTCCGCTGTCCAGAGCGGAAAATGAGAAGACCAAAACCTGCGCTGCAGACAGCGCACGCTATAGCAGCGATTACGAGCAGGAGCATGAGCATGATTAGGATTGGAAAGGACTCAGATGGCGAAGGAGCTCACAAAGATCGAGGACTACGCTTTTCTTAGTGATACGCAGACTGCCGCTTTGATCAGTCGGGATGGATGCGTTGATTGGCTTTGTCTTCCGCGATTTGATTCACCGGCGTGCTTCGCCTCCCTTCTCGGCGATACGAAAAATGGACACTGGCGGTTTTTTCCAGAAGAAGGTGTGATAAAAACCCGTCGGCGTTACCGTGGCGACTCACTAATCCTCGAAACTGAAATCGAAACGAAAAGCGGCGCGGTGCGCCTCATCGATTTCATGCCTCCACGTGGCGAGAACCCGGACATTGTCCGGATCGTGGAAGGCATGCGCGGCAAAGTGTCGATCCAGATGGAATTGGTCATCCGGTTTGACTACGGACAGATCGTGCCATGGGTCCGTCATCGAAATGGTGGACTGGAAGCAATCGCTGGACCCGATGGTCTGATTTTGCGAACGCCGATTGAGACGCACGGGAGAGATCTGACTACAGTTGCCGAGTTTACGGTTAGCAAGGGCGAGAGTGTTCCGTTTGTGCTCACATGGTTTGCGTCCCACAAGGATCCGCCAAGGGCTATCCACTCCGACCACGCGTTGCGTGACACGGAAAAGTATTGGGAAGAATGGAGCAATCAATACCGAGGTGAAGGAAAATGGCGCGATGTGGTAATGCGCTCGCTTATCGTACTCAAAGGGTTGACCTACGCGCCGACCGGCGGCCTGGTGGCCGCGCCAACGACATCGTTACCGGAACAAATAGGCGGCCCGCGTAATTGGGACTACCGCTACTGCTGGCTTCGAGATGCGACGTTTGCTTTGCTTTCGCTGCTGCGGGCCGGTTATCGCCAGGAGGCCAAAGGGTGGCGTGAGTGGCTGCTGCGAGCTGTGGCTGGGAGTCCTGCGCAGATGCAGATCATGTATGGTGTTAGCGGCGAACGCCGGCTTACCGAAGTAGAGCTCTCCTGGCTTTCAGGCTACGAAAAGTCTGTGCCGGTACGTATCGGGAATGCGGCATCCACCCAGTTTCAACTCGATGTGTACGGCGAGGTATTGGCCACAATGTTCGAGGCCGACTGCGCTGGAATCAAAATGCAGGAACCAGATTGGGCTTTAATGGTGCATTTGATGAAATTTTTAGAATCGAACTGGCAAAAACCGGATGAAGGAATTTGGGAGGTGCGCGGCGGACGAAAGAATTTCACACACTCGAAAATGATGGCCTGGGTGGCGTTCGATTGCGCTGTTAAACTTGTTGAACAATGCGGGTGTGCGGCGGGGGAGCATTATGGCCGCTGGCGAAAAGTCAGAGAACAGATTCGCGCCGAGGTTTGCGAGCGCGGTTACAATTCCAAGAAGAAAGCGTTCACTCAGTTTTATGGTTCCGACGCTTTGGACGCCAGCCTGCTAACAATGCCTCTTGTCGGCTTTCTGCCCGCCACAGACGAGCGTGTTCGCAATACCGTAGAGGCCATCGAACGCGAGCTGATGGTAGATGGCCTGGTGTTGCGTTATCGGCCGCAGGAATGTGGTGTAGATGGATTACCCGGGGGCGAAGGTGTTTTCCTTCCGTGCTCGTTCTGGTTGGTTGCCTGCTGGCATCTTCTGGGTCGAAAAAAAGAAGCGTGCGAATTGTTCGAGCGCCTGCTTGATCTCCGGAACGATCTGGGACTTCTCTCTGAGGAGTACGATCCGCGTGAAAAGCGCCAACTGGGAAATTTTCCGCAGGCGTTTTCGCACGTTGCACTTCTTGCTGCTGCGCGAATTCTTGAGGGCGAGCAGAAAACGGTTCCCCTGGAGTGACTAAGCATTTCTGAAAGAACTCTATGCCCCCGCCTCGGTTGAAGAGACGAGACAGCGAACCAAATCTTCAATTGTTACAATTCCGCAAAAATTCTTCCTTCGATCCACGACAGCAGCGAGGCCGAGACGCGCAGCGCGCAATTGCTGCACAACTCGATAAGCAGACTCCTCTTCGTTAGTCGTCACGATGCGCCGGACATAATTGGTCAGCGGCTTGCTTCCATTCTCGTCCAGCAGGATATCGATGACATTAATCAAACCAGCAGGTTGACCGCTCGGTGCGATTACAGGCAGACGATCAAGACCCGAAGAGGCGCTGAGTTCTACTGCGTCTCCAGGTGAAGAGCCCGGTGGCAGCGCCACCACTTTCGCTGATGGCAGCATTACATCGCGGACTTTGACACCGCTGAAATCGACCACGTTATGAATCATGGCGCGTTCTGTAGCAGTCAGCGAGCCTTCCAGCTCACTTTGCGCAGTGATCTGTTTCAGGTCCTCGCGTCCCGCAAAAAGGCGAGCGCGTTTAGCCGCGCGACTTGGAACGATCAGCTTGCCAATTTGCGCCCCGAGTTCGAGCAACGGCGAAAACAGTAGCGATGCTAGTTCGAGTATCCCGGCAAGTCGTGCCAGAGCGCGAAACGGAAATCGACGGAAGAGTGATTTTGGAAAGACAGAAAGCAGAAACAAATAGACCGGAAGTGCAATCGCCAGCGACATGAAATAACCGGAGTAACCCCATAAGCGCACTAATTCACGCGTCAGCAGAAAAAGACCGAGTATATCTGCTGCATTGGTGATCAGGAGAACAGTCACAAGCAATCGCTCAGGCTGTTTCAACAACCGATTCAACCGCACCGCTGCCGGCACGCGACGTTTCACATTCTGTCGCAACCGAATTGGGTCGATCGAAAGCAGTCCGCTTTCAATTCCGTTGAAAAAAAACGAAACAAACCAGCAGCAAAAAATGACTAAACCGATGATCATGCCGCTTCTTCGAAAGCTTTGGGAGCTGTTTTCTCCAGCAAGATTTCCTCGATCCTTTGGCGACCTGCGCGGCGCACTGTAATGGTAAGGCGCGGGATCTCCAATTTTGTGCCAGGCGGTGGCAAATAACCCAGCCGTGTGAAGACAAATCCACCAATCGTGTCGATGCCCTCCGCGTCGATTTGGAACCCGAGATATTCGCTTAAGTCGTCCAGTCGCGCGTTGCCGCTAACCAGAAATCTGCCGTTCCCCAGCGGTTCAATATAAAGAGCAACGTCGTCGCGTGGCACAACATCGCGGAGAATCTCCTCCACGATGTCCTCCATGGTAATGATTCCCTCGGTGCCTCCAAACTCATCAACCACCACGCCCATTCCCTGGGGGCGAGTCAAAAACAGTTTGAGCAGCTCCAGCGCACCCATGGTTTCGGACACAAAGGACGGCGGAATCAAGGTCTCGGTATAATGTTCCGACGGATGGAGCAGGAATAATTTCACATCAATGATTCCCACAATTTGATCCGGCGTATCGGCGTACACCGGCACACGCCGATATCGGTTTTTCTTCAGGCGGGCGATCGCTTCGTCGTTCTCCAGATCATCCGGGAGCATCAAAGTATCAACGCGCGGCGTCATGCAATCCTTCGCCGTTTTATCACCAAGTTTGATGATTTCCTGGATGATTTCGGCTTCGCCTTCGTACAGCGCGCCTTCCTCCTCACTCATCTCGATCAAAGTCTCCAATTCCTCGTCGCTCAACCGCGGATTAGCGCGCACCCGTGACGAGGTGAGACGATCGACTACATATACGCTGACCCTTTCGAGTCTGTGGCCAATGCGGTCGAGTAACGGCATTGAAATTTGCAAGGCGAAAGCACCGATGGTCGAGAGCCGATACGGTACGGACAGCGCCAGCAGTTTTGGAATGAGGTCGCAAAGGAGCACGACAACCGCGAAGATTACGAGCGCGGCCATCCATAACGAAATGTGAGTAGCCAGTGGACTCTCCCAAAGAAAGACTAGACACCAGAGTACCAGAAGGACGTTTACCAATCCGTCGCCCAAAAGCAGCACATTCAGTACGCGTCGCGGATTGTCCCGGAAAAATTGCACGAACTTTGTGAGTCTCGCGTGATTTGTTTCCAAACGGCGCAGCTGATGCGGTTTGAGTGAGAAGAGAGCTGTTTCCACCGCAGAAAAAAGAGCGGAACAGAAAATTAAAACTGAGATGACCACAACAAAAATGGCCAGGATCCCGGCTGTCATTTCTTATGTTGGCGCGGCCGGGCCAGGTGTGAGAAGGCAGCTGTAGAACGCGGGTAGTATGGGTCCTCGGAGAAACTGGTGAACGCTGGTTTGCTCATCGTCTGAGCTGCGGACAAATTAAGCTCTTCGTGAACAAAGGCGAGAGGATTTCACAATTTGTGGCCGGGCTGGCTGGTAAAAATGTCGATCCGAAAAAGAGAGACATCGTGAAACATCCATTCTATCGCGCGTTTTTCCATTGCTGGAATGAAAAACGTTATTACGAAGCGCACGATGTGCTCGAGCAGCTATGGCTTAAAGACAAATCGCCGGATGCAGACTATTTCAAGGGATTGATTCAGGCGGCTGGAGCCTTTGTACATCTTCAAAAGCGGTTCGAGCACCCACTTCATGCGAAACATAGCAGGCGGTTGTCTCCTGCGGTTCGTCTGTTCCGGCTGGCCGAGAGAAACCTGTCGCGGTTCGCGCCACAGCATCACGGGCTGGATGTGGCCGCGTTGTGCCAGCTCTTGCGTACGTGGGCCGATCGGATCGTTGCATCCGATTACACAATTAATCCCTGGTCGCCGGAAACTGCCCCAAAACTCCAACTTTTGTAGTCACGCCGAACTTTGGCGCCTCGAAGCAAATTACCGCGGCCAAGCCATGACTAATCCCTTCCGGTTTGGATTTCTCGCGTTAACGTGGTTGGTGACATCGAGCGAGACGTCGGCTGAGTCCAAGTCTGCGGGCGCTGAGTACACCAACCGTCTGGCCAAGGAGAAGTCGCCCTATCTTCTGCAGCACGCGCATAATCCAGTGGATTGGTATCCGTGGGGCGAGGAAGCGTTTGCCAAGGCGCGTCGGGAAAACAAACCGATTTTTCTCTCGGTTGGCTATTCCACCTGCCACTGGTGCCATGTCATGGCGCACGAATCGTTCGAGAACGAAGACATCGCTGCGGTCATGAATCGTGAGTTTGTAAACATCAAAGTGGACCGGGAAGAGCGACCTGACGTTGATCGTGTTTACATGACCTTTGTGCAAGCCACGACCGGTGGTGGCGGTTGGCCGATGAGCGTCTGGTTGACACCTGATCTGAAGCCGTTTGTTGGTGGCACTTATTTTCCACCGGCGGACCGGTATGGTCAGCCCGCTTTCAGGAGTGTGCTTGAACGAATCGCCACAGCTTGGAAGGACAATCACGAAAAGATCGTGGAGCAAGGTGGCAGGATAGTTGATGCGCTGCGTGAATCCCAATCAACCGGAAGAGCCGAAGGCAAAATCGACGCATCGATGCTGGAAGCTGCTTATCGGCAGATGGATCGGACTTACGACGCGAAGGAAGGCGGTTTCGGAAACGCCCCAAAGTTTCCGCGGCCAGTGACGCTCAACTTTTTAACTCGATTTTACGCGCGCGATCCCAAGACCGAATCCGGCAAGCATGCACTCGAGATGGACCTGTTCACGCTGCACAAAATGGCGGCCGGTGGAATCCACGATCACATTGGCGGCGGTTTCCATCGTTACTCCGTCGACCGTTACTGGCACGTGCCGCATTTTGAAAAAATGCTTTATGATCAGGCGCAACTCGCTGTCGCTTATCTCGACGCATTTCAGATTACCAGAGATCACAAATACGATAGGGTAGCACGCGACATTCTCGATTACGTCGCTCGCGACCTCATGTCGAAGGAAGGGGGCTTTTTCTCTGCCGAGGACGCCGACAGCCCAATTGCTGTAGCCGAGGGCGCCGACCGCGGTCACCCTGAGAGCGCCGAAGGCGCATTCTATGTCTGGACGAAGGACGATATCGATAAAGCATTGGGTAATGCCGCAGACATTTTCGATTTCCATTACGGCGTTCAACCGCTCGGAAATGCGCCGGAAGGGAGCGATCCGCAGGATGAGTTTCGCGGTAAAAATATTCTAATTGAACGTCACACGATTGCAGAAAGCGCGGAGCATTTTAAGAAGACCGAGGAGGAAATTGCAAATTCGCTGGCACAAAGCAGAGCGAAACTGTTTTCCATCCGTGGAAAAAGGCCTCGACCCCATCTCGATGATAAGATCATTGCCGCCTGGAACGGGCTGATGATTTCCGCATACGCACGAGCTGCCCAAATTCTCGGTGAACCGCGCTACCTGGAAATTGCAACGCGCGCGGCCAAATTTCTCAGGACAAATCTCTACGACCCGAAGAGCAAATTGCTTTATCGCAATTATCGCGGAGGGCGCAGCGATATCGAGGCCTTTGCAGACGATTACGCGTTTGTCGTTCAGGGCCTTCTCGATCTTTACCAAGCCTCATTTAATGTCGAGTGGTTGAAATTCGCGGTGCAATTACAGGAGACGCAGGACCGTTTATTTTTTGATGAAAAAAACGGCGGCTATTTCAGCACCAGCGGTAACGACGAAAGTGTGTTTCTCCGAATGAAAGACGATAACGATGGCGCAGAACCGGCCGCGAGTTCGGTCGCCGCGTTAAATCTATTACGTCTCTCACAATTTCGCGATCACAAACAGAAGGTAGAGCGGGCGCGAAAAACCACGGCCGCCTTTGCAGCGACGCTTTCGCATTTTCCAAGCGCGATGCCGCAAATGTTGGTGGCACTCGACTACTCCTTAAGCAAGCCGCGCCAGATTGTGATTGCCGGCAGGAAGGATGCCGCCGGAACCAAAGCTTTGCTCGCCGAGGTGACCAGGCATTTTCTGCCGAACACCATCCTGTGTCTGGCGGATGGCGGTGAAAATCAGGGATATCTCGGCGAGCAAAATGAAGCCGTTCGCGCAATGTCGCCGATCGATGGAAAACCAGCCGCTTACGTCTGTGAAAATTTCACCTGCAAAGCGCCCGTGACCGATCCAAAGGCGCTGGCTAAATTACTGGAGCAGTGAGTCAAATCGGGCGGAACGCGTTGTCATCAACGCGTTGTCTCAAGGGTCTTCGCCGCCGCCTGGTTTGTGCCTCTTGGGCGGTTTGATCTGTCATCGTCTTCAGGAGAAGCCGAGCTAGCTTGGCGCGGAGGCTATTTGCTCCCGGGGTGAACGGCCGGAATTTTTGTCAGATCAAGCGGCAGATCATCAGCGGGAAAGTTTTCAACACTCATTTCAACGAGGCTCACGAACGGACAACCGAAGCCGGGCTTGGTTTCACCGCTGCGATCGACGATCACTCCGACTGCGGAGACGATACCGCCATAAGTGCGCACGATTTCGATGGTTTCCTGAACCCTTCCGCCCCGGGTCACCACATCCTCCACCACGACAAATTTTTCTTCGGGAGAAATTTGAAAGCCGCGGCGTAACACCAGCTTGCCTTCGTCCTTTTCGACAAAGATATGGCGCTTGCCTAACGAGCGGCCGACTTCCTGGCCAACAATGATTCCACCAAGGGCAGGGGAGATCACCGTATCAGAATCAAATTTCCGCAATTTATCTGCGAGCCAGCCACATACTTGCGCCGCAACCGCAGTGTCTTGAAGAAGCAGTGCACATTGGAAATACTCGCGGCTGTGCAGGCCCGAACGCAAAATGAAGTGTCCGTCCAGCAGCGCACCCGTTTTGCGGAACAGAGCTAAAACATCCTCGTTCATGAGTCTCTTTTTGTGTAGCGGCACTCTTCGAATGTGACCAGCTTCATCTCGGTGATCGGAGACCGGGCCCACAACTGTTCTTAACCGGACGTGTCATATGCCGTTTGCCCGGTGTTCGCGTCCGCCATCGCAATAACTTCTATTTCTACACTCACGCTTTTGGGCAGCGCTGCGACCTGGACAGTAGAACGTGCTGGAGGATCTTGTTTGAAATAAGAACCGTAAATTTCGTTAACGGTTTGGAAATCGCCAAGGTTGGTAAGAAAAATCGTTGTCTTAACGACGTGGTCAAAAGTAAGCCCTTCCGCTCGCAATATTGCCGCAACATTTTCCATGACGCGTCGAGTCTGAATGGCAATGTCACCGGGAACGATTTGCCCGGATTTTGGATCAAGCGCAATTTGGCCGCTGCAAAAAACGAAGCTGCCGCTGCGCACCGCCTGCGAGTACGGACCAATCGCTCGTGGGGCTTCGTTTGTGGAAATAATTTTCTTCATGCCGCGACCTTAAACGCCGATGGCCGCTGCGCAATCACAAGCGATTTCGACTGCGCCGACATAATAAAGGTTTCCGACGATCCGGAACGGTGGTATGGGTTTGTTCCGTTCCCGGCTAGTCGCGTCAGCTTGACCGATTCGCGCTCCAAACAGCAAACAGCACGAACAAAATCGCGATAACGATCTGCTTCACGGCCGAGCTTAACGACCGGGGCTGGGAATGACAAATGCTCGAATCTCGTTGATATTGGAGGCTACATGGTTAGTTGGATTTTAAAGAAGATTCTTGGCTCGAAAAATCAGCGTGAGCTGAAGCGGCTATCACCAATGGTCCGCCGAATTAATGAGCTGGACGAGCAGTTTAAGAGCTTGTCCGACGATGCGTTGCGCGCGAAGACCGCGGCCTGGAAGGAGGAGCTTTCCAAGATTACCGACCTGCAGGAGCAATGGAAAAAGCTGGATGAAATTTTGCCTGAAGCGTTCGCCGTAGTTAAGAACGGGGCGCGCCGGCTGAAAGAACGGCAACACGCGTTCGAGGTATGCGATCAGCCAATGGTTTGGGACATGGTGCACTTCGATGTGCAGTTGATTGGCGGAATCGTCCTGCATCGCGGCCGAATCGCCGAAATGGCGACTGGCGAAGGTAAGACCTTGGTGGCGACTTTGCCGCTCTATCTGAACGCGCTGAGTGGTCGCGGGGCGCACCTCGTCACGGTGAACGATTACCTGGCGCGACGCGACGCAGAATGGATGGGACAGCTTTATGCTTTCCTGGGCCTTAGCGTGGGTTGTATTCAGCACGATCAGGAACCGGATGAACGTCGCGAACAGTACGCGATGGATGTCACCTACGGAACGAACAGCGAGTTCGGTTTCGATTATCTTCGCGACAACGGCATGGCTACCACGCGGGAACAACAGGTTCAGCGCGGCTATCATTATGCCATCGTCGATGAAGTCGATTCCATTTTGATCGATGAAGCGCGGACGCCTCTGATCATCAGCGGGCCGGCCACGGTGTCGACCCATCAATATGACAAATGGAAACCGCTGATCGAGCAATTGGTTCGGAAGCAGAACATGCTTTGCAATCGGCTGGCGAGCGAAGCCATGGAGAAATTTGGCCAGGATGATGTCGAGACCGGCGGCCGGCTCATGTTCAAGGTGAAACTTGGTCAGCCGCGCAACAAACAGCTTCTGCGCCTGATGGAAGATCCCGACAAGCGGCGGGCCATTGATAAATCTGAGCTTTCGTTTTTCCAGGACACACGCAAGGAAGAGTTGTTTCAACTCAAGGAGGAGCTCTTTTTCACGATAGATGAAAAATCGAACGAAGCGGACCTCTCTGAACAGGGCCGAGTTTTTCTCAACCCGGATGATCCGAACGCCTTCGTCCTACCGGATTTGATCAGCGAATTTACGGAGATCGATCTCGATTCCACGCTGTCGGATGAGGAGAAGGACAAGAGAAAAGCGGAGCGACAGCAACATTGCGACGCGCAGGCCGAGCGCATCCACAACATCTCACAGCTGCTGCGCGCCTACTGCCTCTTCGAGAAGGACGTCCAATACGTCATTGAAGATAACAAGGTCGTCATCGTTGATGAGTTTACCGGCCGCAAAATGCCCGGCCGGCGGTGGAGTGATGGATTGCATCAGGCGGTCGAAGCCAAGGAAGGCGTTCAGATTGATCGCGAAACGCAAACCCTGGCTACAATCACGATTCAAAATTATTTCCGGCTATATCAGAAGCTGGCAGGAATGACCGGTACAGCCGAGACCGAAGCCGCAGAGTTTCACGATATTTACAAGCTCGACGTCAACATGATTCCGACCAACCGGCCGGTGAGACGCACCGATTATAACGATCGCATCTACAAGACGCGCCGCGAAAAATACAACGCGGTCATTAAGGAGATCAGAGAAGCGCACACGAAGAATCAGCCTGTACTGGTCGGGACCGTGAGCGTGGAAGCTTCCGAGTTGCTGAGCCGAATGCTGAAGCGCGAAAAAATTCCGCACAACGTTTTGAACGCGAAATTTCACATGCAGGAAGCCGAGATTGTGGCGCGCGCTGGCCAACCAGGCACGGTCACAATTTCGACGAACATGGCCGGGCGCGGCACGGATATTAAGCTTGGTCCTGGCGTTACAGAGGAGGGCGGTTTGATGGTGATCGGTACCGAGCGCCACGAGGCGCGCCGGATCGATCGACAGCTGCGGGGGCGTTGCGCGCGTCAAGGAGACCCGGGCGCTTCGCGCTTTTACGTCAGCTTCGAAGACGATCTGATGCGGAATTTCGGCGCAGCCGATCGAATGACTAAAATCATGGAGCGATTTGGACTCGAAGAAGGTCAGGAGCTCGAGCATCGATGGCTCAATAAATCGGTCGAAACCGCTCAGAAACGCGTGGAGCAACGCAACTATCTTATTCGAAAACGCACGCTCGATTTTGACGATGTGATGAACATGCAGCGCGAGGTGGTTTACACCTATCGCAACGAAGTCATCGATTCGGAGGAGCCGCGCAAACTCATCTTTGAAGTAATCGACGAAGCCGTACCGGCAAAAGTGAAAGAATACCTCGATGTCGATGAACCGAATTACACCGGCCTCATCAATTGGGTGAACACAACATTCCCTCTCGGGTTGACCAGGGACAAGGTGCAATTCGACACTCGCGCGGTTGATGAGAACGCAAACTTCCTGGTCGGTAAAATCAAAGACGCGTACGAGCGGAAATCGAGTCACGAAGATCCCACGGCCGTTAAAAGCCTGGAGCGTTATATCATTCTTAACGCCATCGACCGGCTTTGGCAGGAGCATCTCTACGCCATGGACGCATTGCGCGAGGGCGTTTATCTCCGCGGTTACGCGCAAAAAGATCCGCTTGTCGAGTACAAGACCGAGGCTTACGACATGTTCGTGGAATTGATGGCCAACATTAAGAACGAAGTGTTGAATAACCTGTTCCGAAGTACTTCAAACTTACAGGCATTCGAGAATTTCCTGGCCACATTGCCGCAGTTCCTGATGCGCGAGCACGCGCCAAGTGCGCCCACCGCCGGCGCCGACGCGCGCATGCGCCAGCCGGTTGGCGCGATGGCAGGAGTTGCCGCGGCAGATGGCGACGGCGAAGGCGAAGTGTCAATCGATCTGCCAGTTCGTCGTTCCATTCCGAAGGTTGGCCGCAACGAACCGTGTCCGTGCGGAAGCGGCAAAAAGTATAAGAACTGCTGCGGACGAGTGGCGTAACCGCGTTCCCAAGAGGCTGGCACAATCCAGGCACGGTCGAGAGGAATTCCTAACTACAATTCGTATGTCGTGATCTCCAAGGCGTGACCGTCGGGATCGCGAAAGTAGATCGAGTGCGAAATTTCGTGATCTTGGAATTCGAATTCAATTCCGCGGTTTTTCAGTTCGCGCTGCGCCGCCACAAAATTCTCCCGGTTCGCCCGAAAAGCGAGGTGAAGCATTCGACGTTCGCGGTGACTTAACGATGGCGGTTTTGAATCCGGCTTGGCCGGAAACAATGCAATCGCCGTATTTCCCTTGCCGATAAAAATGGGGATGCCATCCCACATGTTTTCATGCAGTCGCTCGAATCCGAGAACTTCAATATACCAATCGGCGGACTGCTTGATGTCGCGAACGCCAACAGCAACGTGGTCAATTCCTTCAAGTTCCATGAAACCTTTCGACAGAATTGCAGGGACGATAATGGGGGAACGCGTAGTCCTCAACGCGTTGGGTAACCGTTTGCGGCTTTGCTGCCTGATGTCCGCGTCTTCGGCGATTTCTTTGTCATCGTCTTCGGAGAAGCCGATCCACCTGGGCCACACTTTCGTCTTGATCCCTAACTCCGCTTAGCGCGGATAATTCACACGATCGTCCAGCTTTCCATTCCGCAATGCGTCAACAAACGCCGCGTAATCTTTGAACTGATGTCCAACAGCGTGCCAGACCACCGTTGGTTTTGCATCTGGCTTCCCAAGTTGGGCGACCAGTATGTGAAAGCTGTGATCGATTCCGCCGCGCTCGTAGTGCACAACGTAATAATCGCCGGCTACCGCTGCCCAAATCAGACGCTTCCATGGGAGATCTGGGTCCGTGACGACATCAGTTGCGTTCCAATTCTGCCCGGGTTCGGCGAGTTTGCCGTTGTCGTCGGCGCAAAGTGCCACAACTGCAGGTGGCAATTCGCTCGTAGAATGCACTTCGTGAAACCGTGACGAATCGAGCAATGATTTCCGATCTTCTGCTGAGAGCTTGGTCACATCCGCGTAGGAGAGGTCTTGAATCGCAATCATCAACAGGACGCAAAGGATAGAAGCAATCGCGTGTTTGCAGCCGCGTCGCGGTGTCAAGGCGTTTCGGCGTTGTTGTCCGTCGTGACACAGCGACCCCCCTTGTGATGGGCAGGCACTGCCGTGGCTACAACACTTCGCATTTACGAGATACGTTTTCAGATGTGTCATATGCAATGATC
>JBKPMH010000141.1:0-26541 GCA_046732035.1 Verrucomicrobiota bacterium
TGGTCTGCACGCCACGGCCGCTGACGTCCCGGCCGATCAGATTGCCGGCCGCCGCAATCTTATCGATTTCGTCGATATAAATAATCCCGAACTGCGCCAGATTTACATCGCCATTCGCCTTGTGCACGAGCTCGCGCACCAAATCTTCCACGTCGCCGCCGACATATCCCGTCTCGCTGAATTTCGTGGCGTCCGCTTTCACAAACGGCACTTTGATTAGATCGGCGATGTGTTTGATCAGATAGGTTTTTCCCACACCGGTCGGTCCCACCAAAATCACGTTCTGTTTGATGTATTCAATCTCCTGCGCGCGCCTGGCATCTTCCTTCTCGAGGCGACGGAGGTAATTAGCATGGTTGTAATGATCGCAAACTGCGATCGCGAGGACCTTCTTCGCTTCGTCCTGCTTGATCACGAAGCGGTCTAGATGTGCCTTGATGTCCCGCGGAAGAAGATTGAATTCGAATTCCTCTTGATGGTCCTTTTCTGGCTTTTCTTCCTCTTCTGCGGCGGGCTCCGGTTCGGCAAAAGTCGCGACCGAGACGCGGTCGCCAAAGTTCTGTTTCATGAACTCAGTGATCTTGCTTTTCAATTCTTCAGGAGAAGGAAACTGAGGTGGCGGGTTTTGCTCCATATCGCGACCCGCCTGACAACGCTGTAACACTGCGGGCAGGTCGGGGAAAACGTCGCGTCAAATATCAATTATGGCAATGATTCGTCTAAATCTGACTCTCGAAACCGGGAATTCGTTCATCCTCCATGCTGCGACCATTCGGCGATTGAGCTGGCATCGTCCCGCCGCGGCGGGACGATCCACCTTTCGCAAAAATGCAAGGCGGAACGGTCGCCGCGGCGACTCCTCAACGCATTTGCTAACGCGATTGCGCAATTTCGGGAAATATTTGCCGAATCTGTTCTTTGTACTCAGGCTTCACCCTTGCGGCAGCTTCAGCTAATCCCCTCGCCACTTCGGTTTGTCCGGTTTCGCTGGCAAACACAGCACAGCGCCACTCACGATCTGCGGCACCACGCGCTCCTGGATCGATAAACGATTGGGATACCGCCAGTATCTCCTTTGGCGAAAGCTTCTCCCATGTGATCCATGCTATTCCATAAGGAAGTTTCATCGTGAGTCCTTCATCCGTAGCGCTGACTATGCCGGTATACTGCGCTCCGGAAGTATCTGTGAGTGTACCGGAAAAATGCGACCGATTGAGATCGTCAATCAGCATGTTTTTCCAATCGGACATGAGCAGGGCCCGTTTTTCGGCAACTGCTTCTGCGGGTTTATAATATCCGCCGACCAGTTTCACATTTCTGATCTGCTCAGCCGCTTGAGCGAACTGGTAAAGGGCAACCTGCTCATTGTAGGTTGCAAGCGCTCTGTTCCAGGGACCGCGATCCAACCAGCTGGTCCCAAATGCCGCCAAGTCCGCCCATGAGGGAAAAAAACTGCGCAGAAGAACGAAAAGAATCGCGACCGCTGTGACAGCCGGGAGCGCCATGCGAAGAAAACGTGGCAGACTCTGAAAGCGGAACAAAACTTCTCTGAGACCTTCCAAGATGCGTCGAGTAAAGGCAGACAAATCCCGTGCCCAGCGGCGCCGCCGCGCCTCAGCCGCGCCGCTTGCATTCTCCAGCGCCAAGGTGCGGCACGCTCGCTCCAGCTCCGCCACCAGATCGTCATAGGAGGAGAAACGCTGCGCCGGATCGGCTGCGATCATTTTTTGCAAAACCGCCACCGTCTCGATGGAGGCGTGCGGCGCCATGTTTCGTAAATCGAGCGGCTGTTGTTTTGACTCGAGCAGTGCGTTCGAGGAATTTGTGCTCGTTTCGATTGGCGGCTTGCCCGCAATCGCGTGAAATAACGTCGCGCCCAAACTGTAAATGTCACTGCGGAAGTCCTCAGGATCGTTATTCAGTCTTTCCGGCGAGACGTATTCCGGAGTTCCCCAAACGACGCCGCCTGTTCCCCAGCGTTGTGTGGCTGTGCTGGCAAGCCCGAAGTCACCAATTTTTGCTGCGTTCTCATCGCCAAACAAAATATTGGCCGGCTTCACATCACGGTGAATCAGGCCTCGTCGCTGCGCGGCACGCAATCCTCTTGCGACCTGGATGCCAATTTCGAGCACGCGTTGCTCCGGCAACCGTGGCTGCATGGCCATAAGATCATCGAGACTTCCGTGCTCGACCAATTCCATGACCACATAGAATTGACCATGATCTGTTCCCGAATCGAATACCTGTACCACGCAGGGATGATTCACAGCGGCAGCGATTCGTGCCTCTTGCTGCAGTCGCGCCGTGTGATCCTCTTCGCCGCCGAGATCTCTTCGTAAAAGTTTCAACGCCACGAACCGATCCAGTTGGGTATCGCGCGCCTTGTAAACGGTGCCCATTCCACCTACGCCAAGTGTCTCGACCAGGACGAAATGATCGAACGTTCTCTCTACGCGCACTTTCTTGCCGCAGGTAGGACAGGGAATGCGAGCCAGTGGCTCGGCAGCTGTCGTATCGACAGTCGTTCCGCAACTGGGGCACGTTTGGACGGCGGACTCACTCGCCATTGGGCAGGCATTGTAACATTCAGACCCAGCGGAGCAAAACATCGGCACTCGCACGCTTCGGGCGGCGGTATGTGCGGCAATCTCGCCTCCCACTTCATTAGCTGTTATTATCTATCGCTCTTTCGCAAGGCAGTTCAAAGCTTCGGAGCGCATCTATCGACCTATGAGCCAGCTTGCAACCCACGATTCGACGCCGATTCAGCTTGTCGTGTCAGCGAATGAACCGAGGCTTCGACTCGATCAATTTCTGGCGAAACGACTTCCAGAATTCTCCCGGTCACGACTCCAGCAGTTGATTCGCGACGGATTTGTCCTGCTAAATAATTCAAGCAGTCGCCCGCGCCAAATCGTTCGAAGCGGCGACCAGATCCAAATAACCGAACCGCCGCTGGAAAAGGTCGACACCCTGCCAGAACAGATCCCGCTCACGATTCTGTTCGAAGACGATGATCTGGTGGTCGTCAACAAGCCGGCGGGGCTTGTCGTGCATCCGGGTGCGGGTCATGCCAAACACACTCTGGTTAATGCGCTTCTCAACTACTGCTCCACCTTGTCAGGGATCGGTGGCGAAGAGCGCCCCGGCATTGTTCATCGTCTCGACAAGGAAACGAGCGGTTGCCTCGTCGTCGCCAAAAATGATGCAACTCATCGCGGATTATCTAGGCAGTTCGCGGACCGCACGGTGCACAAGGTTTATCTGGCCCTGGTGGCTGGGAGAGTGCGTAACCCGGCTGGCGTTATCGAAGAAAAAATCGGACGGCATCCAGTTCACAGACAGCGAATGACTGCGTCCGCGGTGCGTGGACGTGCCGCGAAAACCGAATATCGAATTATTCGATCGAATGATCGCGCCAGTCTCGTTGAATGCTGTCTACACAGCGGACGAACGCATCAGATTCGCGTGCATCTTCATCATCTCGGTCATCCTGTGATCGGCGACAAAGTGTACGGGCGCGCGACAAAGGATTTTCCCCGTCACATGCTCCACGCGTGGAAGCTGGGATTTCGCCATCCTCGCACTGAGCAATGGAAAAGCTTTGAAGCAGCGTTGCCTGATGACTTTACGTACGCTCTCGCGGCACACGGTTTGGAGCTGAGTTCTCAGCCGGAATCCGAGAACCTCGCGCGATGATGAACCCGCACTCTTCAAGTCAACCAGCAGCTGCGGCACGGAATCGTACTATCGAGCCTTAAATCTTCGCTGATAAACTTCGGTCATCGTCGTGACCGCACCAATCGCAGCATAGACCAAAGAAAGTTCCGATTGCGGATCGATTTCGTCCCAAACATCAAGCTCCGCTCTCAGCTGACGCAAGCAAGTAGCACTCGTCGCATCGGTCGCCGAGCACTCCCGTAACGTGGTTGTCCATTTTTGCCTCACGTCGTCCGGCAAATTGCTGCTTTGCAAAATCGTATCGCTAATCTGAACAAGTCGCCAGATGATCTTCTCCTGCAGGGTTCCTTGATCGTCCACCTCGCTCATTTCGTCCACGTCATACGACAGCTCTTGATCTGCAGGCACGTGCAAGCCATGTAACCCCGCAAGCGCGTCGCTGCGAAGTCCGCTTTCGATGCTGCGGTTTGCGTCTAAAATCCAGCGATTCTGTTTTTCATCCCACGATTTATTGTCGACTCGCTTCTGAATATCGTCCATACAGAGACTACTAGACCACGGACAACGGACCAACTGACCAGCGCATGAGCCCAATCACGATCAGACTCGTGGCGGTCGCGATGAGTTTGCTCAATTTTCCGGCCTCTTTTTCGACCGGCCCAATCAAGCCATGTAAGCAAGCAAATGTTACCTTCGTCTGCCGGGCCAGTGCGTCGGCGTCCTCTGGTGATAAATAAAGGAGCCGTTTTGCGAGGTGGATAAAATATTGAGTCTCCGATAGCGAGCCGCGGACAATATACAGAAAGTGAAGATAATCTTTCTTACTCTCCCGCGAGGCTCCTTCAACGATGTTAGCCGGAACAGAATACGAAGCCCGGCGTAATTGACTCGTTAGTCCGTACAGTTCTTCTCTGGGAAACGATCGGGTTCGCTCGTAAACTGCGACGGTCAGATCATCCGCCAGCCTCCAAGCTTCGATTTTAGTATAGTCTCTCACAATTGGTTGATCTTGTTGTCTTGTCGTCCGTAGTCAGTGGTCTGCGCACCGCGCCGAGGGATCATCGCGTTTGCAAGCATAGTCTGGACAATCTCGCCCTGTTGGTTTGTCGTCACATTGCGCAATCGAATAATTCCGTAGCCCTGCTTGGATCGCGATGGCCTTAACTCGAGAATTTCCGTTTCGACGGTAAGCACATCGCCGGGACGCACGGCATTAGGCCAGCGCAATTCGTCAACACCCAATCCGATCGCTCCCTCGGCGAAGTTCAATGTTTTCACAAAAAGCCGCATCGTAAGGGCAGCTGTGTGCCATCCACTTGCGATGAGTCCTTTGAAAAGCGTCCGCTCTGCAGCTTTCTGATTCAGATGAAACATCTGCGGATCAAATTTGTGGGCGAACTCGATGACCTCCTTTTCTGTGACTGTCAGCGGCTCGGATTTAAAGTGTTCGCCAATTTTCAAATCGTTGTAGTAATGCTCTTTCATTCTGCTTCTCTTTTGTTCTACAATCCAAACACCAATTGTTGCGCCATTCTGTCGGATTGAGCAACGCCTAATGTGGCAGGTGGCTGCGGGCGACTGGCAACGGATTGTTTACAGTGCGTTGTAGTCCCTGCTCTCGTTAGTCTCAGATGTGAGAAAAATGCTGTGCCGCGGCTACAACAATCGTACGCACTCAAGGACGGCTTCCACAGTCAAAGCAAGTGGTAAAAGTGGTCTGTGGCAAAGCCACCAACTGGCTCTTGTTGGGCACACCCTGTGTCCCGAAACTTCGGCAGTAGAACATGAATTAACAATCAACATCAAGAGGAGGCATCATGAAAAACATAGTTATCGCATTCGCCTGGTTGCTACTTGCTCCGTTGGCATTCGCGCAGCCAGGATCGACGAACAAGAACCAAACAACTACAGAACCAGTGACAGTGACGGGAGCGATCATCAAAATGACCGCTGAGGAAGGTTCCGCCGCCAGTTATCAACCTCTCAGAACACTCGTTGTTCGAGAGGAGAGCTCGAAAAACGGCGACCGTTACGTTCTTAACGGACCCGGTCGCATTCTGGACAGGACAGGGAAAGTCGTCCAAACCGCGATCAAGCCAGGCGCTCGTGTGCGGGTTTTTTATGCACACACCAGCGATTCACGCGCGATTGATCACGTCGTTCTGTTAGACTGAGGCTGCGCGAAGCTTCGGATAACATGATAAGCCGCAGGGTTCGAAACCCTGCGGCTTTTTCCGTTTAGAAGCCTGGCGCGAACATTGTGCACTTTAAGAAACTCGTTGGGTAACATTGCGTTCACTGCTTCATAGCGCACCGTATAAATCTCTCCGGTCTTATCACGCACAACCAGATTGGGATTGGCCTTTGCCACTTCCTACTGCTGAAGTTTGAAAAAACTCTCGCCCGCTTGTCGAGCAAATTCGCTGCGGCAGAGGTCTGACGAACTTGTTAGCTCAGTTGTGGAGCATGTCGTTTGTACCTTGTGCCGCCAAACCGGAGCGTGCCTTTGTTCTTTTCGCTTGCCACGCCATGATCTTTTACGTTTGCCAGATCGCCTTCCAAACGTCGCCAGCCTGTGCGTCGAATCCGATCGCTGTTTTACGTCCCCGCATCCCGAAATGACTTCAACCGAGCTTGCTATTCTCGTTAGAGATCATAAGCGTAGTATTTATACGCGAAAGAACGCGAACATGAGGATTCGAATATGTGTTTGTTTTACTGCTGCAAGTCTCTTGGGATTCAGCGCAGCTACACTGGCCGGCCAGCCTGCAAATCGAATCAGGATCCTCTATGACGCTTTTGGTAAGTCTTCGTCTTTAAAAAAGGACTGGGGATTTTCGGCACTGGTAGAGTACGGCGGCAAACGTATTCTGTTCGATACCGGTAACAACGCCGACATCTTCGCCCAGAACGTCAAAGCCCTTAGTGTTGATCTGAAAAAATTAGATTTCGCCGTAATTTCACATCGACACGGTGATCATACCAGCGGTCTGAGCTATCTCTTAAGCATCAATCCAAGTGTAAAGATTTACGTGCCAAAGGAAACATTTGGAGTCTTCGGCTCAGCCTTACCAGGAACGTTCTATCGCAAGGATGAATCGCTGCCTGGTTACATGCGTTATTATGACGGGTCCCCTCCCGAGAAAATGACCTTTGGCACCCTTTGGCCTGGCGCTAATTTTGTCTGGGTTGACAGCTTGACTGAAGTTGCTCCTGGAATCTCGCTGATTTCGACGGTATCGCAGACCCCTGGCACGCTGGAGCTACGCGAACTCTCGTTAGCAATTAAGTCACCGAAAGGTGTGATTTTGGGAGTCGGATGCTCACACCCTGGAGTTGAGAAGATACTGGAAGCATCAACAGCAATTGACAGGCACGTTTATCTCCTGTTCGGAGGACTCCATTTGGTAACGATGCCGGATATGGACATTGCAGGTCTGGCTGCTGCGTTGCACGACCATTGGAAAATTGATCGGATGGCGCCAGGGCATTGCACTGGAGAGCCCGCTTTTGCCGTTTTTCACAAGGCGTTCGGTGATCAGTATGTCTACGCCGGGCTAGGCAGTGTGATAGATCTTCCGTGACTCATCGCCAGTGCTCGAACGAAGCGCAAGAGCACCGACGGCGGTGCTGCGGCTTCCGGGAGTTGTCCCAGGCTTCCCGAGATCAGACCACCATTGCCGCCAATGGCCGTATTCAAGTTGCCGGTGCTGGTGTTGAAGTAAAGGACGAGAGTTCCAATGGCAACGTTGCCACTTCCGGTGGCGTTGCTAAGCAGGGCGTGTATTCCGCTGGCTGTGTTCTCGCGTCCCGTCGTGTTGCTATAGAGTGCCTTAACACCGTTGGCCCGCATTATGGACACCGTGGTGTTAAAAGATTTTATCCGGGATTCGCTCAGGATCGCGCTAGAATCGTTTTTAATTGGCAGATGAGGAATGATTCGGCCACAATCAAAGGAGAGCACAAATGAAAACAATACTGATTTTGACCGTTGGACTGATGCTCGCAGGCTGCGGATCAATGGAAAACGGTGTTCGAAACCATCACGTTGCGTCGACCTCCCGCGTCGTCTTGCCGGACCGGGGTAACACCATTGCGGTCGACACGATATGCGCTTGCCCCTGACAACTAAACCATGGCGTTGCCCCGACCGCTTGGCGCACCCGCAGCGGCCCGCGTTCGGAGGATCGCGCCAGAATGCGAATTGGCGTGGTACGCTAGCGGGATTCGCAGCAACACTTTTCGAACGATTTGTTTGTCATTTTGCAGACAAACTTACCGTCCTTCACGATACAGCAACATGCTTTAACTTCTTTGCCCGTTTGCAAGCAAACCATCCTTTTGGCTGTATAAGCAAAGTCGCTTTGCGCGAAAAGCACCGCCACTAGCAAACCTAACAACGCTGTTTTCATGTGTTGCGCCGAATATATCAGATCGTGCTGCAGTGAACAATTGTGTTTCGCGTAGTCAATAAAATATCCGGCGCATTAGCGTGTTTGTGGCGGGACAAGCCAGCGCGAGAAATGCACCACATCGCGCCATGACATCAGATGTTGTTCCGTCGTGGTGAAAATTTTTTCGCCGATCCGCCGCAACAATTTAGATGGGATTTGATTGTCGGAGTGATTTCTTGCGTGACGGCGTTAGTCGAATTGGCCGCGCTGCACTTTACCTGGCGGACTGTATTACCAACTCGCCCGTTCGGTGCAGGGCCTTCGCAGGTGAGCGATCAAATGCCTTATAAAGCGAGCTGACGCCCTCTCATGCCAGCGAAACAATTCGACTACACCACTTAAGGATTCTCTCGTTTCTCGCTGAGACGCCGCTTCCTATCAAACTCACTGTTGTTAAGCACCATGAGCGCTGCGATCCCTACAAGTGTGGTTGAGCGAGTTGCGAATTTGCGCCCGACGCGCGTGCCACTACAGTCAAACGACTAATTCGGGCGGTTAGCTCAGTGGTAGAGCATCTCGTTTACACCGAGAGGGTCGGGGGTTCGAAACCCTCACCGCCCAGGTGAATTCCCGAATCAACACTGCCCAGAGATCGTGCTTGTACTAATCCAGCTTTAGTTTTTGCGGCTGACACTGCTGCCACTACAGCTCTGGTCCCAGAGTTCCAATCAAATTTGTCGTATCCGTGCCTGGAACGTCCGCTTTTTGGCCATTTGAAATATCGCGCCGCTACTCTTCAACATTTGGTACCCAGGTCACGTAATACCAGTCCGCTCAGTTTTTCGGATCGGTTGCCTTGAAGAAATCCGGATAGGCGCCGGCAAAAAAGCGCGTTACGTGGAGCAATACCAACCAGCGAACGCTGATACTTAATGCTCACGCTTTGATTGCGCTGATTTTCCAATACGCCAAAAGAACGAGCGCAGTCAGCATCCACACTGTCGCGGCCACGGCTTGTGCGCTTGCATTCTAAAACCAGCCAGCCAGTCCTACCGCAAAGCACAGCCATCCAAGAAGAATCAGGGTAACGACCCTGGTCGGACTATCCTTCATTTGAGCTTACGACTAAAGACAATCGCTGACGGTAAACCCCTTCTTTCGGCAAAGATGTTACGCTTTGTACGGGCAGACGTCAGCGCTAACAAACGGATCTAGACGTAAAGGCTACGGGCCGCCGCATCGGTCAAACATAACGCGGGAATCACGTGATGAACGAACGCGAAGTTGCTGACCGACAACGATCCGCTTGGCAGAATCTCGTCGTACGTGTGGATCCAGATGTCATCGACATCTTTCGAGAACGGCAAGTAAGCCAGCGATATCGTTTTCGTTGACGATTCCCAGAACCCGGCGACGCCTTTTTTAAAAGGATCGGTGCCGCCGGTCAGCGAGGCGAAATTCTTTGTGTAACTGTGGGTATAGAAGCGCACGCACTTACCTTGGCTGCCACTTCGCGAGCTGGAGAGCTTGCGCCAACCATCCATCGAAGTCACCATCGCATCGCCAAAATTCTCTGGCGGATCGAACACGAACAGCTCGTTAAACTCGTCGTTCATGAACGTCGCAACGGCCTTGTCGGACTTGCTTGCCGCAACGTTTTCCGTCAGGAATGTGCTAAGCAGGTTACACCCGCTGCTGTTTGTGGAGATTGCGACATGCGACAAAGTCTCATTCTTGATCGAAAGGATGTCTTTCTGGATCGCAATCAGGATGTCACGAAGCATCGACGCGGAATACAATTGGTAATCGCGCAATTTCCCGTTCGCTTGATCAAAAACGCGGCTGATCTGTGGGAGTACTATTACGTACTGCTTGTTCGCCTGGCGCAATTGATAGCAAAAGCCAAACGAGAACTGCTGGTTGGACAGGAATGGCATATCGACGATGAGCCCGGCACCGGGTTGCATCCACGCGTTGAAGATCAACCAGCTCCAGATCTCGTACGCCAGCCAATCGTAGCCCATTGGATCAAAATATTTGAACAACGTCGTACCGGCCGCTTGCCCGGGAATGTGTTTGAAATGCACGAGAAATGGCGGCGGCTTCTCAACATCCAGGTCCATCGGAAAGGCCACTCCGATAACCTGCGGCGGAGCATTCGCCGCGCTGGTATACGTCACGTTGTAGATTTTTACGGTGAAGCCAGCCGGCGGCTCTGCGACGAAGCCGAGATTCAAGACATCATACGTCGCGTGAGCTGCCTTGGTAAAAAAAGGACGTTTCAGAAACGGCCAGGAGATTGGCTTCAGCATTTTCGGCAGCGGTCGCGGGTTCCAATCTTGGTTGCGCGCGTACTGCGGTTTGTCGTTCTTGCGGTCGGCAGTGTCCTTCTTACAGGTTGCGACATCGCGCAGGCAGAGCGCACTTGGCTGTGGCGGTGTTGCTGAGCCGTCTGGCGGATTGCTGAGCGCCGCCCACGTTGCCGCGGTGACATCTTTCAGCGTGAAGTTCGCCATCGCCCGCTAGACTTGGCGTCCGGTCTTGGGATCGTATGTCACCTCTACTGGCACCACCTGATCGGTCGGGAGAATTTCGAGCCACTGATCGAAGATCTCGTAGTTGGCCTGAACGTTAGCGCGAAAGCCACCTTGCAGCGGATAGAAGCCGTGCTCGTAGACGCGATCGATGGGAGTGGATGTAACCACATTGGCTTCGTCGACGAGCTCCGGATCAGCAATTTCGTCTTCCGTCGGGTACTTGCCGGTCTTGACGCCGTCCGCGTGCTTCTTCTGGATCTTCTTCGCCAGATCCATGATAACGTCGATCATCTTCTGTCCATCGAGCGGGTTGCCGTTGATGTCTTTCTCGTTCGGATTGTTCGAATGGTAAATATCGTCATCGCCGATTCCGTTGAAGCCTTCGACACCCTTTAGCCAGTTTACCGCGGCCGCTTCCTTTCCCGGTCGAATCGGAATCACGGCCTTGACCCAAGGCGCGTTGAGAAACGCGTTGCGCAGGCTGTCACCGTCGAGTTGCAGCAGCCAGCCGAGCGAGCTACCAAAGCGGGCCGGATGCGAATCTTCAGTGATGTAGTAGTTGTCGCGCAGCGGGTCGGTCACTCCTCCCCAGCCGACTGTCGCCGGTGTCAGTGTGTTGGCCGTGCTCTTCGCGTTCATCGCGTATAGTTTTTTAACGATGTTTTTGCCAATGCCAGTCACCGCAGTAGCGACGTTATGCGGTGTAACCGCGGTCTCGTCGAGCTGCTGCGAATAGATTCTTAAGCGGGGTCGCCACCACTCGGGCGCGACGAAGTAAAGCATCTTGTCCACATCAAAGATCGAATTGATCAGTTCGGCGACAACATGGCGTGTTCGATCGTCGGGCATGCTGACCCCGTGCGTGAGCATGTCCTGAATCAGCTTGCGATAAACGACGATGCGTTCTTCCTCGCGCAGATCTTCGCTCGGCCGCGGCGAGATCGCGTGCGTCAGCTTGATCCGGTCTCGTGCGTTCTCCATGTACGCCTTCTGGTACGCAGCCGCTTCCTTAGCCTTAAACGCGGCCTCGTTCTCCTTGTTTTTCTTAATGGCTTCGTCATTGGCGCCGCCGGCCGGACCCCAGAAAAGCGTCAGCTTGACCTGCACGCTGTTCTGTCCCTGAAAGTCGGCTGAGTCTAGATGCAGCGTGAACGTGGCCTTGTTGTCACCGTTGGTAATGTCCCCTTTGCGTGAGGCCGCGACTGGCTTTCCCTGTCCGTCGAACGCGACGTTGGTTAGGACATAATTGCCGCGCGAGCAGACGCACTCGATCGGGAAATCCGCTTGGATCTTCTCGAGCGTGCCGGCGACTTCAGAGTCGTCAACTTCGACCCCGTCCTTATACACCTCGTCTTCGTTGTCCGCGTCGGTGTCATCAATCGAGATGAAGGGAATGGTAACGACCTTTTCTTCCGTGAATGGCTGGAGCATCGGAATCTCGTCCGGGGCGTGCAGCCCGTCCAGATCCGCTGGTTTAGCAATGTGTACCAGCTCGGCGATACCGAGCGATTCGCCAGGACGATCAACATATGTCTGCCAGCACAGATAACTGCCGATATCCTGCACCTGAACCGCGACCTGTCTCATCTTCCGGCGCAGCTCGTAGTTGATCAGTTTGTTAGTAGTATTGTTCAGCACGTATCGTTTACTGGACGTGTCCGTGGTTTCGGTAAGAGTCTTGAACGTCGACTTGTAGTTCTTGCGAATTTCTGTCGAGAGCTTCTCCGTCTGCCGGCGCATGCGCCGGTGTGTTTCCTCGCGCGCCGACTGCTGTGACGTACCGTAGTCAAAGCTCGATGTCGCTGTGACGGACGCATATGAAGCCGTGACGCTAGCGCCAAACTTCACGTCCTGCTTGTTGTCTTCCTTCACCGCATCACTGATCTCGTCTTCCTCGGTCGTCTCCGTCTCCGTCTTTGTGATCGTCTCCAGTGATTCCTCCATCGTCTTTTCAACAAGCACACGGCGAGTCTGGATCTCGATCAGTTCCACCATCGATCCGGGACTGAGCCAGACGTGCGACACCGGGGTGCCGAGGAATGTGTCGAGTTCGAAGAAGTACTGCCTGAACAGATGCACGACACTGATTGGAGACAGTGCCACGCACTTAAGATCTTCCTGATCCTGCGGGTCCAGATTGTCCAGTCCGAGATACCCGCTAAAAACATCAAGTGCCGCCAGCACACCTGCGATCCCCGCCGCGATTTCCGTCTTGTTCCGGACCGCATAGAAAATCTCCGCAAGCGCAGCATGCTGCTTGTGTTCCGCGAGGTGGAGTAGCGCACCCGCCAAAGCGGATTCCCGCTCCAACTGACCTTCGAATGCAACCGGAAAGCGGTTGACGTGTGCCGCGCCCAGGGCCCGACTCGCGCCGAACATGCCGCGATCACCACCAGTGCGGCACTGTTCAGTGTAGTAAGCAGCATAGGCCGGCGCAACGACGTCCTTCAGGAGACCTTGAATGCGGTCGCGATTGATCACGTGAGACCATTGGTCCGGGTCAATGTGCTCATATGGCGGTAACTGCTCCGCGATCTTCTGAAGGACGAGGCTGTCGAACGCCTTGAGTCGGCCGGCATCCAACGCACCCGGAAGCATGGCAACCCGAATCTGGCAGTCAGGAAGGTATTCCACCTTCATCTGCCCTGTAAACTGCGTCTTAAGCTGTTCGATCAGCCGTTGCTTGTCGTTGATGAATCCCTGTTGGAAACGGTGGGCAATTCGTTTGGACTTCCATCCCAGCAACGGCTGATAGATCCCAAACATCTCGCTCGCGTAGGGAAGGACGGCGGTGTAATCGATGAGGTCGGTCAATTTCTTGTTGGTGCCAGCCATGTTAGCCTCCTAGTGTTTCTAGCATTTTTGTTCATCCTGGTTGCGCCCGGCCATAGGTTTGAGCAATGCGTTAACAGGCAAAGCAATTCCTGCAGGAGTAAACCACCAGTGCGGCTGGGGAAAACATAATGCGAGGCCGAAACGGTACAAGCGTTGTGAATATCGGGGGCCGATTTGTCAATCTTGATTTTCCTTTCTTGGCCTGGTCTCTTGTGATTTTCACGGCAGGCTGCAGGACCCTTGCGACCGCTGCAGTATTGGGCAGTCATTGCCCTCGGGTATCAGGTACTTCGGAATTTTTGCCCGGAGTGACAGAAAAACGTCAGATTGATTGAAATACAGAAGACAACACTGTCGCGAACACTGCCACCGCCTCGGTCACGTCGATCATCTTTCGCAATTCGCGCTCAAGAGCAGGTCACGATAACATTTCCGTCACTGCTGCCTCGCAGTGAATCTTTGTCGTGTCCAGAAACGGTGTACCCTCGTGTTCTGAATCGCGCAGAATCAGCGGCAACTCTGTCCCAGCAAGAATAACACCAGCGATATCGTGCTGTGCTTTCATGCGATCGACAATTGCCAGGAGTCCAGCGAGCGTCGCCGGCAGAAACTTCCCCGGGATCAATTCATTCAGATACTTGTCATGAATGTAAACCTGATCCTCTGCGTTTGGCACGAAAAGCTCAATTCCCTCTCGTGAGAACACCTTGGGATAGAACGTTGCCTGCATGGTGTAGCGCGTCCCGAACAAAGCGAGCCGTTTCAACTTTTGCACTTTGGCTGCTGCGCACGTGGCGTCGACGATGCTGATCAATGGAATTGACGACCTGGAAGCCACCTCATCGAAAACAATGTGAGGCGTGTTGGCCGAAATCAGACCAAAGGTTGCACCAGCGCGTGCGAGCTTCCAGATTTCTTCTACGAGATAATCCGCCATCCCGGCGAGGTTATTTGCTTCCATGAAATCCAGTCCTTTTTTGAGATTGATGCTGTTTATGATGACCGGGGGATAACTCCCGTCGCCGGTGCGCTCGCGATAGACCGCGATGATTTTGCCGTAATAATCAATCGTGCTTTCAGGGCCCAAACCGCCGATGACTCCTAGCGTTTTCATGTGTTAAGCCGGATCGACACGAATAAACCCGAATTCAGAATTGATGAAACTCGCATAACGAGCGCGATGGATTGACTTCATAAAAACACCAAGAACGGATGCGCTTCATCTCTGATTCTGGTTTTGTCATCAATTCGTCATTCGACATTCGTGCTTGCCATTTGAGAGTCAGGTTTCACTGATGGTGCCAATGAAAAGTCGATCGGCATTTCAGTTTGTTCTGATCATAGGCATTGCCAATTTTTTCGCCGATTTTACCTATGAAGGCGCACGCGGAATCATAGGTCCGTTTTTAGCATCGTTAGGCGCGAGCGCGGCGATTGTTGGATTCATTGCAGGACTCGGCGAGTTGCTGGGCTATGGGTTACGTTCCATCTCGGGATATTTTGCAGACAAATCGCATCGACATTGGATTTTCGCGTTCGTCGGTTATGCGATCAATATGCTTGCGGTCCCTGCGCTGGCGCTGGTCCAACAATGGCCGATGGCAGCGACCTTCGTGGTTTCCGAGCGTGTCGGGCGAGGCATTCGCAAGCCCACCGTAGAAGCAATGCTTTCGTACGCCGGCAGATCGATTGGCGTTGGTTGGGTATTTGGACTGAATGAGGCGCTCGATCAAGCAGGCGCAACCATCGGCCCTTTACTCATGGCGTTGGTGCTATATCTGAATGGCGGTTACCGTACCGGTTTCGGCATTCTACTGATGCCGGCATTGTTTTGTCTTGGAACCCTGGTACTGGCGAGACTTCTTCATCCCCGCCCGCACGAGTTAGAAGAAGGTAGCGGTCGCAACTTTGCCGCGACTAATCTGGCGCACAGTTACTGGATCTATTTCGTCGCCGGCCTGTTGCTTGCTGCAGGGTTCGCCGATTTCGCATTGATCGGCTTTCATTTTCACAAGGCGCATGTTGTACCGGGAAATTTGATCCCCGTGTTTTATGCAGTTGCGATGGCCGCCAGTGCCCTTGCATCCATTCCTTTGGGCCGGCTCTTGGACCGGTTCGGCCCAAACGTATCGTTGTTTGCTTTCCTTATATCCGCCTGTGCCGCTCCGTTTGTGTTCCTGGGCACATCGAGCTTGTCACTGATTGGAATGATTTTTTGGGGTATCGGAATGAGCGCGCAGGGCTCGCTTTTTCAAGCGATGCTTACTGGCGTTATCCCGACACGAAAGCGCGGAACCGCTTTTGGCGTGTTTGATACCGGATACGGGGTTGCATGGTTTTTAGGAAGCGCAGCGATGGGGTTGTTATACGACAGATCGATCGTCGCTGTGGTACTGTTCTCAGTCATTCTTCAACTTGCTGCGATTCCAGTCCTTTTTATTGCCAATAAGAAGCGTTAACGTTCTCCGTGGATCCCTACGCAAAGCCCAACGAGAAAAAAATCGGCGCACGTCGCCCGAAGATTTCGCATTTGGCGCGCTCGATTGACAAACGAACACGAAGAGAACGCCAGGCGGAGAAGGAATCAGTCGCGGCGGAGCGACGCGCGATTAAGAAGGCTGCGCGTCGCCACTTGAAACACCAATTGCTCAAAGAACTGGATGGGCACGAGTGAAATACTGCAGACAGCGCTCAACGCGATAGCCGCTTGGTCCGCCTCTCCCTTTCCGTAAAGGGGAGAGGATTGAGGTGAGGGGTTTTGTCCGGGACGACAACTGTTAGCAAAACCCTCACCCTATCCTGTCCCTTACGAAGGGAGAGGCGAAAGACAACGCCACATAGTTCATTGATTCCCGCTACGGCATCATCGCTTTGCGTTTTGCGATCAGGCAGTCGGCATTACAATTCGCCTCATGCGCAAAGCCAACTTCTTAGCCGGCATTTCCACATTGCTCCTAATGATGTTCGCAGTTGGCCACGCCCAGACGCCTCCGCAGCGTAACACGGATGTTTCAAACAAGGCGCTGATAACGAAAGCAACGCCGGCCGTCAGCGCTGACGCGTTCAAGAACCCGAGTTCCAATGGAATTGATGCTCTGCGCAAGATGGCTGACGAATATTACGCCTGGCGGAATGAAAATTACCCGGTCCGGAGCAGTGAGGCCGGACTGCATACGTGGGACGATCGGCTGACTGATTATTCACCGGCCAAAATCGCAGAGCGGGCGCAACACGTGCATTCACTCCTGGAAAAGGTACGCGCGATGAAAACCGATAACTGGCCAAAGAACGATCGCATCGACTGGATCTTGTTTCGTGCGCAGTTGGAGAATGTCGATTTCGGCGATCGCATTCTGAAATTCGAACGCACAAATCCGCAGGTTTACGTCGGCGAATGCTCAGATGGCATCTTTTCGCTGCTGAAAAAGGAGTACGATACTCCCCAAAAACGTGCCGTCGGCGCGACGTCGCGCCTCAAACAAATGCCGGCGCTGTTGAGGCAAGGCCTAGGCAACCTGCAAAATCCCGTAAAACTTTACTCGAAACTGGCGATTGAATCGGCGCGCTCAATCGATCCCCTTTTGAACAAGAGCTTGATGGCGCTTGATGTCGGGCTTTCGGCTAACGAGCACGATGAACTGGTCAAAGCGCGCGATGCAGCTGTTGCTGCTATTCACGATTATGCCGACGAATTGGAAAAACGTCTGCCCAACATGGTCGATTTCACACCCATGGGCGAAGCAAACTATAATTATTATCTCAAGCGTGTTTTGCTGCTGCCACTTAACGCCGAACAGGTAGAGATGCTTGGCCGTGCCGAGCTGGCGCGCTATCGGGCGCTCGAGGCGCTTTTGCCCGATCCGAAACTAGCCGATCCGGATCCAAAACGGGCTGCCCACATTCCACCCGATCAGGAATCATTCCTGAAAGGGTACGAAAGCCGTGAAGCGGAAATGATCAGCTTCCTGAAGAAACACAGCCTTGTGACTCTGCCTGAATATCTCGGCCCATTTCAAATTCGACAGCTGCCCGACGCTTTCAAGCCAACCAGCCCCGGCGGTTTCATGAATCCTCCCGGCGTTTACGATAAGGATTCAACCGGATTCTTTTTCATTCCCACCTACCATCCGGACTCGAAAAACTTCTATATTCGCGCGGCCATCGAAGATCCACGACCAATCCTCGGACACGAGGGGATTCCAGGGCATTTCCTTCAACTATCAATCGCTAATCATTTAAAGGACGAAATACGGCGTCAGCATGGCGATTCCGTGTTCATCGAAGGCTGGGCCCTTTACGGCGAAGAGATGCTCATGCGAACTGGCGCCTATCCCGACAATTCGGCCGCACAGGGACAAATCCTACGCTTGTCGCGTTATCGCGCGGCTCGCATTGGAGTTGACGTGAATCTGCACACTGGCCGATGGACCTTCGAACAGGCGGTCAAATATTTTATGGACGCTGGCGGATTGGATCGCGAAGCGGCGGAAGGCGAAGCGGCCGGAGCAGCTTCGAGTCCAACACAAAAAATCAGCTATATCACTGGCAAGTGGCAGATCATGAATCTCCTTGGCCGTTATAAAGATCGACAAGGCGACCAGTTCCGTCTCAGTCAATTCCATGATGATTTAATCAAGAACGGAAGTTTGCCGGTTTCAATCATCGAATGGATCCTTCTGGATGACCCTGCTGCGTTACAGCAGGCAACAAAATAGCTCAGCGAACAATGAGTGTCGTGTCTGTTAGGATTTAATACCTACAGCAACGGTCATGTCTTGACACAACAAACCGAGCAGGCGCAAGATCAACGCCTAACGACCCCGCCCTTATGAACTCGAATGCCGCCAGGAGTTTCGCTTTCCGAAACCTATTCCTTTGCGCCGCGGCGATTGTCATCACAAGCTGCGGTACCGCGACTTTCAGTAAGAGCGGAAGCGACACGGAGATTGAAAGCCTGCGCAATTTTGAGCTCGCGTTTATCGATCAGTTCGCTGTACCCGGCAAACGGTTCAACTCCGCCGCATTCGACGCCAAAGTAAATGAGGGAAACGCGAAATTCCAAAAAGCCATCGCCGATGAGAAATTTACCGCGCGACGGCCGGTACTGGTCGATCTCAAAGGCCAGTTCGACGCCGACGCCTCACATCTGCGAAGTAAAGCGAGCCGCGGCAAGATCACGCCCGCGCTGGCGAGCGAGATGAAGAAAGACGTCAACAAGATTTATGATCATGCCCTCGGCCGGTAAGAGAAAGCGCAAGAAATCGCCGCGAAAGAGTTTACGCAAAGAATCGGCGCTCGATTCGGCTCTCGACCAGGTCACTGACGAATCGGTCGCGGCATCGATTAAAGAATTTCAAGATTTACTGGCACAAGCAAAAGGCGACACAAGCGAGCTAATTCGCCAAAACGCACAGGAACTCGAAGAGCGCCTTGTGCTTTTAAAGAAACGAAAGATCGACAAGGAGGACTTCGAGTTCTTCGTAGAAAACCAAAAACGCGATCTAAGAGTCTTCGTGGATAGCCAGCCGGCTCAATCGCAGGAGCGTGCTGAAAAATTGACGCTCCATGTCCTGGAGATAGCTGCGACGAAAGTTGTGCCAATATTGATCATGATGATCTAGGTCGATCTACGCTGTAGCCGCCTCGTCCGCCTGAGGCGGATCGAGGCTCTCTCACTTGTGTCTAGTCGGCGGCACGGCGACACAGCGGCGTGGCTACAGTAGCTAATGATGAGTACGGCGCGATCAGCGCAACTGCTTCAGAATTTCACGAAGCCGATCATGCGGCAGCGCATCGGCGCGATGATTATCGCGTCCCGTCATGGAGTGATTGTCGACCAAGGCATTCACAACCGCTTCTTCAGTTGCTTGCACCACGCCAGTGAAAATGGGGTCCATCAGATCATTTGGGATTGTGGCCACATTGTGCGTGACTTGATCCGGACCGGCGACGTTCGGGTTCGCGGTCGAAAATGCGATGAACAAATCGCCGGACTCATTTCCCGAAACGGCTCCGGTCCGAGCAAGTCCGAGGGATACACGCCGGGCCAACCGCTGTAATTGATGTGGCAAAAGCGGAGCATTGGTGGCGACCACAGCAATACAAGATCCGCTTTCCTGTTTGTAAACGTCAGCCGGAATCTCTTTTCCAACCGGTGCACCGCGGATCATTAACTGCCCGCGCTCACCGAAATTCGCCTGAAGGAATACTCCAACAACGAAACTTTGTGCTGCCGTGTCTTTTGCTTGTGGCCGGATATCGATCTTCCGGGAGGCCGTTCCGTTTCCACCTTTGAAATCGAAGCAGACCATCCCTGTCCCTCCTCCTACGCTCCCCTCCTCCACCGCACTGCCGTGGGCATTGTCGAGCGCGTGCCAGATGTCCTCCGGCTTAACATGGAATCCATTGATATCGTTCAGCCAGCCGTCCCAGGTTTCCGCGACAACAGGCAGGCTCCACCAATAGCCGGTCTTATCAGCGGCGCCGTGTTTGACACGCCAGGCAATCACCGCGTCGCGTGCAACTCCAACGCTGTGTGTGTTCGTGATAACGATTGGGCCTTCGAGAAATCCACTTTCATCAACCCACGCGGTGCCGGTCATTTCACCATTCCCGTTCAAGCTGAAAAACCCTGCGTATACCGGATCGTTCAACGAAGCATGCCCGCGTGGCAGAATCGCAGTGACACCGGTGCGCACCGGACCTTTCCCGACCTCTAATTTGCCTTCACCGCTGATTAACGTCGTATAGCCGACTTCGACGCCAGATACGTCGGTGATGGCGTTGAACGTTCCCGGTGTGCCTTCGAACGCAACCCCAAGATCTCGCGCGCGGACGATCTTGCTTTCAGCAGCAGGCGTGGCTGGCAAATGCTTGATCGGCTCACGTGCGAAGGAGCCAGTCACAATTACGAACGACAGCAGAAAGGCGAAGATTAAATTCGACATATGCTTTTCAAACATTGGAAAACGTCCCACGCTCAACGTGCAATACGCGACGCTCAATGAAAATCCATATATTCCCGTTGCCCGAATGACAGGCCATTCCCGTTAATTCGTAGCTGAATTCTATTTTGTGTTTTCGCGAAGCCCCCGCCGCATCTAGATTAATCGCGTGAGTTACGAGGTTTTCGCGAGAAAATATAGGCCGCAAACATTCGACGATTTGGTGGGGCAGACGCACGTCTCGCGCACGTTGAAAAACGCGGTCGCGCAAAATCGTCTTGCTCATGCGTACCTGTTCGTCGGCCCACGCGGTGTCGGAAAGACGTCGACCGCGCGAATCCTGGCCAAGTCGCTCAATTGCGTCAAAGGACCGACGGTGACTCCATGCGGAGAATGCGATAACTGCCGCGAAATTGCCGGCGGCAACAGTCTTGACGTGATCGAGATCGATGGTGCCAGCAACAATAGTGTTGAAGACGTCCGGCAACTCCGTGAGAATGTTCGATACGCGCCGGCGAAGGGGCGCTACAAGATTTATCTCATCGACGAAGTGCACATGCTTTCGCCGGCGGCGTTCAATGCGCTTCTAAAAACGCTCGAAGAGCCGCCCGAACATGTGAAGTTTATTTTCGCGACCACCGAGCCGCAGAAGGTGTTGGCCACTATTCTGAGCCGGTGTCAGCGGTTCGATCTCCACCGCATTGCCGCCAATCTCATCGCAAGACACCTGCAATTCATCGCCGGGAAGGAAAACATCACACTTGAGTCTGCGGCTGCGCATGCCATCGCGCGTGGAGCAGAGGGCGGTTTGCGCGACGCGGAATCGATGCTCGATCAACTGGTCGCCTTTTGCGGAGAGAAAATTAGCGAGAACGATGTGCTCAATGTTTTTGGGTTCACAAGCGAACAGACGGTGACCGATCTTACGGGGCGGATTTTGCGAGGCCAAACCCCAGGTGCAATCGATCTGCTGAATCAGCAAAGCGAGGCAGGCAAAGATATGATGCGGTTAATGTCGGATTTGATCGCTTATCTGCGCGATCTGCTCGTGTTCAAGGTAAAACCGGATGCATTGAAAGAAGATGTCGAGGCAGAAGTGCAAACCTGCCTTGCGGAACATGCCGGGTTGGTTACGACCGACCGCTTGCTTGAGCTGGTCGATCAATTTGCCGCTGCCGAAGGGCGCATAAAATGGGCGCCAAACAAAAAGCTCCATTTCGAAGTCGCGATCATCAAGGCGATTCAGAGCCTGGGCCAAGCGACGTTGGATGAAGTGATCGAAAAGCTTGGGCAGTTGCGCGATGGCGGCGGTTCACAACCGCACAGCTCTTCCGTGCAACCTGTAGCCGCGGGCGGTGACCGCGGCAGGGAGAGACCGGCTACTTCAAAGGCCACGATCGGCGCTCCCGGCTACAGCAAATCGGAAACCACGTGCGTAGCGGAAATGGAAACCGCTGACGAACCAGATGCAGCCGGGTTGTGGGAGAAAATTCTCGCCAAAATTCCCGCGCAAAGAGCCTTCGTGCGAAATTCGGCGCTAGCGGCTCATGTGCTTGGGGCCGAAGGCAGGAACTTCCAACTTGGGTTTGCTCCCAACGATAAAGCGGAAATGGAAATTCTCGGTACGCAAGCCAATCGCAAATTTCTCGAAAGGTTACTGCATGAAATCACCGGAAAAGATTGGAGCGTGAAACTGAACGTAAAAGAGAGCCTTGCTTCCAAACAGCCGCAAGGTTCACAGGATTCTCGAGCTGAAAATTTCAAGGAAGATCCGCTTATTCAGGAGGCGATCGGTTTGTTCAACGCTCGGGTAAGGTCGTAAAACACACGTATGTCATTCCGAGCGAAGTCGAAGAATCTCTGACTTGAGATAAATCCAAAGATGTTTCGGCTTTGCTTCGCTCCGCTCAACATGACAGGAAAAATCCCATGAACCTAAATAAATTGATGAAGCAGGCGCAGAAGATGCAGGAGCAAATGGCCAAAACGCAGGCCGAACTCGAAAACAAAACTGTCGAGGTGAGCGCCGCTGGCGGGAAAGTGAAAGTGACAGCAAACGGCGCGGGTGACGTGCTAGCGATCAAAATCGACAAAGAAGTTGTCGATCCAAGTGACGTAGAATTTCTCGAAGAAATGGTGTTGAGCGCGGTTCAACAGGCCGTGGAGCAGGGAAAAGCGCTCGCACAATCAGAAATGAGCAGGATCACAGGCGGCCTTGGAATCCCGGGGCTGCAATAACGACGAAGCCTAATTCGTCGTTCTGATCATTTCCGCGCCGAAATACGGCTGTAACTTTTCCGGTATTCGAATTGAGCCATTGCTTTGCTGATAGGTCTCGATCAATGCCGCGAACAATCTCGGCAGAGCGACACCCGAGCCGTTTAGGGTGTGGCCGAACCGATTTTTCCCATCTCGATCCTTAAATCGAAGCTGCATTCGTCGCGCTTGGAAATCCTCACAGTTGGAGCAACTGGACACTTCCAGGTACGCATCTTGTCCCGGCGACCAGACCTCGATGTCGTAGCTCTTCGCCGCGGCAAAACCCAGGTCGCCGGTACAAAGTTCTACCACGCGATAATGCAGGCCCAGCAATTGCAACACGCGTTCTGCGTTAGCGGCAAGTGATTCCAGTTCGTCGTAGGATGTTTCCGGCGTCGTGACCTTGACCAGCTCCACCTTGTCGAATTGATGGACACGAAGAATGCCTCGGGTTTCGCGGCCCGCCGCGCCCGCTTCGCGCCGAAAACATGGAGTGTAAGCAACAAATTTCCTGGGCAGATCGGCTTCGCTTACAATTTCTGCGCGATGAAGATTCGTGAGTTGAACCTCGCCGGTCGGCGCAAGAAACATCTGATTTTCCTCCAGACCGTACATGTCCTCTTCAAACTTCGGCAGCTGCGACGTGCCGATCATGCAATCGCGTCGAACCACAAACGGCGGACTAATTTCGGTGTAACCATGGTCGCGCGTGTGCAAATCAATCATGAAATTGACCAGAGCCCGCTCCAGTCGCGCGCCGGCACCGGTGAAACAGATGAACCCGCTGCCACTCAGTTTTGCGGCACGTTCCATGTCGAGAAGATTTAGGACTGCGCTAAGGCCGACGTGATCCAGGGGTTTACTCAACTGCGGCTTCTCGCCCCAAGTCCGCACCAGACGATTAGCGGTTGCGTCTTTTCCGATCGGAACGCTTTCGTGCGGCAGGTTCGCAATCCGGAGCAGGAAATCGTTTTGATTCTCTTCAGCAGCCGTTACTCGCGAGTTCAACCTGCTAATCTCTTCACCAATTCCGCGCACGCGCTGCTCCAGCTCGTCGGTCGGTTCTTCGCGCGATTTTTTGCTGCCGATTTCCTTGCTCAGACGCTTACGATCGGCGTTTAACTGTTGCAGCTCGGTTTCAGTCTGTCGCCGCTCAGCATCTACGCGCAATACGTCTTGGATTCTGGCCTCGTCCCCTGCCCCCCGCGTGGCAAGGCGCTCGCGAACAAAATCTGGTTTCTCCCGAATCAGGCGAATGTCGAGCATGGCGCAGATTATCAGCGAAGTTAAAAACCTTACAAATGTTACCAGCGCGAGGCGAGTAACCCTTTTATCCTTGTGAGTGCGTTGTATAGTCCCCTCGTGCAGAGACTTGATCTACTTGCGGTCGCGCTCGGACTCGCTGCGCTCGCCGGGATTAATCTTTATTTAACAGTTTTCGTCACGGGTTTGGCGATTCATTTTCAATGGATCATACTCGCACCGCAGTACCAATCGCTCGATATTCTGGGTAATCCATGGATTATAACGATTGCCGGCATTTTATATTTCCTGGAATTTTTCGCGGATAAGATTCCGTGGGTCGATTCGGTATGGGACGCCGTTCACACGGTGATCCGTCCCATCGGCGGAGCGCTACTTGCAATTCAGGTGCTTGGTCATCCAAGTCCCGCATACACGGTCATTGTAGCGCTGCTCGCGGGTGGCACGAGTCTGGTGGCACACAGCGCGAAGGCGGCGACGCGCCTCGCCACGAATGCGTCACCGGAACCTTTTTCAAACATCGGATTAAGCCTGGGGGAAGACGCGGCGGTGCTCGGCGGACTCGCCTTGGTGCACTTTAATCCAATCCTTGCTCTGGTCATTTTTCTGATCTGCATCGGTGCGTTCCTCTACTTTGCGCCAAGAATTTGGCGCGGAATGAAAGTGAAAATTTGGCTGGCTTGGAGAAAGTTGAATGGACCAGCCGACCGCGATACGCCGGTGCAGTTACCATCAACGTTGCCGGCGAGGCTCGAACCGGTTTTCGGCAAGGAAAACATTCTGGGCGAGACGATCGCCTGGGCCGTGCCATGCGTCAGTGGACGCGGCCGGCGCATCCCGGCAAATTTGTTCGGCGCTCTCGTCGCCACGAATGAGGAGCCGCACAGGCTAATTTTTGTAGCACGAAAAGGTGGACGCGCAGTTGCGCGTGCAATCGACCTGGAAGGGCTGAGCGCCGCGCACGAACCGAAATTTCTTGCCGAGAACCTTGTCATTTCTCCTGAAGATGGAAAAGGATCTCGGTATTTGTTCATCTTCGCGCGTCCACAGGCGATCTTGGTCGAACGAATTGTTCAAGATCTAAACCGGCGGTTAAACGAACCGGTATTGCACGAGCAGCAGCTCGCCGCGGACTCCGCCAATACCGTTGATTAACCCTCGAATTCTGCGTGTGCTGGACTGAGCGCGTGACATTTGGAAGTCTGGTTCTCATAATCCTGAAGCGTGATCTCGCTCGCCGATCGTTACGCAGACCTGCGTGATTCCGATCGTGTCCGGGAAGCGCCACTGTTTGTCTCACCGAAAATCCCATCGGAACTGGAACTTCAGGCTCGCTGGTTTGCTGGAGATTTCGGGAAGCATTTCACCAGCACCGCCGGAGATGAAATTGAAGTCATCCAATTCGGAACATGGAACCGCGAAGCCGGACCGGACTTTCGTGATGCTGCGGTTCGAATCAACGGCGGCGACCCAACTCGCGGGTGCATCGAAATAGATATTCTGGATCGGAGTTGGGAGACGCACGGTCACGCAATCAACCCGGCCTTTGAAGCGACGGTGTTGCACGTTTTTATGGAGAAAAGCGATCGCAAATTTTTTACCCGAACAAAATCGAACCGCAACGTGCCGCAGGTTCATATCGATCCTGCAGTCTTACCAAACGCATTCAATCCCAACATTCCGCTTGCGCGACCGGGGCGTTGTCAGGCGCCACTCAAAGATTTGCCTGAAGACCGCGTCCGCTCGGTCCTACATGCAGCAGCGCAATTTCGACTGCAACAAAAGGCGAAGCGCGTTCGCCACAAAATTGAGAGCCGCGGACGCGATGAAGTGCTTTTTCAGGAGCTGGCAGCCGCGCTCGGTTACAAAGAGAACAAGTTGCCATTCACGCTGATCACGCAACGATTGTCATTGAAAACGCTGCGCGAAGCTCCCGCCGATATTGAATCGATGCTATTTGGGATAGCCGGTTTCCTGCAAACCGCCGATCTGGATGTCTACAAGAAATCGACGCGCGCATATGTCCGGCAATTATGGGACCGATGGTGGCCGCATCGTGAGGCGTTACAACGCCTGATTTTGCCTGACAAAACCTGGAATTTCAGCAGCACTCGGCCGGTGAATCATCCACAACGTCGGCTCGCGGCTTTGGCAATTCTGGCGCGCGACTGGACTCGTCTTCAGCGCGCTTCGGGTCAGAGCAGTGTTAGCGCAGCGCAGCAATTTTTCCAGACGCTGGATCATCCGTTTTGGAATTTTCATTACACGCTGACCTCCAGAGAGGCACCGAAAAAAATGGCGTTGATTGGCGCAGCACGCGTGGCGGATATCCTGGCTAATGTGTTATTTCCGTTTTGGCTGGCACACGCCCTCAATGCGTCGGGCTCGCTCGACGAAAATGTGTGGACAGAATATTCCAAACTGCCGGCACAACTGTCCAACCGTCGCCTGGAGACAGGGGCGACGCGCCTTTTCGGAGATGACCCGCGCCGGAAACAATTCCTGAAAACCGTCGCGAATCAACAGGGTTTACTTCAAATTTATGAGGACTTTTGCATGCGCGACATTTCTGACTGCTCACAATGTCCGTTCCCAGAACAACTCGAGCGATGGCAATAGATTACAAAT
>JBKPMH010000142.1:0-5027 GCA_046732035.1 Verrucomicrobiota bacterium
ATCGAGCCAGCCAATCACGCGCCCTTCCAACTCTGCAACCCAAAAGGGATATTGCTCCGGTGAATGTTCGCGGAACGACGGCAAACGCGCTTCGACAGTGGTGGGCTCGAGCTCGGCCGTTACCATCCGCGTTGGCACCGTGGCGTTGTAAATCTCCACGATCGCGGGCAGATCAGCCTCAACTGCATCACGAATGATCATGCGAACCAGTACGGCTTGAAATTGTGCGCACCTCAGACACGCAGCGGGTCTTCGACTTCACGGCTTGCGTTTCTTTTTGATTGGATTTCGCCTCGCGTTGGGTGAGTTCGTTGGCGAAAGTGTGGAATCAGGAGCGGCGGTTGCGACGGGGCTATGAATCGGAAATGCAAATCCTGGTGATGGCGAACTAGAAGGTCCCGCGGGTACAGTTGACGAAGGAGACGGGGTTACGATCGGCGTCGCCAGGGGACTCGACACCGCGCTGGGAGTGGGTGAAAGAGGGATAATATTTTCCCAGCGATGCAGCGGCGCGCTGGCCCCGCCGATTTCTTTGACGAGAGTTTCGCAGCGCGCCTGGAGCTTTTCCAGGTCCGGAGGACCAAATGGTTTGTCAGCAGTATCAGGAAAGATCAGGTAAGTGACTTTGAGATCGCTGACCGGCCGGTTGTAGGGAGTTGAAAGCGTGTTGATCTCCTTTGCGATACGCAGTGAAGCCTCGCCGGCTTTGTCGTTGGGACCAACGTCGCCCACCAGGGCCGGATAAATCGAGTTCCCGAAAATAACGAGAGCGTAGTCACCAAGCTTAACCGGATCACTGGCATGCAGAAACGCGCCCGGTACCACGATGAAGGGATCGGTCGATCCAATGAGGAAACTGAATTTCTTGAGTGTGCCGATTTCCGCACGCAACTGAGTGATGATGTTGCGCAGATCGCGTTTTCGGGCCGGAGCCGTCGTTGAGAGGGCGAATTCGGCTTCGGCGTGCTTCAATTTCTCTTCGGTAGCTGCGAGATAAGGATTAGGCTCCGACGCCTTCTTTGGCCAGCGATAGCTGGTGGACGGCTTGAAATTTGCCGGTGTACCCGTGCCAATTGGTAGCCGATCGGAATCGGAGCCATCAGCGTCCACATCCATATCGGCCTGGAGCAGGAGGGCCTTCCGATGCGTCTGCGGATGTTGAAGCTGCAGGATGGTTTGGCAATCGAAAAAGTTATGCCGCGACAGGAGCAAATCGAGTCGAGCAAGATTTTCGCGAAGCATTCTGACTTTCGTATCGTAGAGCTGAGCGTAGAGTGGTGAAACCGGATCGGCTGGAAGCATCGACGCCAATCCGGGAAAAAGTGTCGGTAACTGCGGATTGACTTTGGCCAGTTCTTCAATGGTTCTGTTTGGTGAGGGGACCCGCGCCTCCAATTTTAGGTCAAGGACGTAGCTGTCGGCCTCGCCGCGCTCGGTCGTAGCATCGGCACCGGGCATCGTTTCGACTGTTGAATGGAGGGTGATGCCATTGAACAATTTCGCCGTATCCAATTTTCCAGTGATTTGAGGCGGCCGTGTCGCGCTAGGCGTGGGCGTAATAACGACTTCTACTGGTGCGACATGCTGCAGGCGTTCGAGCGAGATCCAGCGATAAACAATGGCCGCGAAAAGCGCGCTGAAAATCACCAGCACCACCAGCCGCCACGTCCGCAGACGAATTCTTCCCACGCGATTACTTTTTTACCCAGGCGACGATTGCCGCGACGAGCCCGATCACACTGAGAATCGCCATCATTCCTGCAGGCATGACTCTTCCGGTTCGTATGAACTTGGGAGCAAACTGCGCAGCGAGTAAAAGTGAAATAATGAAGGCAGTTGCCAGCCCGATAGCGCGATGTTCAGGAAGCAGAAATGCGCCAACCAATAGCAGTATCCCAGTGATTGACCCGGCAATGATGGACGCGACGCTGCCTGCCTTGACGTAACCGATAATGCCGCCTGCGATCGTCAGAATGCCGAAAATAATGAAATAGATTTTGGCTGCTTCCATTTAACTACGCTTGGCGAATTCGTAAGCTAACAGCTCTGCGCTGTCCAGTGTCGTTCTAGTGGCCTACAACGCGCGCTGGCTTGCGTCATTGTAAAATTCGATCTGCCGCCCCCCGAGACGGCGTATTACGCGCCACCCGTGATTTTTTGCGAACTCTCGGACATCCGTGTCTGACATTTCTCGAAGAATTCGCAGCTCCGCAGCCTGGGTTACCACATATTCAGACTTGATCGACAGCGCCTGTGCAATCTTTACGGCGAGGGCCGGCAAATACTCGTGCATGGCGATATTGTCTAGCGACTGGCCGCGCGGTCTGTGGCCGCGACATTTTTCTTCCCCGGCAGTCGTGGTGGTCGTTTGGGTTTTCGATTCAGAACATGCCCCAGCGCGCGGTGCGCTTTACGATTCGGCGAAGGACCTCGCGCGTTCGGTTTTTCCATAATGGAAGAGAAGTTGAACCATGAATGAGAAATTGCGAACGGGGTTTGTGCGCAACTGGCGCAGTCACTCTGATCGGCTACGTTTACGGATGGTTTCGGAAACGATCGAGTTACGCGGGCATATCATTGATTCTCTGATTTTGCCCAAGGTTCTTGATCAAATTCTGACGCATGGCGCAAACTTCAAGATAGGCGAAATCAACATCGGTCAACGAAGAGCGGACCAGAGCTTCGCACGGATTGAGGTGTCGGCTGACACAGGCGAAGCACTCGACGAATTGATGCTGCGTCTTCGTCAGCACGGCGCTGAAGTGATTGAGCGCGCGAATGTGCAACTCGCGGATGCACCTGCGGACGGAGTTTTCCCGGGCGATTTCTACGTAACGACTAATCAGCAAACGTTTGTTCGCTGTGACGGCACAGAAATCGAGGTGCGACCTGCAATGAGCAACAGCGCGATTGCGCTTGATCGAAAAAAGGAGTCGGCCCGGGCAGTTAAGTTTTTCGACGTCATGAAAGGCGACCAAATTGTGGTCGGTCATCAAGGGATCCGCGTGGTGCCAGTGCAGCGTTCGACGACGCACACCGATATTTTTCAATTCATTAATACGATTGTTGATGCTGACGAACCAAAATCGGCCATTATTCGGGAACTCGGTGAGGAGTTACGGCGTGCAAAGGAAGCGAAGGGTAAGATCGCAATTGTCGCCGGCCCTTCGATTGTACGGACCGGTGCTGGTCATCATTTAGTGCGCCTGATCGAAGCAGGCTACGTCAATCGGCTTTTCGCCGGAAATTCGTTTGCCGCTTATGATGTGGAACGCGCATTGTACGGAACCTCCCTGGGAATGAATCCTGACATCGCTGTCGCGCGAGGGGGACATGAGAACCATCTGCGTGCCATCAATACTATTCGCGAGGCCGGCGGAATTGGGGCCGCGGTGCGACAAAAACTTCTCACTGGCGGCGTCATGCATGCCTGCGTACGCCACGAGGTTGATATTGTACTGACCGGCGCGATTCGCGACGAGGGACCGATTCCCGGGGTAACGACCGATGTAATTCAGGCTCAAAAAGTCATGCGCCAAAAGCTCACCGATGTAACTCATGTGATGCTGTTAGCGACTGTCCAGCATTCACTTGCCGTGGCCAGCATGCTCGCGCCGACTGTAAAAACAGTATGTGTCGATATTGACCCGACTGCCGTGGAACGAGCGGTCGAACATCAGCCGCTGCAGGCGATCGGCCTGGTGACGGACGTGGACCCGTTTCTGCAGGAACTGGCCGATTGTCTTACTGAGTCGCGCGTTCGCGAGTAAATTGCCAGTGCTATGCGCGAGCTGCTTCTCTGTCCGCCGGATTACTACGGCATCGAATACGAGATCAATCCATGGATGAACCGCGCGCACGGGGCCGACGCAGCTTTGGTCCAAAAACAGTGGAAACAATTGCACACGCAACTCTCGAATCTCGATTGCGACGTTCATTTGATTTCACCCCAGCAGGGACTTCCCGATATGGTTTTCACCGCCAACGCGGGGTTGACGGTTGGCCGTAAATTTATTCCCAGTAATTTTCGCCATAAGGAGCGTGCGGGCGAACAGCCGTTCTTCGCGAAATGGATGGAACAACGGGGTTATGAAGTGACTTGGCTGCCGAAAAATCTCTATTTTGAAGGCGAAGGCGACGCCCTTTTTGGCGGCGACGCACTATTTTGTGGTTACAAATTTCGTTCCGATATCCAATCTCATCGCACCTTGGCAGATATCCTTGGATGTCTCGTAATCTCGGTGGAGTTGGCCGATCCGCGCTTTTACCATCTCGACACGTGCTTTTGTCCATTGCCAGACGGTTCGGCATTTTGGTTTCCTTCGGCGTTCGATGATTACGGTCAGCGCGCAATTCGCGAACACGTCACTGGTTTGATCGACGTGTTGCCGGAGGAAGCAGTGCACTTTTCGTGCAACGCGATCGTCATCGGGCGGGATATTGTTTTACCCGAAGGCGCGCCGCGCCTCGTCGCGGCCCTTCAAGACCGCGGCTATCGCTGCCACGGATTACCGATGACTGAATTCATCAAGGCTGGTGGAGCTTGCAAATGCCTCACCATGTTTATGCCGCAACGAGAAAAGTGTTAATGGGAGGGACGGACCGCGGGCCGTCCGTGAAGTTTCGGCGCGCTCAGCGATCGCGCCCTACCTTTTGTTGCTTCGCTCGAAGCGCCTTCTCAATTTGAGCGAGCGGGAGGCAATTCATCACATCCATTTTGGTCAGCCACCCTTTGCGCGCAATCCCAATTCCAAACCATAAATCTTGCAATCGCTCGGTACGATGCGCGTCCGGGTTGATGACACATTTAACACCTTTTTGTTTGGCCAGTGGCCACCAGCGCCAGTCGAGATCGAGGCGTTTCGGTGCAGCGTTGAGTTCGATCCAAGTGCCGGTACGAGCAGCTGCATCGAGGATCTTCGGGATGTCGATTTGGTAAGGATCCCGTTTCAAGAGCAGCCTGCCAGTTGGGTGCGCCAGCATCGTAACAAACGGATTTTCCAACGCCCGGATCACACGTTGGGTCA
>JBKPMH010000143.1:0-3840 GCA_046732035.1 Verrucomicrobiota bacterium
TCGCCTCCGCCCAGCGAGTGGAGCATTATGAGATCGCGGGATACGGCTGTGCCCGGACCTATGCCCAGCTGTTAGGCGATCGCCAGGGCGCTCGGCTGCTGAATACGACATTGCGCGAGGAAGCCCAAACGGACAAGAAGTTAACGAAACTCGCTAAACAGTTAATCAACCCAAAAGCTAAGAAAGCGCCGACACCGCGAAAGCGATCGAAACCCGGCATAACTGGGAGAATTGAACAAGTGGTGGCTAAGGTAGCAGCAGTCTGAGACGAATCGGAACTGACAGATTGAGGCAGAAACGTTCAGTCGCCTACTCGGAAGGCTCTTTGTCAAAGATTGCAAAGAATCCGTCTTTGTAATGGCGAAGCCGCCAGCCGTGCTGTTGAGCGAACGACGCAATCGCGGCTTCACGACGCTTACCATTGGTCGGCCAGACGCGGTTTAGGTCATTTTCGTAGATCGCACAATGGTTTGCTTCCTTTAATTCCTTGGCGATTTTCTCCGCGAGTATTTTCATACGACCCTGCTATATAGGCGCAGGTATTCTAATTCGTAAAACGTCGCGTCCTCGGTCTTACCGTCTGGACTTCGCGGTCACCTATCGGAGTGCATCACTGACGGCGCGCGTTTTGCTTTCGCGGCTTTTTCACTGCGTTCATTGCTGGACGCGACGTATCTGCGGTTTTCTCAGGTTGCTGTTGCCGATCGTTCTTCCTCAGCGACTCGACAGCCCTTTTTAGCGACTCCGCATTGCGCTCGTATTCTCCAGGTTTCCAATGCGTAGACATAGCTCTAACTGGTGTTTCGCGGCCGCAATGCTGTTTGGTTCCTTGCTGTACCGCACTAGTTATCTTGTAGGGTTTTTCCCGACTGAGTATTCATCCGTCAAACCGACTGCTTTTTCAGTCCAACCGTAGGCTTCAACGCGATGTGAAAGAAAAAGGAAGACTTGTCGCAGAGTAACAAGACGGGTCAGAAGCTAATAACAGAAATGAAAGGTAATATGGCAACACAACGCAATCCGAACGAACCGGGCAAATCCGGCGGTCCTGGACAGCAGAGTGGAAAAGAGCAAGATCAAAAGAGACAGGAGCGTGAGCGACAGCAGCGCGAGCGTGAAAAACAGGGCCGCGGTAAGCAGGGCGGCGGCCACCAGCAGGGTGGCGGTCAGCAAAGCGGAAGATAAAAGCTGTTCCCAACCTGATTATTCAGACGGCGGGGGGTAACTCCCGCCGTCTTTCTAGCGTCGGCACACCAACTGGGATCCTTCGTTTATTGACGCCCTCGCATCTTCGAATGAGCTCATCCTCGTTGACAATCGCGGGATCGGTTCCTCCACGGATGCCGGTCGACCATTTGAAATCGCACAGCTCGCCGACGATGTCGGACGACTCATCGACCTCCTTGGTATCGAGAGCACAAACTTGCTTGGATGGTCGATGGGTGGCTTCATTGCGCAGACACTGGCACTGCAGCGACCGAGTCGAATTGACAAGATCGTCCTATTATCGACCGATCCAGGCGGAACCGATGCAGATCTCGCCCCGTCTGACGTCTGGTCTCAACTCATTGATACGTCCGGGACGCCTCATGAACAGGCGCAGCGTTTGCTCTCGTTGCTTTTTCCGAGGGCTGTCGCCGAATCCATTTATCGGGAGTTCGGCGATGTCGTAGCAGCGGCCCGTGCGCGTTTGTCTGCCGACCTCGTTAATCGCCAGGTCACTGCGATGGAAGGCTGGCGTCGTACCGGCGTCGCCAGTCGGCTGCGAGAGATTAACCGGCCCGTATTAGTTGCCACTGGAACGGCGGACAGGGTTATCCCGCCGTCCAATGCTCTAAGCTGGTTAATGCAATTCCCGGCGCCTGGCTCGCTCAATTCCACGGGGGTGGGCACGCTTTCATGGCACAGTACCCCATGCGCTGGCCGACCTCATCAACAGCTTTCTCAAACTCGCGTGAAAACCTCTGGCCGATTCGCCAGGAGCTTAGCGCGTCCAAGCTCTCCAGCGTTTTCGAATCGGCTTCGCGTAGCGGTCTACGTCGATTTTTTTCAATCGTTTGACGCCATCTTTCATGGCGTCGGCCGATTTCTCATATTTTTCCCGGGCTGATTTGAACAATGGCCAAAGAAACGGAAGAGAGAGAACGCTCCAGTCTATGTCTGAGAGCGGTGTTTTAGCCTCAACTTTGACTTTGTCGTCGCTGCTGGATGCAAAGCGGATTGCCAACCCAATGGCGATTCCGAGGCCCAGCGCGCCAAGAATAGTCGGCACAGGATTTTCGCGTACGAAATACTCAGTCCGCTCCTTTGCACGGCTGGCTTTCTCCTTCGTTTCGTCCCACGTCTGGCTGACAGCCGCGGAAAATTTGCTTGATGCTTGACGAAACGGCTCACTCCCACCCGAGGCAATTTGTTGTTCGCCCGGCTGAACCGGTGTCGGCAGCGGTTCGTCCCTTGTAAGATTGTTTTCGTTCGGATTGATCATACACAAATGAAATCGGATTCCGCGGGCTGATCGCGTTTCTCAGGAACGTGATCCGTTACGCGGAAGATCTAATTTTTGATTTAGTTATCGAATTCAGCGAGCACCTTGCGATACGCATTACAAATCTCCTCGTCCCAAAGAACGAAAGTTACGTTGTCGATGCTGTCATGAGTCGCAAGAAAATCTCGCGTAGTCTTTACGGCGATCTGCGACGCCTCCGGAATTGGATAGCCGTGTGCGCCGCAACTGATTGCCGGGAAACCAATAGTCTTGATTCCGTTTTCTGTGGCGACTTGCAACGAATTCCGATAGCAATCTACAAGGACGTCACGCTCTTGCCGTTGTCCACCTTTCCAAGCAGGACCGTCTGTGTGAATCACAAAGCGTGCGGGCAGATGATATCCACGGGTGATTTTCGCTTCGCCGGGTCTGCAACCGCCAAGAGTTCGGCATTCAGCGAGCAATTCGGGTCCAGCGGCACGATGAATTGCACCGTCGACCCCGCCGCCGCCCAGGAGGGTGGTGTTCGCTGCGTTGACGATGGCATCCGCATCGATCGCTGTGATATTGCCGCGAACAATTTCAATTTTGTTGGAGGAACTCTTCATACCTTTGTCCCTAACATGATGAGATCCCCGGGCTGACACGTTCAATTGCTGGATCGAATCTCGGTTTCAATGATTTAACCTGGCAAAGCCATTCATCACGGTGCCAGGCGCTCGATCGACCAGTGACTATCCCCCCGGCGAGTGTAACGAAAACGATCATGCAGACGGTTCGGGCGACCCTGCCAAAATTCGATTGAATCTGGCTTCACCCGGTATCCGCCCCAATGCGGCGGCAACGGAATGCGCTTGTCACCGAAACGCTCTGTCATCTCTGCCATGCGCGCGTCCAACACCCTGCGTCCGTCCACCACCTGGCTTTGACGCGATGCCCAGGCGCTGAGCTGACTGCCCACCGGACGCGAATGGAAGTAGGTTTGAGATTCTTCGCGCGAAGTTCGCTGTGCCTTGCCGCTAATGCGAATCTGACGATCTAATTCGATCCAGTAAAATGCGAGCGCGGCATACGGGTTGGCGTCCAGCTGTTTCCCTTTTTCGCTGTCGTAATTGGTAAAAAATACGAATCCATCGTGGTCAAAGCCCTTTAGCAGCACGATCCGCACTGATGGCCTGCTGTCGGCTCCAGCAGTGGCCACGCTCATGGCGTTGACATCGCGAATACCGGCTTCGATTGCGGCGGTGAACCAGTTTCCAAATTGTTTGATTGGATCGTGATCAAGATCGCTACGGCGCAGCCCTCTGGCCGCGTGCTCATAACGCGAAGCGATGGGATCTCGCGGTGTCTCCATT
>JBKPMH010000144.1:0-5190 GCA_046732035.1 Verrucomicrobiota bacterium
TGAACGCTGGCAGATAATAGGCGTCTTTGTCTTCCGCGATTTCATAGCTAAGTGCGTAGGCCAAATCGGCGATCACGATAACCAGCAGAAACCAAAAACTAGTACGGTCTCGCTTGAACGCGTCAACCAACCCGGCAAAAGCCAGAACAAGGCACAGCGGGAGCCACACAAGCCCGAATTCGCGCAATGCCATTCGGCAGAATTCAACAAACTGATCTCCCATTATTTCCGGTTTGAAGGAAAAATAGACCTGATACTGGCGGCCACTCAGATGCCACCATATTTCCTGCAGCGAGCGTGGGTGGCCCCAGTTGATGATGGGTGATCGCGAGGCCGCAAATGGCAGATACGAATAAACCGCGACGAGTGCACCGATCGAAATCAATGCCGCGTAAACGAAACGTCTGCTGGCAAAGAATCTTACGCCCTGAGTTCGAAAAACTATAATTGCAATCGCAGGCAGCGTGAGCGCAACAGTGACATGATGAACGCCCAAAGCCAGGCCGAATATCAGTGCTGCGAAATAAAGCAAACCGTCATGATTGGTGACTTGCCCAACCTTCGACAGCGTCGAAATCCGTATTCCGTTTTCGACGATGTAGCGGCGCCAGCGCAGCATGAGGAAAAAAATAATGACAATCAGCAGCGCATTCAGAGCGTACACCTCGGCGATCGTCGCATACGACCAAAGTGTGCGGGAAAACACCATGAGCAATCCCGCTCCAAGTGAAGGAACAGCCACGATATAAGGCTTAACACGCACTTCCCCTGTCTTCCGGATGCCTTTCTTGCTTCGCTTCGCCGCACCCAGGTGTGACGACGTAATGATTAGTTCCGTCACTGCTAGCGTGAGCATTCCGCAGGTGAGCGCGGCGAAAAGCGCTGACGAAAAATTGATCCGTTGCGCCACGTTGCCGAAAGGCAGCATTGAGGCGAGATGGGCAAGAACGATCCATAACGGAACGCCTGGCGGATGTGCGATTCCAAGGCCCTGAGCAACCACGATCAGCTCTCCGCTGTCCGTGAGCGTAACCGTCGGCGCGAGCGTCCAGGTATAAAGCAACAAGGCGAGGATAAATACGGCTCCAGCGCAGAGCCACTGCACTACAGACAGTGAAACTCGAGAACTCGCCGGCTGTGCAGACTTTGATTTCGGCTGTGGGGTCGGCTCAGTTTGCTTAGTCGCGTCTCTGAGACTTTGCGCATGCTTCGATAGTCCCCGCGGCATGGGCTATCGTCTCGCAAACTCGCACTCCTGCAAATCAATGATTCAAAATGCCGAGCTGACGGCAAAACGAGCCACATAATTTTGTTGGCCCACCTACGAAGGCTCGCTTGGCAGGCTTACTGCCCGACCAGGCTCCAACCGGCTGGAAGCGTTGGACCATAGGCGGCGCTGACGAAAACGTTGTTGTTTAGGTACCAGATCGCTGTTTGACGACTCGCTGCATTGTAAAGCAAGTAATCCGCACGCCCGTCACTGTTAAAATCCGCCGTGGCCACCAGCGCCCAACCACCCGGAATACTCGGCCCGTAAGCGCCTCCGATTAGCGTGCGCCCTGACAGATACCAGATGGCTGTCTGACGACTGTTGGAATTGAACAACACGTAATCTCTATGGCCGTCGCGATTGAAATCCGCTACTCCCGCCACAGTCCAGTTGAGCGGAAGCGTGGGCCCGAAGCCGCCGCTCTGATACACGTTATTGGTCAGATACCAAATTGCGGTCTGGCGACTGGTCGCATTGTACAGCACGTAGTCCGGGTAGCCGTTACCGTTGAAGTCGCCCGTGGCTACCAATTGCCAGCCGGCAGCAAGCGTGGGCCCATACAAACTGGCAATGCGTGTTGGCCCTGACATATACCAGATGGCTGTTTGATCGGTGGTAGAATTGAACAATGCATAGTCTGGATGCACATCGCGATTGAAGTCCGCAACTCCATCCAAAGCCCAGCCAGCTGTGATCGTTGGCCCCAGCACGCCGCTTTGATAAATGTTGTTATTCAAATACCAGATCGCTGTCTGGCGCGTGCCCGGATTGCGCAGCACATAGTCCGGATGCCCATCGTTGTTGAAGTCAGCAATGGTAGCTGTGGCATCACTTGCTCCGGTAACCGTAAAAATCTGATTTGTATTGGTAGGGTTAATTACAGAGGCGACGGCGCCGCCTCCTGGAATGTAGACTTTGTTACCATCAACCGATGCCCAGATCCCGTGCCGCGGTGCAGGCATGCTGGGCTCGCGGCGCCAGTTGTTAGTAGCAGGATTATAAACTTCCACCTCGTCATGCAGAACAAACGTTTCAGGGTCTTCTCCGCCGAAAACCCACAGCTCGTTATTTACGACCGCCGTGGCAAAGCCTGAGCGGGCCGTTGGCATCGGCGCTAGCGTGGACCACGTATTGGTCTGCGGATTGTAAACTTCGAGCGCATTGGTTGACGACCGGACCCGGCCGCCAACAACGTAAAACCTCCCATTGATGACCCCGCCGCCCGTATGGTTGCGCGGGATCGTCATAGGGGCCTTGATCGTCCATGTATTCGTCCCCGCGTCGTAGACCTCTAATTCGCGCTGGCTCGGCGTATTCGCGCCACCGGCGACATAAATCTTGTTGCCAATCACCCCGACAGCTGCCGTTCCGCTGTGCACGTAATGACTGGAAGCTCTCGCGGACCAGGAGTTGCTGTTTGGATCGTAAGCAAACGTCTGTCCTACGCCCGCGCCAAAACTGTAGAGCCTTCCTCCGACCACGGCTGCAGCGTTATGATTGACCGCAATCGGAAGCGCCTGTGCGAAAGCCCAGGTGTTCGTGTTTGGGTTGTACACCTGAACTGTATTCGTGGAGTGAGCGGCTGCATCGAAACCCCCAACGACGTATAGCTTTCCATTTAGCCATCCAGTCGCAAGTTCCTGTCGGCTGAGCGGCATGGGTGCTCCTGTTCCCCACGTACCACTGTTTTGAGTCCGGCCCGTCGTGGTAAACGTGAGCCACAAGAGCAGAATAAAAACGGGAACCGGATAATGCTGTCGCACGTTTAAGAGCATTCTATTAGTTTCTACAGGAAAAAGGCCCCGAAGTTCCCAGACAATCTGAGATACGAAGACTCATTGCCTCGGCAAACAAACCGCTAACTCTGGTTCGCAGCCATTTGTGCGTTGTTATCCCGCGCGCTTTCGCTTCAATGCTCGCATGACCAAATCATTCAACGTTCCGTGCAGCGTTTACTCCCGCCTTTTCGTTGCCACAGCTTTAGTGATCGCTGGAACGCTGCGAGCGCAGACTCCGTCGCCTTCGCCTAAGCCACCTCCATCTCAGAGCGATTACGATTTGCGGTGGGGCGTCAAGATTCCCATGCGCGATAAAGTAGAATTGAACGCCACATTATATCTGCCGAAAACGCCGGATGGTTCGTCGTCCAGAACGCCGGTAATCTTCACGTTAACGCCTTACATTTCTGACAGCTATCATTCGCGCGCCGCTTATTTTGCGTCGCATGGCTATGCATTCGCACTGGTTGACGTTCGCGGACGCGGAAACTCCGGGGGCGAATTCGAGCCGTTTGTAAATGATCCTCGCGACGGGCACGACCTGGTCGAATGGTTTGCAAAGCAATCATTTTGTGACGGCAAAGTTGCTATGTGGGGTGGTTCATACGCTGGATTCAATCAATGGGCAGCGGCAAAAGAATTACCACCTCACCTGACAACGATCGTCCCCGCGGCGGCCGCTCACCCCGGTCTCGATTATCCTTTCCCCCAGAATGTAGGCGTATCCTACGACGTGCAGTGGTACACGTTCACGAGTGGCCGGACCGGACAACAAAACCTTTTCGGTGATCAAAAATTTTGGCAAGCGAAGTTCCTCGACGCCTACAAGAAACACGTCGCTTTCAAATCACTGGACTCGTTTATCGGAAATCCCTCTGTCAATTTTCAACGCGTCGTCAAACACCCTACACCGGATGCTTACTACGACGCGATGGTGCCGACACGCGAGCAATTTACAAAGATCACGATCCCAGTCCTGACAATTACCGCGCAATACGACGGAGATGAGCTTGGCGCGCTGACCTATTACCGGGATCATCTGGCAAATGCGACTCCTGATGCAGGCTCGAAGCATTTTCTAGTCATCGGTCCGTGGGACCACGCGGGCACTCGAACACCGACGGATGAAGTTGCCGGAGTAAAGTTTGGACCCGGAGCCGTGATCGACCTGAATGATCTGCATCGGCAATGGTACGACTGGACAATGAAGAAGGGCTCGCGGCCGGATTTTCTCAAGAACCATGTCGCTTATTATTTGCTGGCAGCCGGCAACAGCGGCGCAAATGGCGAGTGGAAATACGCAGATAATTTCGAAACGCTGGTTGCGAATCCAAAAACGTTTTACCTCGATTCGAAAAATGGCGACGCCAATGGGGTTTTTCGTTCTGGCTCGCTTGTCGAGAAGCTGCCCAATGAAGGATTAGACACATTCATCTACGATCCGCTGGACACTACGCGTGGCGAAAGAGTGGATGGGACGGATCCGAAAGAGAAAACAGCTGGTATCGATCAAACATATCCTTTGAGCATTGCCAAGGATGGTTTGGTATATCACACCGAAACACTTCCTAACGAAACGTCCCTTATCGGCTGTCCGGCAGCTACATTGTGGGTATCGATCGATACGCCTGATGTGGATCTCTCAGCTCATCTGTACGAAATCGAACCCGACGGCACGAGCATTATTCTCTGGAGCGACACGCGTCGCCTCCGTTATCGCGATTCTCTGCGCGAAGCCAAACTCGTCAAACCGGGTGAAATCGTACGGTGCGACTTCAATCCCGGATTATTCGTGGCCCGCCGCTTAATGAAGGGCAGCCGCCTCCGTTTGGTCGTTTCGTCTCCAAATTCGATTCAGGTTCAGAAGAACTACTGTTCCGGCGGCGTAGTCGCTGAGGAGACAGCAAAAGACGCACGCACTTGCCACGTGCAGGTCTATCACGACGCGACCCACCCCAGCGCGATTCAACTTCCCCTGCGATGATTCGTTACGTCCTCGGAATTTTAATTCTGGTGGGCACTTGTTTACTGGTTGTTACACCTGTGCGCGGTGATTCGGAGATCGTAATCGCAATTCGTTATCTGCAAGCGGCGGGAACCAGTCATTCCCATCTTTATCTGTACCGGGAAGATGGAAGACTG
>JBKPMH010000145.1:0-5071 GCA_046732035.1 Verrucomicrobiota bacterium
CGCGCAAGGTGCCTTCCTTCAAGGGCGTAAACTTGTTGAAGAGCGGCATGATGATCGCTGGCGCGATGAGCAGCACAAGCAGTTGAAATGCGACAACAACTGCAGCGGCCCAAACCCACCAACTGTTGCCTGTCCATTCGATCAGTTTCAACACCAGCACGAGTAAGGGATATCCGAAGACCAGCGTGAGCAGTAGTCCTTTGAGACGATCCACCATCCACGTCTTCATGCTTGTGGTGTTAAAACCAAATCGGTGTTCGATCTTAAATTGCGCATACCAGTCGAATGGCAACCCGGGTATGCTCAACGCAATCCCCACCAGAAAGAGAAAACCAGCCATTGCCAAGACCGAACCGCCGAAAATTGCGCTGAATTTCCCAAACGCCCACGGCAACAGGCCGCTAAAAAGCACTGCTACTAATACCAGCGCATCGAAAACGTTGACGATGTTTCCAAAAGAGTTCTTAGCCAGCGTATAATCAATCGAACGTCCATAGGTAGATTCGTCCACGACTGCTCGTAACGCCGGCGGCACTTCATTTCTGTTTGCGTAAACATGACGTCGATTTAGTCGGCTCAGCCACAATTCGGTGATGACCCGCGCGAGAATTAGAATCAAGGCAATGATCGCGACCGGCTGCATGAAAAGCCATTCTAGTATGTCATTCTGAGCGAAGCGAAGAATCTCGGTAGGTAATCCGGAGCGGAACTAACCGAAATATTCAGAGATGTTTCGCTTTGCTCAACATGACAAGGGAACTTCCACGATTGCAGATGCCTTGTCTTATCAACTCGCAAAGAGCTTCCGGTAGTACCGGTACCATTCACTCTGAAAGCACTCAGCCGGGTCGTACTCTGTTTTCAGCTCGAGAAATTTCTTGAACTGTGGATAGCACGCCGTGACCTGCTCTGGTTTAGCGAATTTATGATAGGTCAGATAATAACTTCCGCCGCGCGCTATGGCCAAATCAATCAACCCGCGGAAGGCGTGAGCAGATGCATCAATGCCAGCCGGTGTGTGAATCGTGAGTAAGTTAAAGATGATGCATGCGTAAGACTTCTTCGCCCAGGCCAGGAAGCTTTCATTATCTTGCTCAATCAGCCGAACTGTTCCGTAGATCACGATTGTTCTATTCGATCGCAGGAGTTCCGCCGCCTGAGCTAAAAACTCGGGCAAGTCGCCTCGCGGAACATAAATTTCCGTGATGATAAGACTCGATTCATCTCCCCCGATTTGGGCCCGAAGCTGCTGCGCATAATCCGGAAGGTACGGTCCGAGTTGATTCGTATCGGACCAATAAGTCTGCCCGTTTGTCGACAGATAATATTCGCTGTAACGCTTAAAAGCTTTTTCGCGGTCAGTGTAGGCCAAACGCAGAAGCTCCAGCCAATCGCCATCGCGTAACTGCCTTTTCGCGACAACAGGTTCAGTTTCGTCTACGACCTCGTAGCAGGAAAACACACCGCGTTGAAGAAAGTCCGGCGATTTTTCGTCGACTGAAAACTGGAAATCTCCATAAGGAAACTTTTCCGCTATCCGCGCGTCAAAACGCTTTGGAAGCTCGCTTGCTGTGATAATTTCGACTACGCGTCGCAATTTTTGGCGGGGAACAAGCCGAAGCGTGACGCTATTGATCAACCCGAACAACCCATAACCGCCGATCGCAAGTCGGAACAATTCGCTGTTTTCGCTCCGGGAACAGCACATCAATTTTCCCTCCGCGTTGATCAAGGTAAATGAGTCAACATTCGAAATAAGCGGCTTCATCGTCAGTCCCCGTCCGTGCACGTTTGAGGAGAGACTCCCGCCAAGCGTAAATGTGTCCGCGCCGGTTTGCTTTTGCGCGATACCCCACTGTTTTGTGCTATCGGCCCGGGCGTCCAGATATGCGCCAATCAATTTTGGCCATTGAATGCCGGCTTCCGCTTCGATCAAACCATTTTCTTGGTCGAATGAAATTACGCGGTCGAGCAAACGCGTGTCGATGCAAATACTGTCCGTGGCGAATTGCTGACCACCCATCGAATGCCGGCATCCAGAGACAGAGATGGGCAAAGTTTTCTGTGACGCAGAACGCACAATCTGTGCGAGTTCATCTCGAGTGCGCGGCGATAGAAGCTCGCGAACGCGGGTGCGATTGAGCTGTGAATGAACGTCGTTGACCCAAATCTCCCGCTCGGGTTCCGCCAGGATACGCGGCGCCAGCGCAAAAAGGGTCGCCGTCCGTATAAATTCGCGCCGAGTCAGCACGCAAAAGTATAATCGGTCCGATCAGTTCTCAGCCAGGCAAATTACCTCACCTTTGGCGATCCGTTCGTTAGTCAGTCCAGGTTCCAGGCTGCGCAAATCGTCGTGATCGAAAAGTCGGGTCACGCGCCAGGGGCTCACAAAGTCAACAAGCTCCTTTCGCGAAATCCCCCACCCAAATTGTTCGCTGTGTCGTCGCAGCCACCAGTCCACCAATTTAGTTTGCGATTCGAAACGAATCGGGCCGGCGATTTGTTTTTCCATGAATGTGAATACAAAGCGGCTACCGGGCGCGCTCAGAGCTTCCAATTGTTTGATCAAAGATGCGACCTGATTGGATGTCAGATACATCAAAAACCCCTCGGCGATCCAGACTGAGGGTTGAGTTGGATCAAAACCATTTTTGATCAGCGTGTCGCCATTGAACGTAGTGGCGCTCAAATCTGTGGCGGCAAAATGCAATCTCTCATTCCCGAATCGAGACCAGTACCGCATCTTGTGGCGCTGTGTTGCCGGATGGTCCACTTCCCAAAATTGAGCATTTCGAAATTCCTGGTGTACCTCGAAACCAAGCGGGTCAAAACCCGCCCCGATGATTACGACTTGCGTCGCTCCATTGAGAAGCGCCGAGCGCACCAGCTGGGCGATACATTTCTTTCGCAAGGCGTAATGGAGGAAGATGCCTGGGCTCGTCATATGCTCAATCAGCTTCGCGATCGGTCGAAACCAGGCCTGCTGCACGATCTTCGAGAACAAACGCGATCGCGCTGAATACTGCTCAAGCATCTGAGCACACAGATCTGCTTTGCGTCCCGGGACAAGACCCGAGTATTTTGGATCGCGATTAAGAAGAACCAGCGTCGCGGCAATCAGCAACGCCGTTCGGCTAGCTTGATCGTTTTGCACGCAAGGCGCAGCGACCTTTACTATTCGCGCACGCTAACGCTACTTGGATTCCGTACCTTTGCTTCGGCGGTAAGGAATTCGCGAGCGTGATTCAGTTCATCTCGTGAACTGGCAGCTTTCGCGGATTGCGAGGTCAGTTTTCCGTAATAGCGGCGCGCGTTCTCCCTGTCCCCGTTTTTCTCGGCGGCTCGCGCCGCTCCATATAATCCTCTGAATCGCCCCGGATAGATCTTGAGTGCAGCTTCAAATTCTCGCTGTGCTTCCTTTGATTGGCCAACCTCGAGGAGGAGACTGCCGAGTTGTTCACGGATGGGAACGAACGCTCCAGGTGAGACCGGATGCTTTCCTAGAATATCTTCGGCATCCGCGGCGCTTCGCAGCATTTCAATGGCCTCATTTTTTTTACCTTCGGCTGCCGCTACCCAGGCCGACGCGGCCTGCATCTGAAGATCGAGATGATTTTTGAAGTAGTCGAACTTGGCATCCTTGGTGACGTCACGCAGTTGCTGCATTCGTGCGATTGCTTTCCGCGCCCCATCGAGATCGCCAGTGTGCGCTCGTCCAAGCGCATGACCATATTCGATCAAAGCCTCCATGAACGGGAACGATGCCCAGTGCGGAAGATTGGGAACGGCCAATGTCGCTGCCCCAGCCCAATCGTTTCTCTCAAACGCATAACGCGTCGGAATTGCCGCCAACGCGTACGCCGCGCTGAATTCCAGTTCAGGATTTGTCTTCTGCACCTTCGCCGCAAGATCGACAATCCTTTTCGCCTCAGCGTCCCTGGCTTCCTGCAAATAAGAATAGGCCATGTAATCGAGCGCGTGTAACTCTTCGGCTTCAGTGGCATCGCGATGGCGTATCGCTGCGTATGCGCGTGACGCTTCAGCCGAAGCCTGGTTCGCAGCGACCGATTCATCCCACATTCCCAACCGCGTGAAGATGTGTGACGGCATGTGCAGAGCGTGAGGCACCCACGGCGCGATGGAATCATAAGTTCGCGCGGCGGCCAGCCCCCGCTGAGCAAGGGCGGGATAGTCATAGCAATGGATCAGGTAGTGAACCACGCCCGGATGATTGGCGTTCTGTTTCCAAAGCTTTTCGAAGATGGCAGCTGCTTCGAGCTGCTTCGATAAATGCGTGTCAGTGGGCGTGGCGTAGCCGACAGAAAGGACGGCAAAGGCGTAGAAGGTCTGGACTTCAAAATCATCCGGATACTTGTCGCGCAGCTTTTGCATGGCTTTTTCGTAAGCCACCACACGGTCCCGCGGTCCAACGGGACCATGACAGGACTGCCCCACAGCAGCAGTGTTGGGACTGTCCGGCGTGTTATAATATGTATTGAGAGCGGTGATAAATCCTCGTTCCCGATCGCTGCCGGCGTCCATTGCCATTGCTTTTTCAATCGCCGCCTTGCCGGCTTTCATTTCATCGGGAGTGGGAGGTGTCCAGATCGGATGCCACCATGTCATGGCAATTCCCCACTGAGCCATCGCGCATTTCGGGTCACGCTCGGCGATCACGGTAAAAACACGTCGAGCTTCTTCGTAAAAAAACGAATGGAGCAAGGCCACGCCGCGAGAGAATTCAGATTGGACAGCAGACTGGCACGATATCGGAAAGTCTACTTTTCCTGCTGCGCGCAAATCACCGGGTTCAGGGGCGGCGGCGCCTTCGATGCGATTCGAGGTGAGACTGGCGACCAGTCCGACGAGAAAAAGCGCGCGAATGGAAAGGGAATAGATCATCATCGAGGCTACACCCCAGTAGCTAGGCGGCAAAATCGAAAATGATCTTGCCGCTGCGCTGGGGGCGCGCTGCATGACTAACGGCTGTCTTCGCTTCGCTCAAGGGATAGGCCTTCTCTACCTTGGTTTTTAGCAAACGGCGTTTGGCCATATCGAACAAATGTTGAAA
>JBKPMH010000146.1:0-8838 GCA_046732035.1 Verrucomicrobiota bacterium
TCCTTCAAATCTTAGAAGGCTCGCGTTCCGGAACCAAGACGATTATTAATCACTCCGCGATCGCGCATGCGCCTGTTGTCCGCCATGTCGCGGTCTACTTTCGTCACGCCAGGCACATTGAGACGGTCAACATGGCGAGAATTGCGTTGGGACTGATGCGGAACTCTGAGTTTCCCCCCAGGGCCGGGAACAGCGCCGTCGAGCAGAGATAACAATTCCCCGCTGTTTTTGACGTTGAGTACATTTCGGGTCGTGTTGCCATTTGTGCGATTCCCGGGCGCCGATTGGGGACCAAACGGTGGGGCGTCCGAGAGCGGGCGTGGCCTATTGGCGCCCGCGCCAGCAAAAGTTCCGGTAGTCGAACCGTTACCGCCGAAGCCCGTATAATTGGGGTGATTTGTAAAAACATCAGCCGGAGCTTTGCCGCCTATCGTCACCACGACATTGTTGAAAATCGTAACCGAATCGGCGGCGAGGATCTTCTTGCTGTTCCCGCCGAGGGTGACATTCGAAACAAAGTTAAGCTGGCCATTACTCCCCGGTGCATAAAGTTTCAGCGTTTCATCAGCTGAGAGCGTGCCAGGGCCGATAATAAGTGAGCCGTTTGGCCCGAACACGCCGGCTTTCAGCACGTCCGCGTGAACGCTGGCATTATTAAATGCAATCGTTCCCGCGCCATCGATATAGCTGAGAAAGGTGCCACCAACGTTGTAATTACCACCGAAAACATTAATCGCGCTGCCCGCTGCGCCATCGCTACCGTAAATTGCAAGCGTGGCGTCGTTGGTCACATTTACATTGCCGGGAATGGTCATATTGATTCTGGCGACGCCGCTGATGACACCACCCTCGCTATTGTCGATCAGGGCGGACAAAGAGTTTGCACTAAGATTTGCTGCTGCTATTTGGATTGGAGCGTTCTGACCCATTATTCCACCTGTGTTTTCGATTTCGAAGCTGGCATAGCCCTGAGTAGTGATGTTTCCGAATACCTCCAAGCTGATATTTCCTCCCGTATCGATTTCTCCCCCACTGTTTAAGACTCCAATCGCTAGATTGTTAGTCTGAATATTTCCGCCGATCGTACCGAGGATTCTCGCCCCGTTGTCAATTTGGTTGAGGTTGTTGACGAAAAGTCCGGTATCGCCGCCCGGATCTGTGGTCAGATTACCTCCAATGTTTAAGCTAATATTACCGCCAGTCCCTGATCCTGCGTTCGCCACTGTTAGCAATGCAAGCGATCCGCCTACAGTGAGGTCCCTTTCCGCCAAGACACCAATATTAGCTCCGTTTGTCAGGTTACTAACATCAGTGGCGATCGAGAGGTTGCCACCCACCAGCAAGTCGGTGCCCGCAGAGAGGAGGACGTTGAGACCTGAGGTAATTCCCCCATTCTGTCGAACAATGGTCAAGTCATTCGCAACATTGATCGCCTCGCCCGCTGAAAAACTCACGTCCCCATTAGAATTGAAAGCCGTTTCAACGGAGACCAAGCCATTCAAGCCTAGGTTCTGCCCGGCAGATAAATTGATGGTAGGGGCATGAATAATCGCCGAATCGCTAATCGAGATATTGCGGCCAACGAATGCGTATAGATTGTCGGTTGTAATGCTCGATGTCAGCGACATGTCGCGCTCGGCAAACAGGTTGACTTGGTTCGTTGTGCTAATATCGGAGCCGAGGGTCAGATCGCTGCTGGAACCGCGAGCATAAATCGTTAGGTCATGCAGACCGGAGAACGAGATCTCCGGACCCAGAGTAATCGGACCATTCTGAGTCGCCAGCAAAAGACCGCGGATACCGGAGAAAGTCAATTCACCGCCAGGGCCGCCGGAAGTGATGCCGTTAACTGCGATCAGTCCTAGATTGATTTCACCATTTGTCGTGTCGATGATTGGATCGCCGGCTAGCTGGAGAGCGGTAAACTTGAACGCCGCTCCCGAACTATCGCCAATCAACGCGTCGAAGCCGCTTTCGGTATCAAAAATCGATGTCGAGCCAAAGGCCCATGCGGAAAACGGCCCGTCAATCGATTGTCCGCGATAAATTTTACCCAAATCGGTTACGCCGTCGGTGGTGATTGAAGGGTCAGTGCTGATAACTGTGCCACTCGTTATCACGTAAGGGTTCGGTGACGTAATAGTCGCTGGCGTGCCGAACTTGGTTGGTGTTCCTGACGGCGATACTGTGGGCGTTGGCGGCGGCGGTGTTGGTGATATCGGGGGAGGCGTTGGCGATATCGGAGGCGGTGTTGGGGATATCGGTGGAGGTGTGGGGGATATCGGTGGAGGCGTCGGTGATATTGGTGGAACAGTTGGACTCGAGGTCACGTTTCTAACTAAAATCCCCGGGTTCGCGTTTGCGTTTTGATCGGTCGTACCGATTACGTCTACGAGGTCTTTGGCAAGGGACTGAGTGGTTGTTCCCAGCAGCTGCGCCGCGAGTTGCTGGTTCATCACGTCCATGATTAACGGCATATTTTCCAGAGGTGGGAAATCCTGAACCAGACGTGACGTTTGCATCACCAGTTTTACATCAAACTTTTGCGGTTTCGTCATCCGTCGATCCAACGTCATCATCATCATTTCGCCGCCGTGCACGGTGACAGCTCGTTCAGGATGACCGTTGGGAAAAAAGGTGCCGATTCCTTCGAGCACCATAAACTTGGTAGGAGGACCGGTTGAAATAAGAGCCGTCCCTCCCGTTACTGCTGCGGTCACAGCGGAAGTGCTGACCTTCACTGCCGGTGCCTTGGGCGGAACCTGCAAGAGAACTGCACCACTGGTCAGGTCAAGCTCACGCGCACCCTGTTTGAAACTGAAAATTGTGTTGGCGCCGAGTCGGGTCAGCGTTAAATCGGTAAACGTCAGTTCCGCGCGCGATTCCACGCCGGTTCGGACACCCATCTGTTGGGTCACTGTATCATTCACGGCGGCCGGACGCGGCGCTCCATGAGCTTCCAACAATCGAACGTCCTCAATCACCTGCGATACCCGCGCTTGTTGCGGTTGATCGGCGCTCGCAAATGGCGCGGTGCCAAAGAGAGAAAGCAGGACCATCAGTCCGCCCCGCGAGATTTGTACAAAACTCTTTTTCATATGGAGGGTCGTTAGGGTAAATTGGGAGCTGCGTTGGGGCTCATGTTTTGCGCTCGATGCGGCGTCGCCAGAGCCGCAGTTTTGCGGTCGGCCGTGCCGGGCTGCCCTTGATCGGTGATCGATACTTGTGTGCCGCCGCCAAGAATGACTAAATTTGTGGCAACTAAATTTTTGGCCGTTTGCTCGTGTTGCTGCTTTTGGCTCTCCGCAGCAATAGACTTCACGCTGGGCAGCAGAGAAAAATCTGTGATCAAGTGGCTGGTTTTTATGAAGCGCGCAATGTCGATATCTACCGGGTCGCTCAGCGCGGATTCTGGATCGCCAAAAACCATTTGCCCGGGGGAAACGAGAACTGAGTCGCCAAGATGGCCGGGCCGATAGAGTCGGGCAGTACCTTCCAGCACCAGGAATTTGTAGAAGCCGCGATGGTACTCAATCATCGCGGTGGTGTCCGCCACGGATGCCGCAACGGTTCCTGCGTGAATAGTCGCCCCTTTTGCTCCTTTGGGAGCCTGAACAAGTGCAGCGCCGCTCTCCAGATTCAGCCCGCGCGTCCCATGATTGAAATCAAACTCGCTGCGCGCCGCCAGCCGCACAATCGTCTGGTCAGGAAAAGCCACCTCACCGTGCGATCCGGCGCCGGTACGAACAACAGTCTGCTCGTGTACGACGGCGTTTACAGCGGCACGTCGTGCGACCTGGTTGGAAGTGACTAACTGAACCTGATTTTTAACTTGGGTAATGCGTCCCTCGTCAGTCGATGCGGCCTTGAGCGGGTTGGGAAAAAACGTCGCAACCGACGCAGTGACCGCTATCAATACAAAGAGGCAAGGCTGCCGGTTCATGCATTTTGGTCGAAAGACCTAATCCCGGCGGGCTTTTTGGCGCCTAAACCTCGTTAGGTCAAGGATTTTTTACACCCCTACAGAAAGATATCCGGAAACCGCGCTGCAAAGTTTCTTAAAACTTTGGATTTTTTCCCTTCGGTTTGAGAAACGGCCGAACGGGCTGCGAGCGTTCAGTCCCCAGTATTAGAATTGCGAGCCTTCTCGCGCAAAACACAGACCTAATCGGCGGGAGTCGAGATTCCCAATAACTCGCGCTGCCACGGAACCAGCAACGTCACCGTCCGAGTTGGATCTGCAGCGATCGCTTCGAGCGTGCTTCGCGGGGCAATGAAGGAAGATTCCAGCCCCAGTTCCTCAGCGGATTTGTTTCGGCGGCGTTGCAGCTCTTCAATGCGCTGGACCGTCTGATAACTCGGTCGGTTTCCAAACCGGCGAGGCGAAACCGGCCATTCTGACTCAGGGGAGCGTAAAGCAGTTTGCGCCGCGTCCCGAAATGCCTGACGTCGACGAAAGGAAAAGTGTTTATACTCTGGCATGCTACCCGAAGCGAATTTGGTAGAAGCGTTCAAGAGTTCCTCGTTGCGTAAAATATGAAATGGCGGGCGATCTGCTTTTTCTGCTTCTTGTTCACGCCATTGCCATAGCGCGCGGAGCACGGCAGCGGACCGTCCACGAAGTAATCCAGAGCCGCGAATACGCCACAGTTGATCATGGTCGCGCGTTCGCGAGATGGCGGACTGCTCAATGGCACGCTGGCAGGACTGCCGTAGCCAATCCCGGCGGTTACAGCGAATCAATTCGCCTTCCAATTTTTCGGCGAGAGGCAGCAAATAATGCACATCATTGATGGCGTATTCCGACATTCGCGCGGGCAGAGGTCGTCGTGCCCAGTTCGCCTTTTGCGAACCCTTGAGCAGCGTGAGACCGAAGTAGCGATTTATCAGAGCGGCCAGACTAAATTCACGAATGCCAAGGAGACGAGCTGCAATCAGTGTGTCGAATATTTTAGCAGGTATCAGATTCATGCCCCGACGCAGCATTCGCAGATCATAGTCTGCGCCATGCAAAACAATTTCCTTCGATTCCAAGCCCCGACGCAACGGCTCCAGGTCGATGTTTGCTAGTGGATCGACGATATAGTCGCAAACAGGCTGATCCGATTGATGAGCGATCGACATATTTGGACCGACATCAGCAAGGCTCGCCGCGCTATCGGAATGGGGAACGCTGATTTGAACCAAGCAAAGTTTTTCCCGATAGGAATGCAGACTATCGGCTTCGGTATCAACGGCGACGCGCCCAGCAGATTGGATTTGCTCGATTAGACTTGCGAGTCGCGCGGCGTCTGTGATCACGTTTCGCGTCAGCGCAATCCGCTCAAAAGCAATTCAGCGTTGGTTTTAGTCGCGTGCAGGTTGTCGATCAACTTTTCCATTGCTTCCAGAGGCGGAAGGGCTGCCATCGTTTTTCGCAGCATCAGCACCCGTTCCCATTCATCGGGATGATATAACAGCTCTTCACGCCGCGTCGCCGAGAGCAGTGGGTGAATAGCCGGATAGAGCCGTTTTTCTTGTAGAGCGCGATCAAGGTGCAACTCCATGTTGCCGGTGCCCTTGAATTCTTCGAATATTAATTCATCCATTCGACTGCCGGTTTCGGTCAACGCGGTCGCCAGCACAGTCAGGCTGCCACCTTCTTCCACGTTGCGCGCCGAACCGAAGAATTTCTTCGGCTTAATCAAAGCCTTGGCCTCTACGCCGCCAGACATGATTCGTCCCCTGCCGGGCTGCAGGTTATTATATCCGCGCGACAGGCGTGTAATACTGTCGAGTAGAAGCACCACATCCTGTTTCATCTCCACCAGACGTTTAGCACGCTCCATCACCATCTCTGCTACTTGCACGTGTCGCTGCACGCTTTCATCGAAGTTCGAATGATAAATTTGGCAGTCGACTTCCCGCTCCAAATCTGTGACCTCTTCCGGCCGCTCATCCACCAAGAGCAATATCAGCACAACATCAGGATGATTGACCCGAATCGCTTTTGCGATTTCCTTCAACAGAATGGTTTTGCCCACTCGCGGCGGCGCTACGATCAGCCCGCGCTGGCCGCGTCCCAACGGTGCCAGTAAATCCACCGCACGCGCAGTGATAGAATTCGTCTCTGGATTTTCCAGAATGATCCTCCCCTGCGGGAACTGAGGTGTTAGTTTGTCAAAGTCGGTCGGCTCCGCCCAATCATCGGTCAGCTGGTCCTCGATCCGGGTGATTTTCTCGAGAGAGAGAAACTTTCCACGTTGGCCGGGTAATTGTACCGCTCCTGAAATTTTTTGGCCGGGCCGCAAACGATGTTGTTCGATCAGCGCACGAGAGACGCAGACATCCTCAGGGACAGGTAAAAAGTTCAACTTCGGCCAACGCAACATGCCGAATGAATCGCCTGCCTGGTCGAGAAAACCCTCGGCAGTTACCTTGGCGCCATTGGTCAATGCCGCTCGCAGGATGTCTAGCACATGCTGATGGCGCGAGCGAGCGGGGTGCAGATAGACATCCAAATCCTGCGCCAAGGCGGCGAGCTTTTCGCTCGACGACTCTTGGAGTTCGTTCAGGTCCAGCGCGAGATCCGATCTCACCTTGCTTGCATCGTTGGACGCCGGTTGTGTTGATTGGGCAGCTTCACCCAACTCCGCATGGTCGGCAGTGGATTCGGCAGGCTCCAGGGTGTCTGTGTGCGAGCTCGAGCCTTTTAACTTTTGTTCCATGATTGGTCTTGCCAAACCGCGACAAGGTTTTTCGCTTGCTGCATCAGTTGATCGCGGTCGCCGTTATTCCAGACAACGTGGTCTGCGCGTTTGATTTTGCCCTCCAGGTGCATTTGTGAGTTGATCATTTGTTCGGCTTCGGAACGATTCAGAGATTTTCGCTGCGCCAATCGCGCTAACTGCACGCCTGGCGAGCATGCGACCACGACCACTCGCTCGCACAATGTTTCACCACCGGTTTCATAAAGAAGTGGAATGTCAGCAAAGAAAAAGTCGGGAGAATTACGATGCTTTTTCGCCTCCGCCATCCACTGGCGACGAATTCGAGGGTGAAGAATTTGTTCGAGCACGCGCCTTTTGGCCGCGTCTACAAACACTATCGCTCGAACTTTGGGTCGATTCAAGTCTCCATGTGGCGAAAACACCTCGCTTCCAAAACGGCCGCGGATTTCCTGTTTCACTTCAGGAAGTTCGACAAGCGAACGCGCTGCCTGGTCAGCATTAAAGAATTTTGCCGCCGGCACAATTTCCCGCAGGCAGTTGCAAAACGTGCTTTTGCCCGTCGAGATTCCGCCGGTGATTCCAATCGAAGGCATGACCTGACTGTCACCGCGGGGTAATACCCTCGGCAAGGTCAACGTGAAACGTTTGTTTCACCTTTGTTGCGCCGAAAGTTAACTCCGCTGTGTAATCTCCGGCTGGGAGAAGCCTCTTGGGGTCATCGCCGCCATATTCGGCAATTAAGTCTTTTGAGGGCCGCAGGTCCCAATTCAATCGAGTAAAGCCTGGCGTGCCGGGCGCTTTCAAATTGGCCACTGGTTGTCCGGTCGATTTGGTCACGGCGATTTTGATTTCGTCGCCGGTAAACTCGCGCACCCAAATCGTGAACAGCGCCCCCTCAGGTGGATTCTGGCCGCGATAGATTCCCTTGCCGTTCGAATCGACAAAACCAGGCTGAAGATAAGCACCAGTGACCGAGCGCACGCTAAACAATTGAGCCGGTTTGGATGCTATCTCCGGCGTGAATTCGCGAAACGGGATCGTATCGTCAAGGATGGCAATGCTACGCCCGTGTGTCGCGATCACGAGGTCTGATGTGCGCGGATGAATCTGGATATCATCCACGCGAACCGAAGGGACGTCCCCAATTCGCACCCAATGCGCCCCTTGATCGAACGAAGCAAACACTCCGAAGTGCGTTCCCGCATAAAGTAATTTGGAATTGACCGGATCCTCGCGGACCACTTCCACGGGATCGCCTGGAGGAAGATCCCCCGTCACAGATTGCCATGTTTTTCCCAAATCCGCGGTTCGCAAAATCAAAGGACGATCATCGCCCGAGCGGTATCCGTTGAGCGCAACGTAGGCGACGCTCGCATCGATATTGGATGGCTCGATTCCGACAATCCATTTTCCACGCGCTGGTTCTGGCAAATTGTTGGTCAATTCGGTCCATTTGCCGCCATCGTTTTCGGTAATCCAGAGCCGTCCATCATCGGTGCCTGCCCACAAAAGACCAGGGCGCTTCGGCGACTCAGCAAGCGAAAACACGACTCCGTAGTTTTCCGCGCCACTTCCAGTGGCATTAGTTTTAGTCGGATCGTTGTACGTGAGGTCGGGACTGATCACGGAATATTTTTCCATTCGGTCGGTCAGTTTGAAGACACAGTTGCCACCCAGATAGATGACGCCCGGTTTATGACGGCTCATGATCATCGGGGAATTCCAATGAAAACGATAGCGTGGCTGACCTTCGGCTGGCTCGGGACGCAAACGGCGTATCTCGCCGTTTCGCAAATTGATCCGATGAACTTCGCCCTGCTGACTTTCGGCATAAAAAGTATCCCGATCAGCTGGATCGAATAGGACATAAAAGCCGTCCCCGCCGGCCAGAGCGGTCCAATCGGAATTGCGAATTCCTTCCTTACTCTGAACACCGCTTGGTCCCACCCAGTTTTCGTTGTCCTGAAGGCCGCCGGCAATTCGGAAATACGGTTTCGTATCATCGAGCGATATCCGATAATATTCGCCTGACGGAATTTTGTTCAGATGGTCCCAGTTTTTTCCACCGGCGAAACTTTCATACACACCGCCATCAGTCCCGAGCAGCAAACGCTGGCAAACTGACGGT
>JBKPMH010000147.1:0-3916 GCA_046732035.1 Verrucomicrobiota bacterium
GGCGATCCCAAGGTCCACTTGGCAGGGCGAAACTGGAGGACCTGCGGTGAGACGCAGGTGGGATCATGAACATCGTTTTCTGCCCATCCGACGACTTCGCCAAGATTGTTTGCTCCCGTGGCAAAACCGTTGTCGCCACCTGGAAAATTCGGGAGCCCTCTCATCTGGCCGTTCTCCCAAACAAACCCGAGATTAATAAAGCCGACTGTGAAAGGCCCCGTGTAGAACGCTGCGCTACTCCAAGCCTCGCCGAGAGGCTGTGGATCAGCAGTCTGGGAAATACCGACGATGATGCCCTGGGTATTCTTCACATTCCACGTGACGCTGCTGTTGGGTCCGCCGAGTGTACCGAGGTCTAGCAGCGACCCGTTGCGCCATAGAGCGGCGTGCCGGCGATCATTTCCTGTCAGCCTTGAATAGCCTGCTACCCAAGTCTGATTGTTGATGCTGTTTCCAGCACTACTCGTTCCGCCAAGGCCAGGTAGGCTCGAAACTTGGTATTGCAACTTCGTCTTTGTTGTTTCCGGCCTCTGTGCATGGATTGGCGTCAAAGCTAATCCGCAGCAGATAGCGGCCAGAATAACGACTAGAGTTTGGTTCGGTCGTTTACTTGTGAATTGTGTTGTCATGGTTTGTCTCCTTTGTTGAATTTTTCATGACCACACCTTAGAAACGGGACCTAACACCCGACCAGAGCCACTTCGTCGGTTCCGTACGAGCCATTTCGCTTCTCATCGTGCCTGATTGTCAATCGCAAGCGAGAGAATCAGGTGTTCGTTGCAGGATTTGGATCTAGCAGACGGTCTTGTGCGGAACGTGAAACTGCGAATCGCCGCCAAATTTACTTAATTCAATTTCGAGTTGAGGGCCGCTGCGAACTTGCTTAGGCCTTCGCGAATCTGCGCGCGCGACCACGCGGCAAATCCAAATGTAAGTGCAGGCTCGGGCTCTGCCTTCATGAAGCAGGAGGACAACGGCGACGGCCTGAAACCCATCTCATTGCAGACGCGAGTGATCAAAGGCAAGTCTGTTTTCCGGCGTAGCCAGGCGACGAAATGCAGTCCGGCTTCCGGGATCTCCAGAATAAAGTACTTGCCTAACAAATTGTTGAATTGTTCGATGAAGTACTCTCTTCGGTCGGAATATAGTTTTCGCATCCGCTTGATGTGACTCAGGAAAAATCCTTCCGTCAGGAAGCGGGCCAGCGTGGCCTGATCGATCGCAGGCGAATGTTGATCCATCACCGCACGAATCTTGATTATCGGTTCGACCAGTTGTTCCGGTGCGAGGATGTACCCGATTCGCAGAGAGGGGTAAAGGATCTTACTCATTGTCCCTGTGTAGATGACACGACCAGCTGTATCAAGCCCCTGCAGGCAGGGGAGTGGGGGACCGGTGTAACGAAATTCCGAGTTGTGATCGTCCTCAAAAATGTATGCATCGCACGCGCGTGCAAAATCGATCAAAGCCGTTCTTCGCGAGAGACTCATGGTCATGCCGAGTGGAAATTGATGAGAAGGAGTGACGTAAATGATCTTCGGCAAACGCTGCTTCGGTGACCGGCCAATCGTGATTCCTTCCCTGTCCACAGGCATTGGAACGACAGTTGCGCCAGCGAAGCCAAACGTCCGGCGAGCCTGATAGAATCCCGGATCCTCAATCCATGCAACCTCGCCTCGATTTACCAAAGCCATGGCCGCGATCATCATCGCCTGCTGCGTGCCGGCAGTGATGATGATCTGGTCGGCGTGACAGCGCGCACCTCTGTGATCGCATAAGTAAGTCGCCAGCGCCTTACGCAAATCTGGGTCGCCGCGGCTTGAGGCATACTGGAGCAAATGTGCTCCTTTTTTTGCGAGCACTTCCGCTCTGAGTCGTTCCCATATTGCGATCGGAAATTCGTCGAGCGCCGCGACGGCAGGCACAAACGTAACGCCGGGTGGGCCGGCAATTCCGAAGTCGAACTGTTTGCCCGCTCGATGATCCGGAATGCTTGTTACTCGATCAGATAGTCGGGGCGCACGCTCGATACGCGGCTCTGCTTTTGCCACCTGCGCATTTAAGAAACTTTCAGGCAGCGGCTCGGCGACGAATGTGCCCGATCCGACTCTCGATTGCAGATAACCTTCGGAGTGAAGCTTCGAGAAAGCTACATTTACAGTGAATCGCGATACTTTGAGATTTGAGGCCAACTCGCGAGAAGAAGGGAGTCGCGACGAGTTATTGTTGAAGCTGGCTGATACCAATTCGTCGCGGATTTGGCGGTAAAGCTGTTCATGAAGCGGTTCGTCGGCAGCGCGATCCAATCGAATCATTTCGAAAGTCATGAGGGAATGACGGCGACGTGGTTTTTTGTCTGACTTTTTAGCCGAAGTTGATTTCACAGTTAAGAATTGTGCTCATTAGGCCAATCACTTGTAATCGCAAGCTTTCCGTCGAAGTGGTCTGGCCATTTGGTTGGAAGTGGATCGTTGACACTTTATGGCAAGGCCAGAAGCTTTTTTATGCAAACTCAGACTCCCTGTAGCGATCATGTTCAAACAAAAGGCCTGATTTATTTCGCGCGAATGCTGGACAAGATCCGGCTGAAAGCACGAGGCGAATTACCGTCGGACTATTTTACCGGCGTTGATGAAGATCCGACGATGTTCGACGCCCGTTGCACGAGATTTCTCGGCGTGAATTATGACGAACTCGTGGAGCGGACATTGAAGGACGGGGGATCGGATGATGAAATTCTCGAATGGTGTTTCGAACGTGGCCGGCGCCCTAACGAGGAGGAGATTGCAATCTGGAATGCTTTTCTAAGCAAGCGCGGCTGGCGAGACGACGCCACCGCAGATCTGCAGGCAGCCAAAGGGCGATCAGGCCTGGGGGAGCGCGATGATATCCAAACGTGGGTAGACCTACACGACGCGGAGGAGGGCAGAACGCCGGCGGCTACATTCGCTGGTTAGGCCGAGTTGCGCGTTTTCACAGATCACCGGGTGTGGCAGATGCGGTCGTTCGGACAGCTGAGCTTGCCCAGATCGGCCAGACGTGCCTATGCAGAGCAGGCCGCTGAACGATGCGGCCCCAAATCGCTGCATCTGCTGCAAAGGACAAGCTGAGAGAATTCAACGTTGTAGACTCACCGATTTGGCCATTGCCCCATCGACCGTAGAGCGGTTACAGAAAGTAAGACCGAGTTCCTGCCGCAACTTACGCCGCCCCAATGTTCTGACTCTGATAAGACGAGCGTGACACTTGTCACGTTCGAGCAAGCCTTGCTCACACCAGAACCTGAATAATTGCGCGCCGACAGGTCCAGCCAAGTGCGGACGGCGCTCAGTCCAATCGAGACATTGTCTGGCAAATCCGTAGCGACCCGGTTTAATCGTTTGGAAATCCACTCCGTTTCGCGCAAACCACTCTCGTCCTTCCGCGTTTCCAATCTCGTACCGTTTACCTTCTCCGCGCACGAGCCAGCCTCGGTTTTCCAAAGCAACTGCAATGGCGACCGCAATCTCTCCAGCCAAATGATCGTAACAGCTTCGAGCCTGACGCAACGCTCGTGCGGTAGGTGAAAGCGGCAGCGTACGAAAAATCGCCGGCGTTTTGCTAAAGAGCGAGAGTTCCTCAATTACATGAGCAACACCGGTATTGGCTAGTCGATAATACCGATGCCGTCCCTCAGCTTCCACTGCCAACAGTCCGCCATGGACGAGCTTTGTTAAATGTGCACTCGCAGCCGTTGGAGTCACCCCCGCCAAACTTGCAAGTTCACCTGCAGGCAAAGCGCGGCCATCCAGAAGCACCGACAATATCGCAGCGCGACTCGGTTCGGCGAAAAGGGCCGCCACGGGCGCTATGTTTGCTTCAATGCGCATGGTTCGGTCTTATTCAATGCGATAAAAATATGAGCGCTCTTCAGTCA
>JBKPMH010000148.1:0-6191 GCA_046732035.1 Verrucomicrobiota bacterium
CTAACGTTTGCTTTAGCTTCACAATCGCCTAACACCGCATTCGCGCAGAGTGATAAGCGGAAATACAGTGCCAAACTAATTTCGCCAAGAGCGGGAGAGGTTTTGATTCCTGGACAAGTTGTGAGGGTTGCATGGGTGCCAAACTTTCCAGATGTGGACCTGACGATGTGTGAAACGGAAATTCTTCTGTCGATCGATGGCGGCAGGACGATCTATATGCAACTTACAGAGCAGCGTAACCCGACCGTCCAATATTTTGATTGGATCGTCCCCAATACACCTACTAACGCAGCAGTGCTCGACATTCGCTTCGGGTGCCTGAATATCTACCCGGAAACACGAAGTCTTCAGCTTCACTCCGCTTTTGTGATCGCTCCTGCGGTGAATTGATTTCTTGTTTTCCTCGATAGCGTACAGGATTAAATTAGCGCGGTTTTGTTGCCGCTCAGCAGGTGAGGCGGCATGTCGGCGGTAGAGTGAAGCAGCGCCTGCATCAATTCAGGGCGAACGTCTGTAAGTCTTTTGATTTCTCTGTTTCGGCCTCACTGCCGCCTGTAATAACCTGCTCTCTGGTTGACACCACTTGGAATGGATGAGTCTTTTGGCTGTCGGTATGCAGCTCCTGCGCAGCATCATCTTTTCCATCATTGCGGCAGTCGGTGTGCTGACTGCTCTAGCCACATCGTGTGGCCAGGTGCCTGGTGGAGAACAAAACGTCCATTCTGCCGGCGCTTCCTCGACGGCCGACGCAGCAGCGCTGCAGAAAAAAGCCGCTCAAGCGCAAGCCCTGATTTGCGCTAATCAGGACGATCGCGGCGCGCTAATGCAAGCCATCAAGACCAACGAGGTAGTTTTGGCGAAACAAGTCCTTCTTAGGAATGGATTCACCGCTGAAGATTTGGAAAATGCGAAGATCAGTCTACAGACGGGCGGGGGAAAAGGAGGCGAAAACGAGATAGCAATATCTGCGACTTGTTGTAAGCCTAAGGAAATCATAATTCAACGAACCTCGGAAAACTTTATAAAATAACCGTTCCCACACGCCTATGTCGGCTCCATCGACGGCTGAAGCAGTAGATCGATCAGGCGGCTGCATGCAAAAGCGACACGCGCGCGTCCGCGGCGCAAGACGGCTCATCTTTTAGCATCGTTTGTCCACGTTCGATATGTCTTTGCTTCCGAATCCTGCTAGCGCAAAGTCGTCAAAAGAGGAATCGGAGGGGGTGAGATTCGAACTCACGATCCGAAAGCGCCACATGGACTGACTGAAGTCGACACCTTACGGTGGAGGCCAGGGGAAACTTAAATTATGTCAACCTTCCTGTAGCCTTCATATCACTGGCATGATTTCGCGGAGTGGTCATGCAAAAGGAACAGGGATGCAAACCGACTGTGGTTATGACTGTCACTTGGTGCGCCGACCGCCAGCCGGACAGCTGCCCAACGCCGAACCCGAGCCTGACAGCTGCTCCGAATTAACGAGGTAGCCCACGGGCTGCGACGCTCAGCCCCTGCGATTTCGCTGACCTTTTGGCGCCTCATTTTTTGCTTCGTGTTGTCGATCTGCGGCTAATGATCGTCCGACACTTACCTCTTTATTGAATTGACCCTTGGTATTTCGACGCACGTAGCGTTTCGATCCTTTGGCTGCGATTAGCTCTCGTTTAGTTGTTTTCGACTTTATGTGTGTTCCCATAATTGCGTCTTGCTTTCGTAATCGCACCGGCGCTTATGACGGTTTTGGGATTCATCGCCGATTCAGCAACGAAGCGCGAATTTCGCTTGGGATTCGTTACAAGATTGATCCAAAAATGCCCGCGCCTCTGCACTTCATCCAACCTGATGGAGTGCCTAAAAGTAGATCGCGTTCCTGAAGGCGAACTTTGGCAGTATGAGTTGAAGCTGGACGGCTACCGCACGATTGCAATTAAACAGGCTGGCGAAGGTGATTTGTTTTCGCGCAACGGGAAGTCTTTCAATTCGAAATTCCCATCGATCAAATAAGCCGTCGCAATGCCTGAGGGCACTGCCGAGAGATGCGACAAAATATCTTTTATGCTGTTCGGATAAAAAGATTCCTGTTTTCAGAACTTCGTTGTCCGATTCCCGTAGTACGTAACGGCGGGGGATGCATGCCAACATCGAACGGGAGTCATCGAATATGGCGGAGTATTTCACGGGCAGAACGGAAACGTTCATTGCGATGCGCCCGCCACAACAAGGAAAAGGCGGTGAGAGGGACGTGCAAATTGACGACTCTGCTCCGGGGCACATAGCGGATCCAACGACCATCAATCGTGCTCAGCCCTGCTCGAGTTCTAGTACTGGGTCAAAATTCCCGTGCATCAGGGCGTGTTGGCTTGCACTAGCGCAATTACTTGCAGTTTTGTCGGTGAGAGCACAGGATCCGGCCACAATTGGACAGTTTTCGCCGGTGATGACTTGGCCATACAAAGCCGTCCATGCTAATCTGCTCCCCACAGGGAAGGTGTTATGGTGGCCGTCGTTCGACAACGGCGATAACCCGACACTGTGGGATCCATCGACCAATACGAACACCGCAATTACACGAACAGGAACCAACATTTTCTGTTCGGGCTTTGCCTTTTTGCCTGATGGACAGCTCCTGGTCGCCGGTGGACACCAAACCAGCTTTGTTGGGCTGCCCAGTGCCTTCCTCTTTAACCCGTCGAACAACAGTTGGACGCGGCTGCCTGACATGAACAACGGTCGTTGGTATCCGACGAACACCACGCTGCCAAATGGAGACGTGCTCGTGACCAGTGGCTTGATCAAATCAGGCACTCCCAACCTGGAGCCTCAGGTATGGCAAAGTGCAACCGGATCATGGCGCAATTTGAGCACGGCGCATCTGGCGCTGCCTTTCTATCCATTTATGTTTGTTGCACCGAACGGAAAGGTATTCTGCGCCGGGCCCGCCCAAGTGACCCGATACCTTGATGTTACCGGCACTGGCGCTTGGAGCTCAGTCGCGGATAGCAACTACGGAACTCGCAATTGGGGATCGGCAGTGATGTACGACGATGGCAAACTCCTAATAATGGGGGGCAGCTCATGCGGTTTTTACAGTACGAGTTGCACGACGTTTCCAACGGCTACCGCTGAGATCATCGATCTGAATAGTCCAAATCCTGCTTGGACCTACACCGGATCAATGGTGACGGGAGGCCGCAAACTCCACAATGCTACATTGCTTCCGGACGGTAAAGTGCTGGTGACTGGTGGAAGCAGAGGGACCGAAAGTGCGAATAATGCGCCACCCACTCCAGCATTTGAAAGTGAACTATGGGACCCCGCAACTGGGACTTGGACAACAATGGCGAGCCTGACGAGGGCTCGAGCGTACCACGCGACGGCCGTGTTGCTGCCTAACGGGCGCGTTTTATCAGCAGACGGAGAGCAGGTATCACCCACGGCAGAAGTATATTCGCCGCCTTATCTGTTTCACGGTTCCCGCCCAACGATCACGTCAGCGCCGACGAGCGCTGTCTATGGAGAGCCTTTTTTCGTGGGAACGCCCGACGCAGCGAGCATATCAAGTGTTACAGCGATGCCGCTTCCTTGTGTGACGCATGGTTTTAACATGAGCCAGCGCATTGTGCGACTCCCGTTCGCTCAAGCTGCGGGCGGCCTGAACGTGACAGCGCCTTCAAACCCGAACAAAGCCCCGCCAGGTCATTACATGCTATTCATCCTGAATGCCAACGGCGTTCCTTCAGTGGCAAAGATTGTCCAAGTTGGGGGTATGTCACCCACACCCACACCCACACCTACTGCAACCCCGACGCCACAGCCAAGTCCTACCCCGACACCGACTCCACCACCGACAGTGACGCCTACCCCTACGCCACTTCAACCGCCAGCCGCCCCGAGTAACCTGACAGCGACGGCCGTCTCGGCCAGCCAGGTCAATTTGTCATGGACCGATAATTCAAATAACGAAACCAGCTTCAGAGTGTATCGCTCTAAGGGCGGCGGGAGATTTAAGCGAATCGCGACTGTAGGCGCAAATGTCACGGCGTATTCGAACACGGGACTCCAGCCTGCGACTACGTATTTCTATCGGGTGCGCGCTCGCAACGATGCCGGCGATTCAGATTATTCGAATACTGCAACCGCCACGACCAATCGCTAGCCGATGACATGAACGCCTATATCGACTCCACTTTATTTAAGAAAGGCTCCCGAGTATGAGGCCACAGTTTAAGAGAAACAAAGCCAATATGGCGAGCGTAATCTGCGCTCTCCTTGTGATAATGGCCGTAGTGGGTACTCCGCGGCAAACATTTGGGCAGACGACTGAGTACGCAGTTTTAGAGCTCACTTCTGGTGGAGTTCCTCATCGACTCAACAACTCAGGCGACGTTGCTGGCAGTAAAGCTGAATCGCTATCAGGAGAGATTCGAGCTACGGTCTGGAATCACGGCAATTTACGGCCAAGGAATTTGGGTAAGCTAGAGGGTGGCGAATACAGTTCTGCTTCAGGAATCAACAACGCTAGAGAAGTCGCTGGCGCTGGAAATATTGCGGGAGCGATAGTTCCGTTTCTCTGGACGCCGGGAAATGGTTTCCGGCGCATTCCGCTGCTGGCCGGTGACGACTGCGGAGAGGCTGTTGGCATCAATAGGTACGGCCATGTAGTTGGATACTCTTCCGGCTCAACGGGCAGAAAAGCTTTCCTTTGGACCCGGGGTCGCAACGTGCGTAATCTTTCGCCTTTGCCAGACGGTGCCTATAGCAGTGCTTGCGACATCAATGACTTGGATGAGGTTGCCGGCACATCTGGCAGCGCAGCTGGTGAGCGTGCAGTCGTGTGGAGACCCGATGGCGAGGTACGGGATTTAGGGACGCTGCCAGGGGATGTAACAAGCGCGGCGAGTGCGATCAATAACAATGGCGACGTTGTCGGATACTCTAAAGGCCCACATGGCATGCGTGCTTTTTTATGGACCGAAGCCAGCGGAATGCAGGATCTAGGCGTTCTGTCTGGTGGAAACTCCAGCCAAGCACTCGCCATCAACGATATGGGGGCTGTGGTTGGAAGTTCGACGAGCTCATTGGGAGATCGCGCGTTTGTATGGACAAACCAGACAGGCATGAGAGACCTCAACGATTTCGTCTCTGTAGATTCCGGGGTGGTGTTTGTTGAAGCGCAGTCGATAAATGCTGCGGGACAGATTCTTGTGATGGGGAGTCCTATGCACGAACTCCACGGTAATGGTGAAGCTGCTCCACAATGTGCGCCGGCTCCTCCGTCGAGCTTCGTGCTAACGCCTGCTTTGAGATAATCAAGTTGAATATGGACATAGGCAACGATGGGTTGCTGGTGGATCCAACACTATCCCGTATCGGTGATTTGGCAGATCAATCGGCCAGTTGTGTTGCGACACCAGTGGGACACCGGCGCTTCGACACACCTGCTACTAGCACGGTTGAACTCGCCAATGATCCACATGCTGATGACCATGTCCGCGCTGCCGACGTTGCAGGTCATTACGATGCTGCTGCCGGAACTCACCTAGACAATTTAGCATTATTGATGAGGACCATGTTTTGAGCGCGTTGCCGCCGAACGGGCGTATGAGGTCGAGATGATTTGGCCTGGCGCTTCTAGTCTTCGGTATTTTGCTGGAGATAACGGCCAATATTATTGATTGCGAGGAACGCCGCCTAACCGGGGCGCTACAGCCAACGACTCATCCGGCGTCGTTGTTTTGATGTCCAGCTTGACTACTCTGCCTGTCAGAGCTGCCATTTGCGCTCTCCTGAGCCGTGGCTGAGCTTGAGCTCGTTAGGCCTGCTTATGAGACGCTCTGTGGCCCCATTACATTACCTGCCGTTTGTCGTCATGCACTCGTCCTCGCGAGCTGCTCGTGACAACAGTTCGATCCCACCACCGAAGCAGGGAAGTTATTGCGTCGGGATGCCGAGTGGTGCGACCTAGCTGCCGCTGGAAAGGATGTCGAAAAGGTTGTCTCCTACCGGAGCAATGATGCTGTTCTCATTTTCCCGGGGCGGCCCGTGCTGGAAGGAAAGGCAGCAATTCGTGCATACGTTACCGACAGCTTTAATACTCCAGATTTTTAAATCTACTGAGCCTCGCAGAAGACAGTCTTTTCGCCTGACAGCAAGTTCGCTTACATGCGTGCGACGGACCAACTGACGGTGAC
>JBKPMH010000149.1:0-6773 GCA_046732035.1 Verrucomicrobiota bacterium
TGGTCATCGCTCCGATAAATCCAATACGCTGGGTGCGCCCGGGAATTTGATAGTAAGTGGCTGGACCATTCGTTCTAAACTCAACCTCAGGAATCAAACGACCATAGCTGGATTCAATCGTCCTCTTTGCCTCGTTAATCGGCATGAAGTTTTTATGGTCGAGTACCTCGGTCGTGCTTACCGGCATCAGCTCGATGAAACGGAGAATCAAATCGCGCTGCGCTGCAAACTCTATCAACGGAATCAACTGGTCTTCGTTGCGACCCCGCATCAGAACGGTGTTCAGTTTGATCTGCTTGAATCCGGCATCAATCGCTGCATCGATTCCGTGGAGAACGTGCTCGTGAAAATCGCGTCCGGTAATGTGCCGATAAACTGCTCGATCCAGTGTATCGAGTGAAATATTAACCGACTCGACACCAGCTGCGCGTAACGCGCAGGCCATTGATTTTCCGGGAACGACTTCACGTGCGAGTAATGTTCCGTTCGTGGAAAGACCGATACTTGTGATTCCTGGTATTTCAGGGATTCGCTTGATAAAGCCGACGACGTCGCGTCGCGTCAACGGCTCGCCGCCGGTGATTCGCACTTTAGAAACACCCAACTCGGCTGCAATACCAACGATGCGAAGCGTCTCTTCGAACGTAAGAATCTCCTGGCGCGGCAACCATTCCTGCAACTCGTGGGGCATGCAATATGTGCATCGTTCATTGCACCGATCGGTAATCGAAATGCGCAGGTAGGAAATCCGGTGACCGTAGCGATCTTGCATGCACTTGCACGTTACCGGCAGGCGATGGCAAATCAAGGAACCACACGGTTTGACTCGCGATTTTGTGGCGTTAAAATTTCTTCGCAATGACGCGTCGACTCCCTCGTGGCGCATCGATGCTGGGCATCGCGGCCCTGATCTCGATCCTCATCAGTTGTTCAACACCGCAGACGCGGATTTCAGATCATCCCGAGCTTTACCAAAACCTTTCGTCGAGAGATCAGGCGCTTGTAACGCAGGGGCAAATTCGTTCAGGAATGTCACGAAGCGCGGTGTGGCTGGCATGGGGTTCGCCCGATCAAAAAATCGTAGGCAACATGGCGGGTACACCGACTGAAACCTGGATCTATATCTATTACGCTACGTATCCATATTATCCTTATTACGGGGCCGGACCCTGGGGTCCCTGGGCTTCTAACAATTCCGCTCCGGGCTACAGCTTGGGTTACACCAGAGTTGGCGTGGCGGGAGGACACCCCGGTGTCAGCGTCGCCGGTGGAAGCATGCATTACCACGGCGGCCGGAGTTTCCTGTTTTTCGGCAGCCCATTTTACGACCCATTCTATTGGTCGTACATCCCGCCCAGCATTCCTTATCCGGGGAAGGTGGTGACTTTCGTCGGCACCAGGGTTATGTCGTTCCAATACTTGGCATCGAACTAGACGGGAGTGAATCATGAGCATTTCACTGGAAGCGCAAAGGAGTCTCGCATTGCCTAACTAATGGCTTACTTGTTTTTTCGAAATTTGATCAGCGCGTTTGAACAAATGCGGGAATTGAAAGCAGTGGCGCTGCCATCCGTGCTGGCAGCGGCGCTTGTTTTCACAAGTTGCGGAACGCCGGGAACGCGTATTTCGCAACACCCGGACATTTACCAAGGTCTCTCTTCGCGCGACCAGGCGCTGGTGAGTCAAGGACAGATCCGCCTGGGCATGACCATGGACGCGGTATGGCTCGCCTGGGGTACCCCGGAGCAAAAAATCCCAGGCTTTGGACGCGGTCGTCCCACTGAGACATGGGTCTATCTGCGTTACGAAACACCTCCCAGCTATGGTGGGCCTTATTATTACGGGCCCTTCGATTGGTCATACATCCCGCCAAAGTTTCCTTATCCCTCGAAAGGCGTCACTTTCGCCGATGGCGAAGTGGTTTACTTTCGCCATTTACCCGTGCCACCTCCACTGTGAGCTCCTAAACGATTTCGTTCGCATTCCGCCGCGAAAGAAATGAGTGTAGTTTGACGCCTCAGCAATGGCATATCGCTCATTCCACAGTTTCCTCGAGGCGCTTGAAAAAGCGGACGAGTTAAAACGCATTGCAGTTCCGGTCGATACCAATCTGGTGATCGCGGAATGGGCTGATCGCGAAATGAAGTCGCCCAGGGGTGGAAAGGCTCTTCTGTTCGAAAATCCGGTCGCCGATAGCAAGAAAATCGAAATTCCTGTCGCCATTAACACGATGGGATCGCGGCGTCGAATGGCTCTGGCGTTACAGGTTTCAGAAATCGAGGACGTCGCGCGTGAAATTCAACTCATTCTGAAAGCAAAACCGCCTACCGATCTCCGCGAAGGTTGGAATTTGCTCAAGCAGGGCATTCATCTTTTGCATGCCCGCCCCAAATCGGTGCGTGATGCTCCCTGCCAGGAAATTGTCCATTGTGTCGAAGATGGAGATGAGTTTTCGCTGAGCGATCTGCCGATTCTCAAATGCTGGCCCAAAGATGGCGGCCGTTTCATCACGCTACCAAATGTGCATACGCGGGATCCCGAGAGCGGCGCTCGCAACGTGGGCATCTACCGGATGCAAGTTTACGATGACAAGACCACTGGGATGCATTGGCAACTTCACAAGGTTGGCGCGCGTCACGGCAGACGTTATTACGAACGCGGCGAGCGCATGCCGGTGGCAGTCACGCTCGGCGGCGACCCGGTCTATACCTTTGCTGCAACTGCACCGCTACCCGATGGATTGGACGAGCTATTGTTTGCCGGTTTTCTGCGAAGAAAATCAATCGAGCTGGTTCGATGCAAAACGATCGACCTCGAAGTGCCGGCAGACGTAGATTTTGTTCTTGAAGGCTATGTGCAGCCCGGCGAACTACTCCCCGAAGGACCATTCGGCGACCACACCGGTTACTACACTGCCATCGAGGATTACCCGGTATTTCATTTAACCGCCATCACGCATCGGCGTGACGCAGTTTATCCCACAACCATCGTGGGCATTCCACCGATGGAAGATTATTACATCGGTGATGCAAGCGTGCGTATTTTGCTGCCGGTTTTTAAAATGAATTTTCCCGAAATTGTGGACATGACGCTGCCGCCCGAGGGTGTTTTTCACAATTTGGTGTTTGTTAGCATTCGGAAACAGTATCCTTACCAAGCTTTCAAGGTGATGCACGGTTTATGGGGCATGGGCCAGATGATGTTTAGCAAGTACATCGTGGCCGTGGATGAAGACTGCGACGTGCATAACACAAGCGAAGTATTGTTTAGACTGTGTGCAAACACCGATCCTGCCCGGGACACCACGATCATCAAAAATCCAAGTGATTCCCTTGATCATGCTCCCAGTGAGCAGAACATCGGCACGCACATGGGATTTGACGCAACACGCAAACTACCTGGAGAAAATCATCATCGTCCCTGGCCGGAGCTGTTAAAGATGACCGAAGAAGTGCGAGCGGTGGTGGACGCTCTCCGGGCCGAAGCGCACTGATCCCGTTAGAAATCGGTTACGGCTTACGGAAAAGCTGACCAGTATCGACGTCGCGAGTAAGCCCACCGGGTGGAACTCCTCGGAGATTATAAACGCGTCCCGTATAAGGACTGTAATAAAAACCTGGTGTTCCAGCCCATCGAGCGTACGGAAAGCCGCCCGGCGGCGGTGGTCCGTAACGCGCCGCTTGATTCTCTTGGACGATGGCTCCCGTTAAAGCGCCCGCAGCGGCGCCTGCTGCTGCGCCAATTGATGCGGCCCGAACATGACCAGTTGCCGCACCTCCAATGATTGCACCGGTAGCAGCCCCCCATGCCGCGCCGGCGCCAACCGGCGTGTCACACGAAGTAAGAGCACAAACAATTAAAACGCCGGCCGCCGTAGCGACAACAAATCCCCTTTTCATAATGCAAATCCGTCGCCCATTTAAACCGCACTAACCCACCGGATGTTGCGGGGCGTCTCAGACGGCGGTCATCCGCCCAAACCCGTGTTAGGGATATACAAATACTTTCTTTGCGCGTACATCCAGCACTAGCCCGCCGTGTGCAATTTTGGAGCAGTCATACTGCTGATATGGCGGGTACGGACTTGATACCACTCCTGAAGGGTAATGCGGATTCCGGTTTCCCGGGGGATAATGGCCGTTTTTCGGCGGGTATTTTTTGTCCGCATCAGCCTTCGTGATCGCTTCGCCGGTCATAACCGCGTGGGTCGTTCGGGTATCAACTGCGTCCCTTTGTGCGTACAAAGTAGTGCCCATGACAAACAGCCCGGTGATAACTGCGGCGAGAATTTTCAGTGAATTTGCTTTCATATTCGTAGTTAGGTTTCGCAATCGACAACTCAGACGGATGTCCGCTGCATCGCATTCAAAAAAAAGATTTGAACAGTTGAGCGGCGATCCGACCTGTCTTCTCGATCTTGCTTAGGTGATAATCTTTTTCGAAGACCCGAAACTTGTCCAGTTCAATTCGCCGCAGCAAGCCTCGATAGACCGAGCCCATGATTTCCGCCGGCGTCATCGCCTTGCGATCTTCATCAGGTAAAGCAGCGGCGGCGTTAGTAAAAAACTGACGCGCTCGCTGTGCTTCAAACTCCATCAGTTGGACGAAACGCTCGTTGTAAATTCGTCGCACCAGCTCGTTTTCAGAATAATGGAATCGCGCCAGATCCTCCTGCGGCAAATAGATCCGTCCATTCTGGATGTCCTTCCCGACATCTCGAATGATGTTTGTCGTCTGCAATGCCAGCCCCAGCTCGATTGCATATTGTTTACAGCGCTGGTTCCGGTACCCAAAGATTTCTATGCTTACCAGGCCAACCGCGCTGGCGACTCGATAGCAATAAACCCTGAGCTCGTTGAAACTGGGATATCGCAGTGTGCTCAGGTCCATTTCGACGCCGGCAATGATTTCCTCCAGCATGCTGGTTGGCAGTGAGTACTTGGCGATCAATTCTCTTACATCGCGAGCGAGAGCCGGCTCGTCCGGGGCCATGCCGTGAAGCATCTGGCGCCATTTGGCCAAACGCACTCGTTTCTCTACTACGCTTAGTTCTGAAGAATCGGCGATGTCGTCGATGATCCGGCAGAAGGCATAAAAGATGGTGATGTCGCGTCTGCGCTCCCGACCCAAGGAAACAAATGCCAGAGCGAGATTCGATTTGCTTTGCCGGGTAATCGTGGCGGCGTTCACGGTAGCTCTTCTCAACGCGGATTTTTCTAATACTGAATCCATTTCTCGCCACTAATGCGGCCGGCCTCACACTGACGAAATAAACAGACCCACGAAGCCAAAAGCCAACCAGTGATGACTCCCCGAATGAAAGCGAAACTCAGTTTCCAAAGGAAAAGCGCGCCTAGCCGATCAGCGATTGCGCCTCGTACTATGGCATCACAGACCATGATGCAAAAGAAATGGATGCCGCAGATCGCCAAAAACCAACCGAGCCGCCCGAGATTCTTGCGGACAAATGAAAAGTGGGCGCGGATCCCTTCAATTACTGTTTCGTTGTGGAGCGCCAGAGAGATTTGCACTGAGCAAAACGCGATGATCAAGATGCTCATCAGCAACCTGGCAATTGGCAGATAATCGAGAACACCCGGAATATTAGTGAAATAAGCAAGTAGCAGAGGCAATCGGACGATCAGCATGCTTACGGCAACCACAATCCCAGCCCATTCCAAAACATAACTAAAGCGGCGCATGGCGAACCGAAACAGTTCTCCTTCTTCAAAGCTCACGCCCTTAATCCAAGCCAGGCAGACGGTGATAAGATAAACCTGGATATAAACTCCAAGCAGGTATTCGAAAATGAACGCTGTCGCGTCGACTGTGGCGGAGATCCGCAGGAGTCCGCCGGCGGAGACCAACCCACTCCACTCTGGCAATCGCCAAAACACAATCGGTTTTAAGAGCGACGCCAGTGCGCTCAACAACAAGATCAAGTAGGTGAGATGACCCCAAAAACGATAACGTTTCCACAACGCTCGAAGTAAGGCGCCGTGGAGTCCGCGCCAGTTAGCCAGCATGAACAAAGCGGCTATGATCGAGAGCGGATAAGTTGTGGTGGCATTGTCGAAAATGCCTGCGACTCCTTCCAGAGCTGGCAGTGGCGTTTCGTGCCATATCTCCGCGAATCGCGGCCAATACCAGCGCGTTAGCGAGATAATCTGATTTAGATCAAGGTCCGCCCAGTTTCGAATCGGAGTGAAAGTAACAAACTGAAAGAGGAAATACCCAAACCCGAGGAGCGCGAAGCTGATCCAGATGCGTTTATAGCGCCGGATACAACGAAAACCGTCGGCCAGCGCATGCCGCACCGGATTGAAGAGCATCACCATCGCGTAGCCTGCACAAAGCCCCAGTAGCGGATATAGCTGCGGTAAATGCCGCCATGTTGCGGCAAGTGTTGCAGCTGAGAAGTTCGAGTATTGCAGCGATGAAGTAATGCGAATCAGATCATCACTCCAACACTCCACCACTCTATTGCTCCATTCCTAACGGATGAGGCCCCAGTGCGGTTCGAAAGGCCAGTACACCAACAAACCACGCCCGACGAGGTTTGCTTCAGGTACCGTCCCCCAGTAGCGGCTATCGTAGCTGTTATAGCTGTTATCCCCCAAAGCAAAGTAGCCATCCTGCGGCACGGTGAACGCGCGATCTGGTTGTGATAGATATTCGTGGCCCAAGGCATAACCACGATAGGGTGGTTTTGCTGACATAACCCGCGCAAAACCGTAACCCTCCGCTTTTTTGCCATTCACATACAGAAAAGG
>JBKPMH010000150.1:0-15088 GCA_046732035.1 Verrucomicrobiota bacterium
GATTGCAAACACCGGAGGAATTTGGCGAGATTGTCGTTAGGGCGAATCCCGACGGTTCATTTGTGCGGGTCAAAGACATCGCTCGAATTGATCTCGGCGCGCAAACTTACAACTTGAGAGGCAGGCTCAACGGGCAACCCTCGGCGATTCTCGCTGTGTATCAGTTGCCCGGAACCAACGCCGTTCAAGCCGCGAACGGCGTGCGCAAGCTAATGGCGGAAGCAAAACAACGTTTTCCGGCGGACATGGATTTCGCCGTGTCGCTGGATCAAACGCTGTCGGTTACTGAAGGATTAAACGACATCGTTAAAACGTTGTTCGAGGCGCTCCTGTTGGTCGTCATCGTCGTATACATTTTTTTGCAAGGCTGGCGCGCCACGCTCATTCCATTATGCGCCGTGCCGGTGTCGTTGCTCGGCACCTTTGTAGTGTTCCCGTTGTTTGGATTCTCGATCAACACGCTTTCGCTTTTCGGACTTGTGCTCGCCATCGGGCTTGTGGTCGACGACGCGATTGTTGTTGTCGAAGCAGTTGAGCGTCACATCGAAGAAGGAATGTCGCCGCGTGACGCGACACTTCAGGCGATGCGCGAAGTCTCAGGAGTGGTAATCGGCGTTGCACTCGTACTTTCGGCTGTGTTTATTCCTACCGCATTTCTTCCTGGTATCACCGGAAGGTTGTATCAACAGTTCGCGCTGACGATTGCTATTTCCGTCATTTTCTCCGCGTTCAACGCGCTCTCGCTGAGCCCGGCGCTTTCAGCCCTGTTGCTTCGGCCGCGAAAGAAAACGCGCGGTCCGATTGGCTGGTTTTTCGATCGGTTCAATCACGTCTTCGGCATCGCAACACACGGTTACGTGAATTGGTCGCGCCTGGCCATTCGGAAAGCGGTGATCAGCTTCGCGCTGCTTGCAGTGCTCGCGGTCGGCGCGGGACTGTTTGGATCGCGATTGCCGAGCGGGTTTTTGCCGGAAGAAGACCAGGGCTACGTATTTCTCGCGTTGCAATTACCGGACGCAGCTTCGCTTGAGCGAACCGACGCCGCGTCTCGCAAAATCGAAGATATGCTCAGCAAGACTCCAGGCGTCCAGTACACGACCAGCGTAGTCGGATTCAGTTTGCTCAGCCTCGTGCAAAATACTTATAGCGCGTTCTTCTTCGTCACATTCAAGCCCTGGAGCGAACGGACCAAACCGGAAGAACAATACGCCGCCATCAAGGCAAACATTAATAAACAGCTCGCCGGGCTCACCGAAGGTATCGCGTTCGCGTTTCCGCCGCCGGCGATTCCGGGCGTGGGCACTTCGGGCGGATTCCAATTCATTTTGGAAGATCGCGCTGGCAAAGACGTCGCTTTTCTCGCTCAAAATCTGAAGACGTTTCTGGACGCGGCGCGTAAACGGCCGGAGCTCGGCACGTTGATTCCAACGTTTCTGCCAAACGTTCCGCAGGTTTTCGTTAACGTCGATCGCGACAAAGTCATCAAGCAGGGGATCGATCTCGGCCAGGTCTATCAGACCCTCCAAACATTCATGGGCGGTTTTTTCGTGAACTACTTCAATCGGTTCGGACGAACATGGCAGGTGTATATAGAGGCCGAAGGCGATTATCGCACCGACGCAAAAAACGTTGGCCAATTCTTCGTGCGCAATGCTAACGGCGACCCAGTCCCGCTCGATGCCATTTCAACTATCGAAAACATCGCCGGTCCGGAATTCACGTTGCGTTACAACGAATACCGCGCGGCCCAAATCAACGGTTCTGCTGCGCCTGGTTATAGCTCGTACCAGGCGATGAACGCGCTCGAGGAAACTTTTCGCCAAACAATGCCTAGCGAAATGGGCTACGACTATCTTGGCCTCTCATTTCAGGAAAAGAAAGCGCAGCAGGGCGTATCGCCGACTGTTGTGTTCGGAATGTCGCTCATTTTCGTGTTCCTGATTCTCGCTGCACTTTACGAGAGCTGGTCGTTGCCCTTCAGTGTGCTGCTTGGAACACCGGTCGCGGTGTTTGGGGCATTCGCCACGCTTTGGCTGCGCGGAATGCAAAATAACATTTATGCGCAAATCGGATTGATCATGTTAATTGGTCTGGCCGCGAAGAATGCGATCCTGATTGTCGAATTCGCCAAAGACGAATACGAGAAAGGCAAACCATTGATCGATGCAGCGCTCGAAGGCGCGCGCCTCCGTCTTCGCCCGATCCTGATGACTTCCTTTGCTTTCATCTTCGGGCTTCTGCCGCTTTGGTTTGCCACCGGCTCTGGTGCCGTCGCCCGCCGTGTCCTTGGCTCTACCGTGATCGGTGGAATGATCGCCGCTTCGGCTATCGCGATCTTTCTCATTCCGGTAACGTTTTATGTCATCGAAAGACTCTTTGCCGGACGCAAAAAAGAACCGGCAACGCAGCAGGTCAGCAAAACCCCGCCGCAGCCACAGCCTGCAAGTTGACAGCTGCTAGCCCAATCTCTTGAGCCGCCAAGCTGTGGTCCTTCTTACGTCAATACGGCATCGACTTAACAATTGATTATCCCTTTTGGGAGACTAAAAAACCTCCCGCACGCGCAATCGCAACGGCGTTACGCTTCACTGACCTTGAAGCCAACGGTGAGCGTGCGCGAGAGAGGGACGGAATGAAAATTAGTATTATCGGAGCAGGAAACATCGGCGGAACCCTGACTCGCCGTTTCACCAGCCTGGGGCATAAGGTTTTTGTCGCGAACTCGAGGGGACCTGCAACCCTCGCCGACCTGGCAGCGGAGACTGGCGCCACTCCGGTCACAGTTGAACAGGCCGCGCAGTCAGGAGACGTAGTCATTGTGACGATTCCGCTGAAAAACATTCAGTCGTTGCCGGCCGGACTGTTCGCAAAAACCCCTGAGCGCGTCGTTGTCGTGGACACGAGCAATTATTACCCGCGTCAACGTGACGCTCGGATAAAAGAGATTGAAAATGGAATGACGGAGAGTCAATGGGTCGAAAAGCAGTTAGGTCGTCCGGTCGTCAAAGCGTTCAACAACATTTATGCAGAACATCTTTACAAATTGGGGAAATCGTCCGGCAGCCCTGGACGGATTGCCTTACCAGTCGCTGGCAACGATCCTGCGGCCAAAGCGATTGTGCTGAGGCTGATTGACGAGCTTGGATTTGACGGTGTCGACGCCGGTAGACTGGATGAATCGTGGCGGCAACAGCCCGGCACTCCAGTCTATGCCACCGATTTCGATGCCGATGGTGTGCAGCGTGCTCTTTCGACGGCAAGTAAAGATCGCAAACCAGAATGGCGCGCTACCGCTCAAAGCCCCGGGACGTTTGAAGCTCCTAAATGAAGCGCAAAGCATGTGTATGAACTAAAAGGCCAGGAAGGAGGCGCAGGTATGAGCAGGAATATTGGAGTGATCAAACACCAAATGGGACCTGGCAAACCAACTTCTGCGCGCACCATTCACAAGCGTCCTGCCGAAAGGAGCGGCAAGTTTTCAATCGGCGGTAATCTTCCCGTTCACCGGCTTGGGTACGGCGCGATGCAATTGACGGGACCGGGCGTTTGGGGAGAACCAACTGATCGAGCAGAGGCCATCGCAGTGTTACGGCGCGCGGTTCAGCTTGGCATTAATCTTATTGATACGGCGGATTCTTATGGACCCCATGTGAGTGAAGAACTCATTCGCGAGGCATTGCATCCTTATCCAAAAGGCTTGGTTATCGCCACAAAGGCGGGCCTCGCTCGGACGGGTCCCAGCAGGTGGATTCCTCTGGGCAGACCCGAATATCTCCGCCAGGCATGCGAACTGAGTTTGCGACGGTTGGGTGTAGAACGTATCGAGTTATTCCAGTTGCATCGCATCGACCCCAATGTCCCAGCCGAAGATCAATTTGGGGTACTGAAAGATCTACAAACGGAAGGCAAGATCCGGCACGTCGGTCTTTCAGAAGTTAAGATCCCCGAAATTGAAGCAGCGCGCCGCATCGTCACGATCGCGACCGTGCAGAATCAATACAATCTCGCGTATCGCAATTACGAGGATGTCCTGGATTATTGCACGCGCGAAAACATCGGGTTTATCCCGTGGTTTCCTCTGGCGACTGGAGACCTTGCCAAACCGCACGGTGTCCTGACAAAGGTCGCCAGGGAGCTAAGGGCGCATCCCGCACAGGTAGCGCTTGCCTGGCTACTCAAAAAATCTCCTGTGATCCTGCCGATTCCCGGAACTTCGAAGGTAAAGCACCTAGAAGAAAACACCGCTGCAGCTCTTCTCAATCTTGATGATGCGATGATGGAGCAGTTGTCCAATGAATAACGAAATCGGAATGAAAAACAGCGAAGGCACGACGATCGGCGCACTGACTGGTGCGAGTCCGGCGCCGCTATTGCAGCTTCAACGAGAAATACACAACGCTCTTCGCGCTCAGCATCCAGATTGGGTTGGTCCCGACGGAGATTGCCCTACCTGCGAGTCTTACGAATCCCGTCTTGCCGAGCTCCTTGGGTTGTCTTCACAACGTGGTCCGTCGGAGCCGAATTGATTTTCTGACTATTGCTGTGTCTGTAGAAAAACAAAATGTTATGAAAATGAATACCAAAAAACTTGACGGGAAAGTTGCGATTGTCACCGGCGCGTCAAAAGGGATCGGTGCTGCAATTGCCAAAAATCTGGCTGCCGAGGGCGCGGCCGTGGTCGTGAACTACGCGTCCAGCAAGGAAGGAGCCGATCGCGTCGTAGACGAAATCGCCAAGCAGGGCGGAAAGGCTATCGCCATTCGCGCGAACCTGGCAAAGAGGGCCGAAATCGAACGTCTTTTCTCTGAAACCAAAAAGGCATTCGGCAGGCTCGATGTCCTTGTCAACAATGCCGGCGTGTACGAGTTTCTTCCACTAGAGAAGATCACCGAGGAACATTTTCACAAGCACTTTGACCTGAATGTCCTTGGTTTGCTTTTAGCAATTCAGGAAGCGACCAAGTACTTCGGCTCTGAAGGCGGAAGCATCATAAATATTAGTTCCAGTGCCAGCAGTTCGGCGCCCCCGGTTGCGTCGGTTTACAGCGCTACCAAGGCAGCTGTGGATACAATTACCAAATCGCTCGCCAAGGAGCTTGGACCTCGCAAAATCCGCGTAAACGCCATTAACCCTGGGATGGTAGCAACAGAGGGCGTAGAGGCGGCTGGATTTCTTGGCAGTGATTTTCAAAAGATGTTTGAGTCACACAGTCCGCTGGGGCGAATTGGGCAACCACAGGACATCGCTCCGGCTGTTGTTTTTCTTGCTTCGACGGATGCAAATTGGATTACTGGTGAAACGCTGCTCATCTCGGGAGGTTACAGCTAACGAGTGAGGCCCGTTCACGGATGTGATTTTGTGGATGTTACAAGTATCATCGCGGAAATGCAGCAGGCTGCTGTGAGACCGTGAATCAATAAGACCTGGTTTATTTCCTCCGCTCAGGAGAAAAGGCGGCGCAATGCGCCGGAGCGTAACTCGGAAGCGGCGACGAAGCGAGAACACAACCCGAGTGAATTAATCACTCGAAAGAGGGAATCTCGAGCAACTCTTCGGGGGCATCACAAAATCCCACACACGCGCATTAGTCCAAACGCAATCGCCATCGACACTTCGATGCATGAAAGCAAGTCACTCCATTGATGAACTAATACCACACCAAGCTCCCAGTCATGCGACAGTGGCGAGCACCGTTTTTAATTTTCGAAGGCGAGATGCGCTTCCATTGCGCGAGGCTCTTCCACTTTGGTTCGCCCTCTCAAGTCCGTTGATCGGATTAATCCTCGGATTCCTTGGAGCCTGGTTCGTTACCTGGCTGACCAGTTAAGAGTACGTCGGCGTCATAAATGTATGAACAAGGTGATCGAAGTGGATTTCCTGCCCAGGGAAACGGATGTCGCTTTCTCCTGGCTCGATTCACTTGGCCATTCATCGCAACGACGCATTGTGATTATCGATGATGACAAGAACACAACTCATCTGGTCAAAGTTCTTCTCGAAAAGACCGGCCGTCACATGGTGCTTGAAGAGAATGACTCTACCGGAGCATATCAGACGGCCCGGAATTTTCGGCCGGACCTGATTTTTCTCGACAGGGATATGTCCGAAAAAAATGTTGCCGAAATTGCGGGACAAATCCTAGCTAGTTTGCAACCGCAATACACGCCAATCATTTTCCTGACTGCGCACGGCACCCGAGCTGAAGCGAACAGCAGCCTTCAAGTGCACAAGCATCCAGTTCTAGGCAAGCCGATTGACGTTCAAGAGCTAATCAATTCCATTGAAGCGCATATGCCTCCGTATTCTCAAGGCGTTCGATACGACAAGCTCGCGTAACCTGATTTTTACTTCGCCAAAGCGAGCTTAACTGAGCGTCCCAAGACTTAACGCTTGGGACCATTTGTCATTTTGGATTTGTGCGAGGCTTTGAAAGTTCTATCTCAAAAGTGACATTCAGAAGGTGCTCTTCGGTAGCACTACAAAATCCCACCGAATCGACATGGTAGCGCAGTGCCTGACCTATGAAGTTGAGGCATGAAAAAGATCAAATTTGTGAGCTTGGTGAGCACCGCGCTCCTGAGCCTTACTTTACCAGCCTGGGCAGGTCCTCGCGGCGGTGGCGGATTTCATGGCGGAGGTTTTGTAGGTGGGGGCCGCCCTGCTGGCGGTAGCCATTTGGGTGGAGGCTCGCGCGCTGCTCCAGGATTCCAGGGCAGCAGCTTTCGACCAGCACCAGCTTTTCGGGGAGCATACTTAACGGGTAGAAGTGTTGCAACACCAAACACTGCACCTCGATATTACTACAATGGTACGCGCATGTCTGCGATGCGGCCGCGCGGATTCAATCGCTCACTGGCTCGGTCCACAAGCCCCTCTTTTGCCAGGTCCGCTTCAACCGTTCGCGAATCGAATCGCGTAAGTCCAATTGCAGGCCGGAACCGTGCCACAAATCCACGGATTTCGACGGCGACAGATCGTCAACCAAATCGTTCTGGCCGGATTGCTGGGCACAATCGGATTTCCAACTCACGAACTCCGGCCGCAGTTAACCCACAGACTGCTGCAAATCGCCAGTCGTTCCTGAAGAATCATGCGTCAGAGCGTCATGATGGGAATTGGCATCGTGACTGGGACCGACACCATTCCCATTTCCATCACAATAAAGTCTTCGTTTTCGTCAACGGTTTCTGGTGGGGTTTGGACCCGTGGTTCTATTCGAACTATGCCTACGACTATTACCCATATGATGATTATGGTTATGGTTACGGCTACAATCCGTATGACTACAGTTACGGTGATGCCTATGACTACTCTGGTAACCCGTACGGATATTATAACTACGCCCCGTATTACGATGATGACCAATCCGGTTATTCCGGCTTAAGCCAGTCCGCAGGCAATTCGACTGTAAGCGCGGTTCAGTCTGAACTTGCGAAGCTAGGGTACTATGGTGGCGAAATCGATGGAGTAATTGGCGACCAAACAGAGGCCGCCCTTGCTCGGTATCAACAAGATCGCGATCTCAGTGTTACCGGAACAATTGATACCGCCACTCTTCAGTCGCTGGGATTGAAATGATGGGCAATGCAGCCTTCTTTTTAGCTAAGACAACGAGAAAGCGATGTGAAAACTGTTGTAGTCCCCTCGCTGCGTCGAGACGTTCTCCCATCAACACGGCGACACAGCGTCGTGGCTATATAAAACCGGCGTTCATACCAATGCCTTCCAGGACAATTCACCGAAATCAAGGCCGACCTCGAGTTTCTTTGCGATATCTCTAAGCAAGAAAGGCCGCCCATGACTCTACAGCGCGACTTCGTTCAACCCGCGCAATTGAATTTCAAAGGCGACGGGATTTTCCCCAACAGTGTCCTCCCGCTGTTGCTCTATCGGCAGGTAATTACAACAGAGGCCAAACATTCGGCGTCGGTTTTTGAAAAATGTTTCGCTGAGAACGACTGGACCAACTCCTGGCGAAACGGAGTTTATCCATTTGCTCATTACCACAGCACGTCGCACGAGGTGCTGGGTGTCTATTCCGGTTCGGCAAACCTGCGCCTCGGCGGCGATCACGGCAAAAGGATCGAGGTGCATGCGGGCGACGTGATAGTCATTCCAGCCGGAGTCGCACACCAGAACGTTAGCGACACTGGCCATTTTGGTGTTGTGGGAGCGTATCCGGGCGGACGCAACTGGGATCTCCTTCGGGGATTACCCGGCGAACGACCTCAAGCCGATCATAACATCGCGGGTTTGCCAATCCCGGAGGATGATCCGATCTACGGGGGCGAAGGCCCATTGCGACAAATTTGGAAAGACGCTGGTGCGACCTCGAATTACTTCGCCGGGAAGGTAAACAGGTTGTAGGGCAAGCGCCTCGAATTGTATGGCAAGCGCATCGTTTGCCATTCCATTCTAGCGCGCGAGCCAACGCGGCATACGTTTGCGACATGACTTTAGCGAAACAATCTTCTGTCGCCGCAAAGTTCAGGAAGATGCACGAATCAGGATGCTTCGTGCTGCCAAATCCGTGGGACATCGGAACGACAATTTACTTGGAGAATCTTGGTTTCGAAGCGCTCGCCACCACTTCAGCCGGTTTCGCTTTTTCCAGAGGAAAACGCGACGGCGGTGTTCCTCGCGACGAGATGCTCGAGCACATCCGGGAAATTGCGGAAGCAACGACGTTACCCGTAAATGCAGACTTCCTGGCCGGCTACGCGAACGAACCTGAGGACGTTGCTGCTAATGTGCGGCTTTGTGTTGCAACTGGAGTTGCGGGTTTGTCGATCGAGGACAACACAGGTCGGACGGACGCACCGCTCTACGAGAAAAAGCTCGCGATCGATCGGATTCGGGCAGCGCGCTCAGCGATTAACGCTTCGAGCGATGGCGTAGTCCTAACCGGCCGGTGCGAAGCATGGCTGGTGCATGATCCAAGGGCGTTCCATACAGTTCTCGACCGGCTGGCGGCATATGCTGAAGCCGGCGCCGATTGTCTCTACGCGCCTGGTGTCAGCAAACCCGATGAAATTGCGCAGATCGTCAAAACGGTTGCGCCAAAGCCTGCCAACGTCCTCGTCTCGGGATTCAATCATCAGCTTTCACTTTCCGAGTTGGCTGATCTTGGGGTTCGCCGTATTTCAGTCGGCTCTGGCCTTGCCCTGGCTGCATGGGGCGCATTTCTCCGGGCTGCGAAAGACATCAAGACCACTGGCACATTCAAGCTTCTATCCGACAACGCCGCGTCGGCAGACCTGAACGAACTGTTTCGCGAAAAATTGTAATTACCGTCGGTTCGCGCCAATTTCACACTTCGCGTTTGGAATTTCGCGAGGATCACGCCACTATCCCCCGATGAAAATCTTAACCATTATTGTGCGGATCCTTCTGGGATTGATCTTCGTTTTCTTTGGTTCCAATGGACTACTACATTTCCTTCCAATGCCGCCTTTACCACAAGGTGTGCCCGGCGAATTTCTGCACTCATTTTTCGCCAGTGGCTATGTTTACGTGATCAGTGCATTCCAGGTCCTTGGCGGGTTGCTGCTGCTGATCGGTGTATTCGTTCCACTTGGCCTCACGATTCTCGCCGGCATCATAGTGAACATTTGGGCCTTCCACTTGTTGATGGCGCCCGCCGGACTGCCGCCCGCAGTGGTCGTTACGATTCTTGAACTGTTTCTCGTCTGGTCGTATCGCGATCGTTTTGCTGGAATCCTAAGCCCTTGATTTCGACGTGAGCGCACAAAAGAATGATAAAGCGCCGGACGTTGTAGTGCGTGGCAGCGGGCGAAGCTTCAGACAAGAAATTCTTGCCGGTAAACATAACCTTGTCGCCGACGAACCGATCAGCGCAGGTGGAAGCGATGCGGGACCCGATCCATACGATTATCTGCTGTCGGCGCTCGGAACATGTACTGCCATGACTGTTGGCCTTTACGCCCGCCGCAAGCATTTCCCTCTCGATGACATTACGGTGTCACTCTGGCGCTCCCGGATTTATGCACAGGACTGCGAGGAATGCGAAACCAAGGAGGGCATGCTCGACAGGATTGAGCTGGAATTAGAGTTGACGGGTTCATTGAGCACAGAACAGCACGCAAAACTGATGGAGATCGCCGAGAAATGCCCGGTTCATCGCACCCTCACATCGGAGATTAACATTGGTCTGCGGTCGGCGTAAAACGTTAATGAATGGGACGCCATCATTCGGTGCGGTGTCTATGGGCGCGGGAGCGTGGCACCTCGCCACCTTGCTACGTGGTGGTCCTTCATACGCGCATCGGATTGCCAGGGCGCGAAGAAATAACAAATTTGTCAGACATTCGAACCGTGTATTTTTCTAAAGGCTCAATCAAAGTAGAATCACTTCCACACAGATGAAATTCCTGGCCGTTCATCCCAGCTGTCTGATGTATTCGAAAATCTATCTTCGACTCGAACCGCTCGGTCTTGAACTTGTGGCCGCAGCGGCGCGGCAAGCCGGTCACGAAGTCCGTTTAATTGATCTGCAGTGCGAGTCGCAGCGAAACTTTTTCGAACTAATCAAAAGCTGGCGCCCGGATGCTATCGCATTCTCAGTTAATTACCTCGCTAACGTTCCTGAAGTCATCGATCTTGCTCGCGCAACACGCGAGCTGTCGCCACAAACATTCGTTTGCATTGGTGGGCACAGCGTTTCGTTTATTCCGGAGGACGTTTTGCGGCACGCGGACGGCGCAGTTGACTGCGTGCTGATCGGTGAAGGGGAAACCGCGATCGCGGGTCTGCTCGACGCACTCGCGGACAATCCGCCAAATCTCAAAAATGTTCCGGGCTGCGTAACCCTCGATCATCGCGGTCCGCCGCCTGGATTTGTGAAGTCGCTCGACGATTTGTTGCCTGCTCGCGATCTGCTTCAGCATCGCCACAAATATTTTATCGGCGCATTGGATCCGGCAGCTTCCATCGAGTTCAGCCGCGGCTGTCCATGGGATTGTGTTTTTTGCAGCGCATGGACGTTCTACGGACGCAATTACCGGGTAAAAACTCCCGAGCGGGCCGTTGAAGAATTGGAGCAAATTCGCGAGCCCGGCATCTTTATTGTGGACGACGTGGCGTTCATTCAAGCCGACCACGGCATGCAGCTTGGCGAGACGATCGCTAGCCGCGGAATCCGAAAGCGCTACTACCTGGAGACGCGCGGCGACGTGCTGCTGCGTAACAAGGAAGTCTTCAAGCTATGGAAGCGACTCGGTCTAAGGACCATGTTCCTCGGCCTCGAAGCAATCGACGAAGAAGGATTAAAGCGATACCGCAAACGGGTGACACTCTCGAAGAATTTCGAGGCGCTGGAGTTTGCTCGTTCGCTCGATATATCGGTGGCTGTCAATATCATTGCCGATCCCGCTTGGGACCGCGAACGGTTCAAGGTCGTGCGCGATTGGTGCCTGGAAATTCCCGAGGTCGTGAACATCAGTATTAACACGCCCTATCCCGGCACAGAAAGCTGGCACACCGAATCGCGTCGCCTCACCACGCGCGATTACCGGCTGTTCGACATTCAGCACGCTGTGTTGCCAACGAAACTATCGTTGCCGGAATTTTATACGGAGCTTGTTGAGACGCAGCGTGTCCTCAGCCGCAAACATCTTGGCTGGACCGCACTCCGGGACTGCGCTCGCATTGTTGCCAGTCATTTGCTCCGTGGTCAGACCAATTTCATCCGGATGCTCTGGAAGTTCGACAGCGTTTATAACCCAGATCTTCAACTAGCCGATCATCGCCAACCGGTAAAATATGAAATCAGCCTGCCACCACCGGCTGTTGCTTCCGTGCAGCGGGGTGCGCTTTATATCCATGAAAATCAAGGCCGCACTGGCCGCCAAATCGATCATCACACAGAGGAGTTTGTTAACGCAACCCGGATGGGCGTTGCCGAATGATCAGCTTAGCGTTGCGAGCTAATCCCACCCTTCCGTCAGTAGGGCCCGCGTTTCTTCGACCCCTGCCCTCCAGATCTTCATCACCTCGTCGTCGTCGCGCTGATAATGACCGCCAAAGTTGCCATCTTTTACATATTCCCGCAGCGATTTTGGATCGAGACGGCGTAGTTTTTCTGCATCAGCCATCTGCTTTTGCTCGCGTGGCATGTCTATTTTAGCCAAGCGCGTCCACGGAAAATTTTCCATCCATGAGGCGTGCGAAGCGACGGGATCTATCGCCTCCACCTGTGCCCAGACCTTCGGTGCGCTCCACCAGTTATGAAACTTAACTCGTACACCTGGATGGTCGGCCATCCATTCTCCTATGATTCCCTGTGCCGGCGTGTTCCCGCCATGGCCATTGACCACCAGAATGCGTTTGAACCCCTGCTCTGCCATCACATCGAGAATGTCGCGTACGATCGACATGTATGTTGCCACCCGCAGTGTGACTGTTCCGGGAAACGCTCGAAAGTAAGGCGTTAGCCCGTAGGAAAGCACCGGGAATACAGGCACGCCAATGGGATCCGCTGCTTCGACCGCCAGGCGTTCTGCCAAAATACTATCCACGCTAAGGCTGAGGTAAGCATGTTGCTCGGTACAACCCAATGGCAACACTGCACGATCGTCGCGGCTTAGATATTTTTCCACCATCATCCAATTCATTTCGCTGATTCGCATGCCATAACCTGATCTATCAACTTCGGGAATTCACGCGGATTCATGCGCTTGCTAATTAGCGCATCGATTCCTGAGGCCTCGATGCTTCATGGATCATGGAGTACAAGAACGCGCCTTGCTGCGTGGCCGTGAAATTGATGTTGCGGAGCCCGGATCGCGGAGAAAGCATCGCTTTGTGAAACTTTGGAAATGGCAATCGGAAAGTCTCCCGTCGGTCATACATTCAGTTCGCACGGCCATTGCGGCAACGATCTCGCTTGCAGTCGCCGGACTGTTCGGATTACCCGAAGCGTATTGGGCCGCGATCGCAACGCTTGTAGTCATGCAATCAACACTGCACGCGACGCTTCTGATCTCGCTCGAACGCATTGCCGCCACCGCCCTGGGCGCTCTGGCAGGAGCATTTCTGGCAAATTATTTTGCGAATCTTTTGGTCTTCGCAGCTGCGATATTTATACTGGGACTTTTATGCGCGGTATTTCGCATGGGAAAAAGCGCCTACCGTTACGCGGGCATTACGTTCGCTATCATCGTGCTCATCCCTCGTTCCAATCCTGCCTGGATTGTTGCGCTTCATCGCTTTTTTGAAGTCTCGGTTGGCATTGTCATCGCATTGGTGCTGTCCGCCCTTTGGCCGGAGGATCAGCCTGACTCTACAAACCAGAGCGCCGAATAAAGGGTCATGGCGGGAGCGCTGCCGAGTGTCAGCAGGCGCAGCCAACACGAGTGCCGCGACAGAGACGATGAACTATGCGACGCGAACAACGCGTGAGTCGTCCGGACCAATTGAAGCGAATTCCGGAAATTCCTTTGGATGCAGGATTCCAGCAAGAATCTCAGCACTATCGACAACACGCGGTCCGGGGCGCGCAAAATACGCGCTCGCGTTCACGAGATAGATTTCGCCACGCTGCGCCGCCGGTAACGAATCGAAATCAGGAAGTTTTTGGAGTATTTTGTAATCGCGTCGTGCGCGAGCGAGACCGTAACCGCAAAGAGCCAGCACGATGATTTCAGGCCGCGCGCCGACAACTTCGCTCCAATTGACTTGCGCCGACGGTTTGTGCTTGCGACCTAACAAATCAAAGCCGCCCGCAATTTCGACAAGTTCCGGCCCCCAATGACCCGAGCAAAATGGCGGGTCCACCCACTCCATCAGAAAACAACGTGGCCGCCGCGAAATGCGATCTGCCCTGCGCCGCACCGTTTCGACACGTTCGGATAGCCCGGATACAACGCTGTCAGCGCGATCGGGAACACCGCACGCTTCGGCGACTCGCCGAACGTCATCGAATATGTCCGACAGCCTTGTTGGTTCGAGGTTCACCACCCGTGGCGGTCCCGGCAACGTCTTAGCGAGCCGTGCCACAGTGCCATAACCGACCGCGCAAACGTCGCACAACTTTTGAGTCAAAATGACATCAGGTCGAAGTTCACGCAGCAGCGGCTCATCGATGGTGTAAATGGTGCCTTTGTCGCGCAGCGCTGTTCGCACCCACTGGTCAACTTGGCGACTCGTTAGGCCGGCATTGTGCACCGGACAGTGTGTGATACGCGGTCTCAAATTTGCTTCATTCGGAAAATCGCATTCGTGGGAAACGCCGACCACCTGCTCCATCAAGCCAAGTGCAGCCGCTATCTCGGTAGCAGGGGGCAAAAGCGAAACGACTCGGATCACTTTCTACTGTAAGCAATTTTCTAGCGGCAGAACAGGAACCGGTTTCGCAGCAATGTGAATAGCGGACGTATTGAATTTCAAAACGCGCAAAGTGAAACGCGTGCGCGATCCTACAAAACGCCGACTGCTTGTGAAATCAGCAGGACAACGATGGTCAGTGAAATCAAAATCTGGACCATGGCCATCACTTTTGCCCAACGCGCCAGCAATGGTGAGTCGGTTGGACCGAATGTTGAACTTTGTGTAAAAGCTACAAACAGGTAATCGATAAAGCGTGGTCGCCAGCGGGCGCATTCAAACTGTCCGCGTTCGTCATGCGGGATCTGCATTTGCGGGAAGAGAAAACTTGTGCTGCCAAACTTCTTTTCCTTCGCCCTTAAAGTAGGCCCGCCTCCGTCCAAACGCCAGTACCAAAGCGCGAAGACGATCACGTTCGTGAGCCAGAGAAGTCCGGCAGAACGAAGCAGCTGTACGGGCGACTCTCGATGTGTAGGCAGAGTGCGCACAAGCAGAATTACACTTCCTGCCAGGGCCAGTGTGGTTATTCCGTTAATGATGAATCCGAGAGTGCGATTGAGTGACTGTTTACCGATCCGATGACTCATCATTGTCGGCACAAGCAACACGACAATCAAAGTTGGCAATAACCAGATGGGTCCCACCACGAGGTTGCGCGGCAAGGCGAGGTAGATCGCACAGATCGCCAGAAAAGCCAGCACCGCCTGGCCGCGCGGTTCGGGCCTGTCGATGTGTTCTGGCGAGG
>JBKPMH010000151.1:0-13410 GCA_046732035.1 Verrucomicrobiota bacterium
GGCGACAGGTGGTGAATCGCGACGGCTAAATCAGACGCCGAATCACGAGGAACGGCCGCGGTTTTCGCCTGACGGGAAACACTTGATCTGGACATCGAAAGCGACCGATCCGACGCAAATTTGGATGTGCGATTTCGATTCAGGAGCGGGGCAACTGGTTGGCCAACCACATCAGGTCACCTCGATCTCGACCGGGGCTGATGGCGCGATCTGGTCGCCAGACGGCAAGAACATTCTGTTTGTGTCGGCGGTATATCCGGAATGCAAAGATGACGCGTGCAACAAGCAGCGCGATGAAGAACAAACGAAGAGCAAGGTCAAAGCGAAGATCTTTTCTCGTCTCTTCTATCGGCATTGGAACGCATTCACTGAATTCAAGCGGAGCCATCTGTTTGTGATTGCTGCCGACGCGCGCCCGGATGCATCTGATGGGAAGCCAGGCTTCCAGCCTGACTCGGCCGATCGGCTTCCAGCCGATCGATCTCCAGATGGGCAGGCTGGAAGCCAGCCTGCCGAAACAAGCAAGACGCATGTCTTCCCCGCGCGCGATCTGACTCCGGGCGATCACGATGTGCCACCGTTCTCGTTAGGTGGACAGGACATGTATGCAATTTCTCCCGACGGCCAGGAAGTCGCTTACACATCGAACATCGACGAAGTCGAGGCGACGAGCACGAACAACGAAATCTTCGTGGTTCCGATCGCTGGGGGCACGCCAAAGAAAATTTCTACCAGCCCGGGCAGCGACACCACGCCTCTCTATTCTCCGGATGGAAAATATCTGGCCTGGCGTTCGCAAGCGCGCGCTGGCTTCGAAGCCGATAAATGGCGGCTTTTCGGGCAAGATCGACAGTCAGGGAAGACGCGCGATCTGACGGAGAAATTTGATCGATCGGTCGGAAGCTTTATGTGGGAACGCAATTCGAGGCGATTGGTGTTTGCCGCGGAGGATCACGGTAGCGCCCCAATTTTCGGCGTGAGCGTCGAAGAAGCGGAACCAGCTGGCGGCGGCCCTGACGCATTGCATGCCGACGACCTGGTTTTTTCGGGTGATGTACTGTTCTTCACGCGGATGTCGGCGCGGGCACCCAACGAAATTTGGCGGAAGGATCCAGCACCTAAAGATGCGCTTTCGGCTCACGGTCCAGAGAGTGGGTTGAAGCCGGTCACCCACATGAACGACGCGCTGTTATCGCAGATTGATATGCAGCCGTTGGAATCGTTCACGTTTAGAGGCGCGAACGACGAAGAGGTTCAGGGCTTCATAGTAAAACCCCCGGGGTTTGATCCAAACAAAAAATATCCGCTGAAATTTTTGATCCACGGCGGACCGCAGGGTGCGTGGGGAAATTCGTGGAGTTATCGCTGGAACGCGGAGTTGTTCGCGGCGAGCGGGAACTACGTCGTGGTGATGATCAATTTCCACGGCTCGACCGGTTACGGGCAGAAGTTTACCGACTCAATCAGCGGCGATTGGGGCGGCAAACCATATGTCGATGTGATGAAGGGGCTCGATTACGTGGAGAAAACATTCCCATTTATCGACAAGAACCGTGAGGCGGCGCTGGGCGCGAGCTACGGCGGTTACATGGCCAATTGGATCCTCGGCCACACCAACCGATTCAAATGCGTCGTGTCGCACGACGGCATGTTCAATACGGAGTCCGCGTACGGCACGACGGAAGAACTTTGGTTTCCCACATGGGAATTCAAAGGGCCACCGTGGAAAAATCGCGAGCTCTACCGGAAATGGTCGCCGCACGAATACGCGCAGAATTTCAAAACGCCAACGCTGGTCGTGCACGGCCAGAACGATTACCGGCTCGATGTTTCCCAGGGATTCGATCTGTTCACCACGCTGCAAATACTGAAGGTGCCGTCCAAGCTGTTGTATTTCCCGGACGAAGGCCATTGGGTGCTTAAGCCGCAGAACAGCCAGCTCTGGTACAAAACGGTAAACGATTGGGTCGATCAGTGGTGTAAGCCAGCGGACGGAAGATAAGCTTCCAGCTTATCTCGGCCGATGAGCATCCTGCTCATCGGAGCACTACACGCTAGAAGCGTGTGGGCCCAGTCAGGCAGAGACGCCTGACTTCCGTGTTCGCTACCCCTTGACTTTTTGCGCAGCTTGCGCATTAAGAACGCCATTGAAAATCTTATGTCTCGTTCCCTGTTTTGTATTTTCCAGGTACTGATATCGGTGGGGTTGGTTTTGCTGGTGACAGGTTGCGGCGGAAACCAGTATTCCGCTAACACTCCATATTTGGGCGGCGTTTATGGTGGTGAGCAGGCTGGGCCGCCGCGGGATACTGTTTCCTATTGGGACGGCGATAACGTCAGCGGAAGTCCATCAGTAAAGATCAGCCTTGGCGAACAGCGGGCCTATTTTTACAAGGGCGGCGTGCTGGTCGGCGTTTCGCAGCTCTCCACGGGCCGTGAGGGACTCAACACTCCCACCGGCACTTTTAAGATCATTCAGAAGGATAAAGACCACGTCTCCAGCCTTTTCGGAGACTATGTGGACTCGGCGGGCAATGTAGTCGTTCCGAACGTTGACATTAAAAAAGATCCGAAGCCGCCCGGCGCCCATTTCCGGGGCACTCCAATGCCGTATTTCATGCGGATTGTGTCAGGAACGGGCATGCACGCCGGTTATTTGCCGGGTTATCCGGCGTCGCACGGATGCATCAGAATGCCCGAATTTATGGCCGAAGATTTCTTCAGATCAGTCTCACTCGGAACGCCGGTAACGATCACGAACTAGCTTTGGGAGCGGTCGTATCTGGGCTTGCAGAAAATTCTCGGGGACGTCATCCTGATTATTTCGCTGCGAGGAATATGATCGTCATCACGAAGCCGAACGCTACCGAAGACCAGATTCAGCGCATCATCACGCGGGTACGGGAGTTCGGTCTTGAAGCACAGATCAGTCGCGGCGCTTCGCGCGTGATCATTGGCGTCATAGGGCCCGAAGCGCTCCTTCGCGAAAAGGCCATTTCCACGATGGCAGGCGTGGAAGCAATCGTGCCGGTATTGAAACCGTACAAGCTCGCGGCACGCGATTCTCGAGGGGCTTCTTCCGTACTTGTTGGCAATGTGCGTCTCGGTGACAACGAGGACGTGGTTCTCATTTGTGGACCCTGCTCAGTGGAGAGCAGAGAACAGATTCAGTCGATCGCCTCGATTGTAAAAGAATCCGGCGCAAAAATTCTGCGAGGCGGCGCATTTAAGCCGCGAACTTCGCCGTACAGTTTTCAAGGATTACGCGAAGAAGGACTTCGTTTTCTCGCCGAAGCGCGGGCAACAACAGGGTTGCCGGTCGTCACGGAAGTTATGGATCCGCGCGATCTTTCCATGATCGAGAAGTATGCAGACTGTCTTCAAGTCGGTACTCGCAACATGCACAACTTTTCGCTCCTGAAAGAGGTGGGCCGCAGCAGACTTCCCGTGCTCCTCAAGCGCGGATTCAGCGCCACGATTTACGATTTGATTATGAGCGCCGAATACATCCTCAACGAGGGCAATCCAAATGTGATCTTGTGCGAGCGCGGCATCCGCACGTTCGAAACCGCGGCCCGTTACACACTGGATCTGGGCGCTGTTCCACTTTTGAAGTCTAAAACGCATCTGCCGGTCATCGTCGATCCCGCGCATGCCCTGGGTCTTCGGGAATTTGTCCCACAGATGTCTCTGGCAGCTGTAGCCGCCGGCGCCGATGCGCTGATGATCGAAGTGCACAATTCTCCCGAGATGGCCAAGAGCGACGGCAACCAGGCGCTTACGCCGGAAATTTTCGCTGAACTGGTTCCGCGTCTCCGTGCTGTCGCTGCAGCAATCGGTCGGTCACTTTAAATTTCGAATCTTTCGGGGTATTTCCGTCAACGCGTTGAGGAGTCGCCGCGGCGACCGTTCCATCTTAGGTGGATCGGCTTCTCCGAAGACGAAGCCGACTCGATCGCTGATGGCGTAGGAATGGAGACGTACCTACAACTCGTGCGGAATTTGGCGTAAACTCTGCGGTGGAAAAGCCAATCCGCGCTGAGCTTCTGGAACGTGTTGCTGCGAGCGAGTCCATCGCGCGCAAGCTTCAGGCTGTACAGGACGCTCGCTGGCCGGTGCAGTTTTCGCATGTTATCGAACCTGCAGGTCCATTTCTGGCCGCCATAGTTGCGCAGGCTTGGAACCGGTCATTGCCAGATCAGTCGCCGTCCGCAAAATCCAAGGTTTGGATCGTTTGCTCCAGCGTTCATTCGCAAGAGTTGATCTACGAAAGTTTGCTCAATTGGCAGCCGGATGCGCTTTTTCTCCCGGAAGCAGAGTTTGCAGCGGCAGAAAATATTTTGCCGGACCCGGAAATTGCCGCAGAACGACTGGCAGTCCTGATGGAAGTCGGCCGCGCAAAGGCCCCGCACGTCATCGTGACAACACGGGCGAGTCTCGATCAAGCTGCGCCGAAACATGGCGCGCTGGAGTCTGCAATCACCAAACTTCAGAGCGGCGCGGCTCAGGAAATGGAAAGCTTGATTGCACGCCTTGGGGGCAGTGGCTATGAGCGGGTTGCCCAAGTCACCACTCGAGGACAATTCGCAATCCGCGGCGGCATCGTCGATCTTTATTCCTGGCAAACCCCGATGCCTTTCCGGATCGAATTCTTCGGAGACCGGATCGAATCCCTTCGTGAATTCGACATCGATACTCAAACCTCGGTACGCGATCTGAAATCAGTCGACATTTTGCTCGACCAGGAAGCGCTGGACCAGAGTGGCCAGGTTCGCCACTACGTTGGTGCGAACGATCTGACGATCGATATCGAACCGGAAGACACTTCGACCGCGCACATTCAGATTAGCGAAGGCTGGATCGAAACCGGTCCGGAAGACTTCGGCGGTGCATTTCAAGATTGCGAGATCGGCGAATTTGCAGTTGGCGATCTCGTGCTTGCAGAAGCGAAACGGGCGCAATTTGTCGAGCGCTTGCAAGAATGGAAACGCAACGACGCCAAAATCGTTATTTACTTTCAGACCGAAGGCGAGATCGAGCGTTTTCGCGAGATCATGGCCGGCTCCATTGATGGGGTCGATTTTGTTGAGGGAACTTTGGCGCGCGGATTTTGTTTTCCTGCTGCTAACCTCGTCGTCCTTTCAGCCGCGGAATTATTTGGACGGTTTGCTGCGCATCCGCGCAGGCGTTTACATCGTGCGGAGCGTAATCGTGCCCAGATCGATTTCAGTGAACTGAATGAGGGCGACCTGGTCGTGCACCTCGAGCACGGCATCGGCCGATTCCTTGGATTAGTGAAAATCGGCAGAACGCCCGCGCCCAGCACGACCGCGCCAGGAATTAGGGACGCTTTTACTGTCCGCGCTTCTCAGGAGGAACAGCAGGAAGTTCTCGCCCTCGAGTTTGCAGATGACGCAAAGCTCTATGTTCCACTCGAGCAAGCCTATTTGGTTTCCCGCTATGTTGGCGCAGGAAAAAAGTCGCCGTCTCTCAGCTCGCTCGGCGACGGAAGATGGGCCCGTGCCAAAATCAAAGCGGCGGCTTCCATATTCGATTACGCCGGCAAAATGCTTGCGGTTCAGGCGCAACGGGAAACGGATGCAGGCTACGCGTTTGCTCGAGACACCAGGTGGCAGTCGGAATTTGAACATTCCTTCCCATTTCGGGAAACGCCGGACCAAATGAAGGCGATCATCGACACGAAAATGGACATGGAACGTCCGCGACCAATGGACCGCCTCATCTGTGGCGACGTCGGGTTCGGCAAAACTGAAGTCGCGGTACGGGCCGCGTTCAAGGCCGTGATGGATGGAAAGCAAGTGGCCGTACTAGCGCCGACCACCGTTTTGGCTCAGCAACATTTCGAGGTGTTTCGGCAACGGATGCTCGATTATCCCGTGCGCATCGAAATGCTCAGCCGTTTTCGGTCGCAATCCGAACAGAAGAAACTTTTGCAGCTATTGCGCGAAGGAGGCGTCGACATCGTCATTGGCACTCATCGACTTATTTCCGGAGATGTGGTGTTCAAAGATCTCGGCCTTGTGGTGATCGACGAAGAGCAGCGTTTCGGAGTGCTGCACAAGGAGAAATTCAAGGAGCTCTTCAAGCTCGTCGACGTGCTGACACTTTCGGCCACACCAATCCCGCGCACCCTGTATCTCTCCCTTGTGGGCGTAAAAGACATGTCCACCATTGAGACACCACCGCTCAATCGTTTGCCCGTAGAAACCGTGGTGTCGGCGTACGATGAGCGGCTCATTCGCGCGGCCATTGATCGGGAGTTGGAACGCCAGGGTCAGGTGTTTTTCCTGCACAATCGCGTCGCGAGCATCGAGCGGGTGCGTGATCGGATAGTCGATCTTTGTCCGTCGGCCAGAGTTGAAATCGGCCACGGGCAGATGGACGCCGACGAACTGGAAGGCGTCATGTCACGATTCATTACCGGAAAAATCGACGTGCTCGTTTGTACTACAATCATTGAGAGCGGACTCGATATTCCAAATGCAAACACCATCATCATTGATCGAGCTGATCAATTTGGCCTCGCGGATTTGTATCAGTTACGCGGACGGGTCGGACGCGCGGATCACAAGGCATATGCTTATCTGTTGCTTCCGCGCGAGATGATGACCGTCGGAGCTGCGCGCAAGCGAATCAGCGCGATCAAGCAGTACAGTTCGCTCGGGGCCGGTTTCCGCATCGCCATGCGCGACCTCGAGATCCGCGGAGCAGGGAGCATATTGGGCACGGCCCAAAGTGGTCACATTGTTGCGATTGGCTTCGACTTATATTGTCAGTTGCTCAAACAGGCGGTGGCACAGCTAAAAGGCAAGAAGCCGCGGCTTCGACTCGACGTCGATTTGAACCTCGATTTCGTTGCCACAAATGAAGCCGAATTCGTGGCGACTCCAAATTCGACTGGACGGCGAAGTGGCGGTTTGACGTCCAAAATCCCGGCCTTCATTCCAATCACCTACGTCAGTGATCCCAGTTTACGAATCCGGGCTTACCGCGACGTGGCAGAAGTTACTACAAACGAGCAATTACAGCGTCTAAGGCGCGACTGGCGAGACCGCTTTGGGCAGTTCCCCGAAGCGGTTGACAATCTGTTTGGTCTCATCGAAATCAAGCTCGCAGCCGCAAAATCCCGGATAAGCCGTGTCGAGGTGCGGGAGCGCAAATTGATGCTGACCCGGCGCGGAGATTTTATACTTGTCGCGGGCAAATTCCCTCGTTTAGTTGGAGCCAAAATCGAGCACCACCTCGGGGAGATTTTGGAGTTGGTAAAGAAATTATGAGAACTTTTGTGCATCCATTTACTGCCGTCTCGATGGCGGTCTGTGCGCTCGCATTATCGCCTATTTGTTGCGACGCATTTGCGCAGGAGGCCCAAGTGGTGGACGGCATCGCAGCGATTGTGAATGGCGACGTCATCACCTATTCGCAGGTGCGGCAGTTGGCCGCGCCGCGTGAGAAATTGTTGAGATCACAATTCACCGGTCAGGATCTGGAAAAGAAGCTAAAAGAGGTGCACCAGCTCGCTTTGAAGGACTTGATAGATCGACGACTGATCATTCAGGCCTTCAAGAAAGAAAGCTATCAAATTCCCGATCACGTTGTGGATCAGCGCGTGCACGATATCGTTCGAGAGAGCTTCGGCGGCGATCGCAATACCTTTGTCAAAACCCTTGAGGCCCAAAATTATTCCCTGGGCGAGTTCAAGGAAAAGGAGATGGAAAGAATTATTGTCTCGGCGATGCGCAGCCACAACGTCAAGACCAACTACATTATCTCGCCTACTAAGATCGAAGATTTTTACAAAAAACATCGGGACCTGTTTACGACCAAGGAAGAGATCAAGTTGCGAATGATCATGATCTCGGGACAAAAGGACACGGGCAACGCGGAGGCGCAAAAGTCGCTGGCTGAAGAAGTACTCGGCAAACTTGCAGGCGGCGCCGAGTTCGAACAAATAGCGCAGATTTATTCTGAAGACAGCACCAAGGATAACGGCGGCGACTGGGGCTGGATCCAACGCAACACTCTTGCCGTGCCGCTCGAGAAATTCGCCTTCAACATGCCAGTCGGCAGAATTAGCAGCATCATCGATTACGCCGGGAATTATTATATTCTGAAGGTGGAGGACAAACGCGGCGGCACCACGAGATCACTCGCCGAAGCCCGCGCCGATATTGAGAAAAAACTGATCCAGGACGAAGCCGCACAGATTCAGGAGCGCTGGATCGCCAGTCTTCGCGAAAAGGCTTATATCAAGACGTTCTGAAGTTTGATTTGCCGCTGCGGCTCTATCACGCGCGCGCAAAGATTGCGCGTTGTCGACGGGTTTGCATTACCGGTGGACGTCGCGACGAGAAAATGTTCGCTTTCTACAGCGAATGTTCGTCTAATTCTGCCAAGCCTATTGCAATCTCGTTAGGCCAGCCGGCTTATGAAAACATTAACTATCAGCCTGATCGCCAGCGGTATGTTGGCGCAATTGGGTGTGTTGGTGACAGCTGCGCCGGACAGTTCACCCGTGCATGAGCTTGCCGCGGCAAAGTCTTTCGCATTTGGAGGCGTTGGCGTTGCCGGGATAATGTCAGAAGGCGAACGGAATTTGCGAGCTGTTCTGCAGCAGCCTGATGCTTCGCAGCAGTTACAAACCGCGCTTCCTCAGGCGACGCTGGCAGGCAGGCTTTACATCCTGGTTGGGCTGCGCCGGCGTGACCGTGCCGCGTACCAAAAAATTTCGGATTCGTTGGCGCCTTCCAACAATCCGGTTGAAGTCGCGCATGGCTGTATGATCAGCCGCGAAACATTTCGCCAGCTGCTCTCAGAGATTAAAGAAGGGCGGTATGACGATTACTTGTCGCGCCCGCCTCGGTGATGATTATCGTGCCTTGCTGTAGCTACAGCCCTGCGGTCCGTTTGTCCTGACGTGAGAAGATATCGAGCCTGAAACGCCACAGCATGTGGAGTCGCGTCGCGATGGCGAACCCAAATTCTATCTCGGCGATAACGTCAGGGATCCCCCACCGCTGGCCTTGGCCATGCGAAGGTTTTCCTCGGCTTCCGGGAAGTCTGGATGCAAGCGCAACGCTTCTTCGAACTGCGCGATGGCGCTGGGAATGTTGCCTTCGGCCATAAAAACTCGTCCCAGATAATTATGCGGCTGCGCAAGTTTTGGATCCAGTTTGGTTGCAACTTGAAGATGCTCCTTTGCTCCTGCCAGGTCGCCCTGTTCCAAAAGAGCGGTCCCTAGATCTATTTGAGCATCGACCATGCTGGGATCGGCGCGTACCGCCTCTCGATACTGCACAGTGGCTTCTTCTAATTTGCCGTGTTTTTCCAGAAACGCGCCGTAGCTATGGTGGGCCTGTGCTGATTTCGGGGCCAACCGGACCGCCGCCTCGCACTCGGCAGCTGCCTGGTCATCGTGACCTTGTTGCTCCAGCAGATACGCGTACCCCGAGTGGTACTCGGCGTTGTCCGGGTCGATCTTCAACGCTACTTCGTAATGCTGGTGCGCCTCGTCCAAATTTCCCTTCCCGATCAAAATGGTGGCAAGGCCAGCGTGTGCCTTCGCGGAATCAGAATTTAAGAGCAGCGCCTTGGAAAAAGCCTCTGCAGCCTCGTCTAGTTTGCCAGCATCCTGCAAAGCCGTGGCATGATTAAGACGGGCCCGTGCACTGGTTGGCAGATCAGCAGCAATCATCGCGACGCGATCAAGCTCGCTTCGCGCGGTGTGCGTCTGTCCAAGCCAAAGCGCTCCCAAAGGAATGACAAAAACACCTACCCATTTCGCCCCGTGCAGCGCCCAGCCCGGTAAAAATCCAGCGGCCGAAACATCCGCTGTCCCTCCGGTGATCCCAAGAGATTGCCTGGTAGATTTTTCGCGCACCTTCCAAATAAATCCGTCGTAATAAAAATGAAGCAGCGCCGACGCCGTCACGACACCAGCAAGAACGCTTTTGACCGAGTCAACGCCGATACTCGATTTGAAATAACCAAGGGCGCCGTACGCGAAGATCAAGCCGACATAAAGACCAATCAGTGAGCCACTGCGCCGGAAAACAAAACGCATGAACCCGCCGATCGAGGTGTCTGACTCGACGCGTTTACGATTATAAATCCAAACCAGCGAGAGATACTGGACGTCGTGAAAGACCTCGAACAAGGCGATGCCGACCAAGACGCTGGCCACGATGTTATTGCAGTACCACCAAAACGATATGCTGGTAACGAGAAGCACGAGCTTCACCGGGCTGGGTCGCTGGCCCCGCACCCATGACAAGACGTAATTTATCAGGAACAACACTGCGACCGCGATTGCCACCGATAACAACGCCTGCTGCGCAGTGTGAAGAAGTGCGGGCGGAATGAAGGGGCCACCGGCGGAATAATAAGTTTCAAGTGTATCGGTCATTCGCTGCGGCGACAGCAGCACGGCCGTGGCGAACCAGATCCCGCACAACGCGAAATCCAAACGGCGTGTGATCTCTGCGAATGAACCGACTTTCGCATCGTAAATTCGACAGAAGCCGTAAGTCTGCATCATGCCGTGCCAAACGCCCCAGACAAAAGCCACCAGCACAATGCCTTTGAGATCCCAAATCGAAAAGGCAGCGCAGACTACGACCAAAAACATCGGAGCAAAAATAAAGCGCCATTTGAAACGCTGAAATAATGCGCGATCACCGTAAGCGCGAATCATTCCCGGCAGGTGGTGGCCCATTGCACCAAAGGCCGCGACAAAAAGATAAATGTCCTGCGCACTCCAACGCGCCTGCGCCACGAGAAAGATCGGTATGATCAATAGCGGCGTGCAGACGTAAAGGACCAGGTCCCGCCAACTGTCCAAAATCCACAAACCCTGCTTTCGAACGGTTGCAGGCGCAGCGGGAACCGTTTGCGGACTCGAGAACGCGGTGACGTGCTGCATGCCGGGAGCAGTTTTCCTTAAACTACGGGGAAAATCAATCCTGGGTAATCGAAAAAAAGCGTGCGCGCTCCCCGTCTTACGCTCGTAATCGCGCGTGTCATCGATTAAATAGGATTATATTACCATCCCGGTCATGAGCACAGATAAGCAGCCACGAATCGGAATTACGCTGGGAGATTGTGCAGGAATTGGGCCGGAAGTCGTCGATCTCGCTCTGAACTCCACTCGCATTACGCGCGCCGCTGAATGCAAAGTCATCGGCAAATACCCCGGTTCCCGGCCAGGAAATCCCACTTCCGACACTGCTCGTGCAGCCGCGGCAGCATTGGAAGAAGCGATCACACTCGCGCGGCGGGGTGAACTCGATGCCATCGTAACCGGGCCGGTTCACAAAGCCCGTATGTACGACGCGGGCTTCAAGTTTCCAGGCCAGACGGAATTTTTCGCCGAGCGTTGCGGCGTCAAAAATTTCGCGATGTGTTTGACCAGCCGAAAAATCACCGTCGCCCTGGTCACGGGACACCTTCCGCTATGCAAGGTCGCAAGCGCGCTCAAACAACCGGAGATCGTGCGCGTCGGTTTGTTGCTTGCAGAATTCCTTGCTTCACAGTCCGCAAGCTCACCGCGGATTGCTGTTGCTGCATTGAACCCGCATGGCGGGGAATCCGGCAAACTTGGCCGTGAAGAAATTGAAATTATCGCTCCGGCGGTCGCGGAGCTAAACAAATTGCGACCGACTTCCGACCAAACCCCGCCTGCTTTTACTGGCCCCCAATCTCCCGACACAGTTTTTCACCATATAGTTGAGGGCGAATTCGATGGGGTCCTCTGCATGTATCACGATCAGGGTTTGATCCCGCTGAAACTTCACGCTTTTTACGAAGGTGTAAACGTCACGCTAGGTCTCCCTTTTCCTCGTACCAGTCCCGATCATGGCACCGCGTTTGAAATTGCAGGCAAAGGAATTGCCCGCCCCGACAGTATGATCGCTGCCATAAATCTCGCTGCGGACCTGGCCGGCAGGTCCTCCTCAAACTGACACAACTGGGAGCAATGAGTACCGGAAACATCGAAAAATACGTTTCGGTTTTTAATATCGGGTTACAAAACACGTTCGTTTATCGGTGGAATTATTTTTTACGCGCATTGTTCGGGCTGATCCCGTTGGCCGGCACGGTGTTCCTTTGGAGCGCGGTTTTCAAGGAGCGCGGCGGCGGACTGCACGGCTACGATTACGGCTCGATGATTTATTATTACTTACTCACGATTCTCGTAAGCAATCTGGTCACGCCAACCGAGGATGAATGGCAAATTGCTGCCGATATTCGCGAAGGCCAGATTAATGCGCTTCTAACCAAGCCGATGAGTTATCTCGCATATCGGTTCAGTATTTTTTTAAGCGGACGCCTCGTTTACACATTCGTCACTCTGCCACCGATTGCGTTAATCTTTATTTATTTCCGCGATTACATCGTCCTGCCCGCCGATCCGATGGTCTACCTGTTCGCCACGGTGTCGATGTTAATGGCGGGGTTTATACAATTCTTTATCACGTACAGCCTTGCGATGATGGCGTTTTGGATTCTGGAAATCTCCACCATCGTTTTCATCGTTTATTCGTTCGAATACTTCCTCGGCGGCCAGATGTTTCCTATCGATATCATGCCAGCCGCGGTTCAGGCCGTAATGAAATGGCTGCCGTTCTATTACGAGTTGTTTTGTCCTATTGCGATTTTTCTCGGCCGATTAAAGGGAGCTGAACTCATTCAAGCCCTGGTAATCCAGACGGCCTGGCTGTTCCTCTCCTGGGCGTGGGCAAAGTTCATGTGGAAACGCGGGCTGGGCCACTACCAGGCTGTGGGCGGATAGTCGCGCGTGCTCGCGTGCGCTCCCCAAAAATCTCGCTAAAGTCGCGCGACACAACGCAGTCATGGCACGACTTCACGAATATCAGGGCAAGGCGATTCTCGCGGCTAATGGCTTCAAAATCCCACAAGGATGCGCAGCTCGAACAGCCCAGGAAGCTGTGAGCGCAGCTCAAAAGCTAGGCTGCGAAGTGGTCGTCAAAATACAAGCGTGGACAACAGGCCGCGCCGGAATCGGTGGTGTCGCATTTGCTCAAAAGCCCGACGAAGTTCGCGAACACGCAACGCGAATGCTTGCGATGAAAATCGGACAGTTTCCAGTCGAAGCCGTTCTGATCGAAGAAAAGATCGATATAGACAGGGAATTTTTTCTTTCATTTGCCATCGATGACGCCGCTCGCGCGCCGGTGATCATTTTCTCGGCCGGTGGGGGTTCGGGTATCGAAGAACGTGCCGGCTCGACTCGACGCATTCCATGCGACGTTAATCAAGGACCGGTCGATTTATCTGTGAATGACGCCGTCGCTTCCACTGGCCTTTCATCGAAACAGGCGACAAGACTAGCCGAATCCATTCGAAAACTGTTTAACGCTGCGCGCAGCG
>JBKPMH010000152.1:0-18602 GCA_046732035.1 Verrucomicrobiota bacterium
ACAGCGAACTGGAACGCTTCCTCCAGCGATGGGAAATGGACGGTGCCTGTCATTTTTCAAATCAGTCAGATTCTAAAGATCGGAAAGCAACCGGTCAGCATCCAAATTGGCGGGAAATATTATGCCGACTCGCCACGCTACGGACCTGATTGGGGTGTGCGCTTTAATTTCACCCTGCTTTACCCGACAGGCAGGCATCCTGCAGCAGTTGAGAGAACCGGTTTCGCAAAGTAACGATAGTTTTGTTCGAGTTATCCGGCGTGCTAGCGTATACGCACAATCTAGATGTAAGAGGAACCAATCCTATCGCGACCCACAAGGCTTGAGCGCGTGAATACAGCTACAACGCTATTCGTCAGCACTTTCACCACGCTCCTGGCGATTATCAACCCCCTCGCGGTGCTACCGGTCTTTCTGAAACTTCTGGAAGGCCAGGATGAATCTGCACATCGGACTGTTGCTCGGAAGGCCTGCTTCTATGCCACGCTTTTGCTATTCTTCTTTTTAATCTTCGGGGCGCTGTTGTTGAAAATTTTCGACGTCCCGCTCAGCATGGTACGGATCGTCGGCGGCATTATTTTAATGCGGATTGGTTTCGCCCTGTTTCTGCCGTCTCGCGACACGGCATCCATCATACCGAACGCTCCAACAGGTCCGGGCGATACCGTGGCATTTGTGCCACTGGCCATGCCGCTAATGTTTGGGCCGGGGGCGATAGCTACGGTGCTCGGCATGGCATCCTTTGTCCGGCATCCTTTCGCTGAATTTCCGTCACTGGCTGCGATCGTCATCGCTATGCTTGTGACCATGCTCACAACTTATCTGATCCTTGCCTACGCCGACACCGTTGTGCGCTATATCGGTCCGCACGGTATCGATGCGGCGACGCGGATCGTCGGCTTTTTCGTTGCTGCCATAGGCGTGGGATTGATCTTCCACGGCGTCATGGAGGCGATCCAAACTTATTTGCCTGCGAGGACACCCTAACGAGAAAAGGCGATAAATGAGGGAAACTGTGAAGTCGTTACGAATACCAAGATTCCGTCGCTTCTCCACGGTGCAACTTCTGATTGCTCTTGCGTTGCTTTTCTTTTTTTTCCCTTTTGTCGAAGAAATCAAAGGCGGCAATCTTATTGTCTCAATTCTGTTTTCGCTTGTCTTGCTATCTGCCGTCCTTGCGGTGGCGGAGCGTAAACGCGTTCTGATTGTCGCGGTCCTACTTGCCATTCCAGCGATCGGTGGCCGGTGGATTAATCATTTGCGGCCGGAGCTGGTTCCTCCGTCGGTGTTCCTTACGGCCGGGCTCGTTCTGATTGCTTTCGTGGTGGCGAACTTGCTCCGCTTCGTTTTGCGTGCTCCGTCGGTAAATGTCGAGGTACTCTGCGCCAGCATCGCAGCTTATCTGATGCTAGGTTTAATGTGGACCGTGGCCTACTGGCTGGTGGACCAACTGACACCAGGAGGAGCATTCTCCTTTAACACGAATACGGGGAAGCAATTGATGAACGGGTTCAATGCCTTCTACTTCAGCTTCATTACACTAAGCACCGTCGGCTATGGGGACATCACTCCAGTCACAAGAATTGCGCGCTGGCTTGCGGCATTGGAGGCCATGACCGGATTGCTTTATGTGGCGGTCCTAATCGCACGCTTGGTGGCCCTCTATTCCAGCCCAAAGTCCCATGATTCCTGACCGCTTTTTGGGGGCAAAGAGCGTCTCATATTGTCATTTGGAGCGAAGCGAAGAAACGCTGATTATCTCTGGATCGATCCCTGCGATCTAGACAGAGATGTTTCGCTTCGCTCAACATGACATCACTAGCTACGAGCTGGAGCGAAGCTCTGCACTAACGCGCGTTACGCCGTTCAGTGCAGTTTGTCTTCGTTCAGTTTTCGAGTGTCCGGGGCTTTGGGAACGCGAACCGGTTGAGAAGGCGCAGGTTTACCCTCCGCATTCAAGGGAAAATGCATGCGGTACAGAGCCCCGAACATCGCTACCGAGTTATCGCTCCACAATCCTCCGTGACCCCAAATGATCTCCTTTGGCACGCGAACGATCCAGCAGGGCACACGTGCATTGCCCGTGTAGACAAAGTGCCAACGGCGCCAGTCTTCGTTTCCCGTCGCAGGACGCGTTTCATCCGGATTGTAATCTGGACCGCGACAGAATTGTTTTTCGTGACCATCGTTTTTCTCGCTGGTGAGAAAGGTTCGACCACGGACGTTTTGCCGAATATTGGCTTCGAAGGCCCGGTTCTCAGTGTATTCTAAACCTGCCGGGGGAGTCGCTGGTCCCAGAGGCACAACGTGAAAATTTACCAGATATTTATCGTTGCCAGGAGTGTGGGTCTGCAACTCGCCTTCTGAGATTTTTTGTCCCCCGCTGCCAGGCACCGGAACCTGGTCCCAGTGATAATGAAGATTTACGGTATTAGCGAGACTCTGCCCGATGGGAAAAAATTTCCCGGTCGCCATATCGTTCTCCGATTGCAAGACGATAAGAAGCGGACGGTCTTCCTTCATCACAACCCCCTCGTCGGCGCCGGGCGTTCTGCCCACATAAGCACCCCGACTGGCATCATACTTATAAAGATAATCCAATTCCGACATCAACTGTCGGGTGCCGATGGCAGTGTCAGCTGGGTTGAAGACGACCGCCATGTCCCATGGGCTTGCGTTGCGCGCGCCAGTACTACTGACATCGAGGATGGAGTGAGAAATAGTGTTACTCAGTACCAATCCGCCAAACGAGTGACCCATCAACACGCAATGGTGGACCTGTTTACCTGGCTCCCGAGCGGCGAGGGCTAGTTCGTTAATAGTAGCCAGACAACTATTTTGCGCTGCTATGTCTCCACCCGCCAACTTGCGGTTCCAAAACGTCAGCAAATCCAAGCCAGGCACAGTAAGGTTCTTCCCGCGCCACGCGATATAAACGCCGATCACATTACTCTTAGTTTGGGTTACCTCGGGAAGACGCGAGACCATATCAACAAAGTGTTCAAACCGGCAAACGTCACCAGAATTGGCATTGTTCATCCAACCGTGGATGTAAACGAAAAGAAGGGGGCGCTGGGCCTGGCGAATCACGTTGATCGCAGCCGCTCGTTGTGATGTATCCAAAGCCGAACCCTGATCCCCGAATTCGATGAACGCGAATTTGTAGCGTCCGTCGCTTGGGCCCCGCACCGAATTAAGCGGCTCACTCGAAGTGTTCGCGTGATACGGTCCATATGAGGCACAGGATCCCAAAAGAGCCGCCAGCGCCATGGCAGACAGGCCGGGGTACCAAATTGAATCAGGATTTCGCATTTAATCGAAGAACAAAACCGTGTTTCTCGCGAAACAATGAAAATAGTAATAAAATTATCTTTGAAATTTCTATAGGCCTTTGGTCCAATAGGCACATCGGGCGCCACGGGACAAAATCCAAGATGCAATCGCAGGGTAAAACGTCGGATGGGCTTCGTCTCATCGCGGTCACTTTGTGCCTCACGTTTTTTGCCGGATGCGCAACGACGCCACATGGAGCGGGTCTTGTTTATGCGCCTGCCGCCAAGAATCTGCGCGAGGCGCGGTCTGGCCAAGTTCCGGTAGAGAGACGAGCCGCCGATTATTTGCAGGTCGCAGCCATGACTGCTCCTTTGCTCGGCACCGGCTCTCAAGAAACGCCGGCCCGCGATACTTACAATACGGCTGCTGCAGAACTGACCATTCTACTTCGGTCGGCGGAGGGCGGTCGATTATGGAATCGTCCGATAACATTGGCGAACGATCGGGAGAGCTATCGACTCCGTCTTCAACCCGCTGGGCCGGGCATTTGGGCGCCGGATTACTTTACGTCATTTGAGTTACCGCACTCGATTAAGGAGACATTGATAAGAAAGGAGAATTTTCAACAAGGCGTGGGAGGCGCGCTTGTTGGAGTGCGCACCGTTACACCAGGGCAAAACTTTGCGCCGTTACGCGGTATCACGGCACCAGTAACGGCAACTCTCGATTTTCGAGGTAAGGATGCTATACTGGCGCTCCGTCGTCCAGCCAAACAACCCACGGCGACCGTTGACGGAAAAGTCCGGCCGCTGGCTGCCGATTTTTCAGCTCCGATCAGTTATTATCGGCCGCCGGCCAATCTCGCTCTTTTCGGATTACTGGGAGGATTTTGGTCCAGTACATATAAGTATAAAACTGGCTTGTATTTTCTACAGCCTTACGACCCTGACAGGATTCCAATTGTTTTCGTGCACGGCCTCTTTTCATCTCCATTCACCTGGGCGATAACGATCAATGGCCTTCAGGCCGACCCGGAAATCCGTAAACATTACCAGTTTTGGGTTTTCGGTTATGAAACCGGTAACCCAATTCTTTATTCCGCGCTTCAACTGAGGGAGGCACTGGCCAAGGTCGATCAAGTTTTCCCAAACCATCGCCCATACGTCTTGGTCGGCCATAGTATGGGAGGCATGCTTACTCATGCACAAGTGACCAACGTCACTAAAGGCATGTGGGAAAAACAAATGGGCGACCTCGCCAGAAGCGTGTTCAGGCAAAATTCCAACAATACTGTGATCGTTCGCTCCTTGGTTTATCAGGCAAATCCACGGATCAAACGCGTGGTTTTTATTTGTACTCCACACCGCGGCAGCGATATGGCCAGTGGCGGGTTAGGCAGATTTGCCATCAGCATGATTACACTTCCCGTGAAATTGGCTACCGTAATGACTGACGCGTTGACCAGCGCCGAGCTTACGCAATTAACCGGAAGTGCCAAGCGTTTGCCAAACAGTGTTTGGGGACTGAAACCTTCAAATCCGTCGTTTCCTGTCGTCAACGCACCGCCTATCACTGTTCCTTATCACTCAATCATAGGCGATCGCGGCAGGGACCATTGCCCGAATTGCAGTGACGGGGTTGTGGCTTATTGGAGTTCTCATCTCGATGGCGCGCAATCCGAAGTCATCGTTCCAGGCCCACACGGTTCATGCGAGCTGCCGCAGACCATTGCAGAGCTTGACCGGATCTTGCGTTTGCATCTGGGAGGTGACAGTCGTCGATCTGCCCGGACTTTGGCTGCAAGAGATTGACGCAGGCATTACGATGTCAAAACATGATTTTCAATATTCTCAAAAAAACTGCGGGATCCGCTATACCAAACCGAAATGTTTCATGGGCGCCTCGCGACGAAACCTTAAATGTCGGACTCTGTCAGGGTTCGTTCTTCTCTCACTAACAGCGGCTATGAACTCGAGCTTCGGAGCCTCCGAATCTCGTGAGCCAAACAAGGGAACTTCACCAAGTTCATCCGCTTTTCGTCCCACAATTGAAAACAGAACGTCCGCGCCCAAACCCGCGCCGGAAGCGATGGCTTGGATTCCGGGTGGCGAGTTTTCCATGGGCAGCGCCGCCACGGGAAGAGGAACGCATGAGATGCCAATGCCTTCAACAGATACAGAGCCGGTGCACAGCGTTCGAGTGGATGGTTTCTGGATGGATGTAACTCCCGTGACTAATGAGCAGTTTGAGACGTTTGTTAAGGCGACGGGTTACATCACCGTTGCGGAGCGTACACCTACGAAGGAGGAGTTTCCAACTGCGCCAGAAGAAAATCTTGTTGCCGGCTCGGTCGTTTTTGCGCCAACAGACCATGAAGTTCCGCTAAACGATCACTACCAATGGTGGAGCTATGTGAAGGGCGCGAACTGGCGCCACCCAGAAGGACCTGCCAGCGAAATAAAAGGCAAGGAGAAGTACCCCGTAGTACATATCGCTTATCCGGACGCGGAAGCTTATGCCAAATGGGCCGGTAAACGTTTACCAACCGAGGCGGAGTTCGAGTTTGCTGCGCGCGGTGGCTTGTCAGGCAAAGTTTATGTCTGGGGCGACGACTTTCGTCCGGACGGAAAATGGATGGCAAACACATGGCAGGGAAAATTCCCGGTCAAAGATGCGGGCCAGGATGGTTACACCGGAATCGCTCCGGTGAAATCTTTCCCACCAAATCGATATGGTCTTTACGACATGGCGGGAAACGTCTGGGAATGGTGCAGCGATTGGTATCGCCCAGATTACTATCAAGCATTGGTCGATAAGGGCGGCGTGGCACACAATCCGCAAGGGCCCGATACGCCATTCGACCCTTCGGAGCCAAGTGAAAAAAAGCGCGTTCATCGCGGCGGGTCATTCCTCTGCAACGATCAGTATTGCTCACGGTACATTGTCGGCACGCGGGGCAAGGGTGAGGTCAACACGGGGACGAACCACCTCGGTTTCAGATGCGTTCGATCGGCGGATAACTTGGCACAACACACAACGCAGAATTGATTCACTGTATGGTCGAAGAACACTGCGTGCTGACGAGAGAATTTGTTCTGCCGGTCAGGCAATCTGTATAGGCCTAAAGTCCTATTCACTCCCATGAGCGTAAACAATATAGTTGTGGACCAGTCGCGTAATCTGATAAAAGGCTACAAGGGAGGCGAGCAAAATCTATGAAGTCACTAATTTCTCAATCCAAATTCGATATGAAATTGTTCTGCGGCGCGGTCACGGTTTTCGTGATTGGACTGTTATCGCCGATGGGTTCTACAGCCCAAACGCAGTCAGCGCAGTCGCCCGCGTCACGACAAGCGCAGTCGCAGGAGATGACTACGACGACCTCAGATACGGAAGAGGCTCCAAAGCTTCCTAATGACCAATTGGATTCCTTGGTCGCTCCGATCGCTCTCTATCCCGATCCCTTGCTTGCGCAAACTCTTGCCGCTTCCACTTATCCACTCGAAGTCATCCAGCTCCAACAGTGGATGCAGAAGAACAAGAATTTACAAGGGCAAGCGCTCGCAGACGCCGTGGCTAAGCAGCCGTGGGACCCCAGCGTTCAAGGCCTGGTAACTTATCCGGACGTTGTTACCCGCATGGCTGATAATATTCAATGGACCACAGATTTGGGGAACGCTTTTCTGGCGCAACAGTCCGATGTGATGGACGCCGTGCAGCGGATGCGCGGAAAAGCTGAAAGCAAAGGAACGTTAAAGACTACAGCACAAGCGACAGTGCAAACTCAGACCGTGCAGACCGAGCAGGGCAGTAGTAAACAGGTTATCGAGATACAGCCCGCTCAGCCGGACGTGGTTTACGTTCCTTCCTACGACCCTGAGGTCGTTTACGGAGCTGCTCCTCCTGCCTATCCCTATTACCCTTACACCTATCCAGGGTACGTGCCCGGGACTGCTTTAGCCTGGGGTGCAGGAATTGCGCTCGGGGCAGCTGCATGGGGCGCTTGGGGCGGCAGCTGGGGTAACTGCAATTGGGGCGGCGGCGACATCAATATTAACAACAAAAATAATTTTAACAGAAACGTAAACAGAAACACGAACAGGACTGCTAACCGCGGCCAGGCTGGTCAAGGGAATCGATGGCAACACAATCCCCAACACCGAGGCAACGCGCCTTACGGAAACAGGCAAACTGCCAATAAATTCGGCGGGCAGGGCGCTCGTGGCACAGGCGGTGCCGGTAATCGCCCTGGTGGCGCCGGAGGAGCTGGTCGTCCGGGCGGAGCTGGAGGAGCTGGGGGCGTAGGTGGCCCTGGAGGCGCCGGTCGTCCGGGTGGCCCAGGAGGCGCGGGAGGCGCTGGTCGTCCGGGTGGGCCAGGAGGCGCAGGAGGCGCTGGTCGTCCGGGTGGCCCAGGAAGCGCGGGAGGCGCTGGTCGTCCGGGTGGGCCAGGAGGCGCTGGAGGCGCTGGTCGTCCGGGTGGCCCAGGAGGCGCTGGCGGAGCTGGTGCACGGCCTGGTAGCGGAGCGGGAACGCGCCCCGGTGGAGGCGGTGCAGGGACGAGACCATCCACGCGTCCAGCTGGCGGTAGCGCTAAGAATCAAGTCGGTAATCGTACCGCATCATCGCGGCCTTCCGCTTCTCGCGGCGGAGGACTTAGCGGCGGCAGCGGAAACTACGCGCGAGCCAGCAGCAATAGAGGGGGCCGTAGCATGGGCGGTGGCGGTTACAGCCGCGGCGGCGGCGGATATAGTCGTGGTGGTGGAATGAGCCGTGGTGGCGGGGGCGGGCGAGGCGGTGGAGGAGGTCGCGGTGGCGGGGGCCGTGGCGGTGGCGGTGGAGGAGGCCGGCGCTAACCTAGAATCGATGGAGGAAAAACTATGAAGAACACAGAGGAAAACGTAATGACACCATCGAAAAGGATCGTGGTGGCTGCAGCAACCATCCTAACAAGCTTGCTTGTATCTGTTGCAGTCGCAGCGCCTGAGAAAAAGGCAGCCGCTGGAAAGCAAGAAGCCGAAGGAACGCCGCAACCCGGCCAAAAGGAATTCGATACACCACAACAGGCCGCCGATGCGTTGATTCAGGTCGCCGCGAATTTCGATCCAAATGCGGCGAAGGAAATTTTAGGACCGGACGGTGAGGATATTGTTGCCTCCGACGACCCGGTGCAGGATAAGAATCGGGCCGCGGAGTTTGCAAACAAGGCAAAAGAAAAAACCTTTGTCGAGGTCGACAAGAAAAATCCGAATCACGCGATCGTTCTCGTGGGTAATGACGAGTTTCCACTTCCCATTCCAATTGTGAAGCAAAAGGGGAAATGGTTCTTTGATACGAAAGTTGGCCGTGAGGAAATTTTAAATCGGCGTATCGGAGCCAATGAACTGAACGCTATCGAGATTTGCCGTGGTTTTGCGGAGGCACAACATGAGTACGCCATGGAGAAGCACGACGACTCGAAGGTTAACCAATACGCGCAACGTGTACTCAGCTCACCTGGGAAACATGACGGCCTGGCATGGCAGAATCCGGATGGCACGTGGGGAGGACCAGTTGGAGAAGATATCGCTAAGGCGCTGCAAGAGGGCTACAAGGCGGAGCGAGGCACGGCTTATCATGGTTACTACTTCAAGGTCTTAACTGGGCAGGGTCCTGATGCGCCCATGGGAGAAATGAACTTTGTAGTGGGGGGCGCCATGATCGGTGGATTCGCGTTGGCTGCAGCGCCCGCCGAGTATCGAGTGACGGGAGTACAAACTTTTATAGTCGGTCCGGATGGAGTCGTTTACGAGAAGGACCTTGGTCCCGATACGCTGAAGACTTTCCAAGCTATGGACAAGTACAATCCTGATAAGACTTGGAAAGTAACTGAGGACGACATCGAAGATGACTCCTCAGATCAAGGTTCGGAATCGCAAGGACAATAGAGCGTAACAACACAACTTCGTCAGCCGCCAGCTGGCAGGTTATATTTCACGATCGCGCTGCCTACGTTGCGCTCGGCCAGCTATGAGAGTATTGCGAGTGTTCGCCTGCGTACTCGCCTGGGTATTTGCAGTTCCTTGTAGCGCATGGGCATTTGGCGCGATCTACTTTGATTTGCCGGCCGCAAATTTGCTGGCGGCAATTCTATTCGTCCTCGTTTTGCTTGCAGCGATTGCATTTGTTCGTGGACAACTGCTAAAGCTTGCGATCGTGTTTGGCGCATTCGCGGCTGTTGCTTCGTGGTGGCTGACTTTAAAGCCGAGCAATGATCGGGTCTGGCAACCAGATGTCGCACAGACAGCTTGGGCTCAAATCACTGGCGAGGAGGTCGCGCTTCACAACGTCCGAAATTGCGATTACCGCACTGACACTGATTTCACGCCACAGTGGGAAACGCGCACCGTGCGGCTTTCGCAAATCACAGGCATGGATGTGGCCATCAATTATTGGGGTTCCCCATGGATCGCGCATCCGATCGTGAGTTTTCTCTTCGCAGACGCGCTACCGCTTTGCTTTTCTATCGAAACGCGTAAGACAATTGGCCAAGATTACTCAGTGTGGCGCGGTCTTTATCGCCAATACACGCTGATTTATATCCTGGCGGACGAGCGCGATTCCATCCGGGTGCGCAGTAACTATCGCGGTGAAGATGTTTATCTCTATCATACTCTGGCTTCTCCAGCCCAGGCGCGCGAAAGATTTCTGGAATACATGAAGGCGCTGAACGAATTGCACGACCAAGCGCGCTGGTACAACGAGGTAACGGCGAACTGCACGACTAGCATTCGTGCCCAGCGCGCCGTCAACGAGAGAGCACCATGGGATTGGCGAATGCTCATCAATGGAAAGATGGACGAGCTTCTTTACGAGCGGCATGCCCTGGCAACGGGCGGTCTGCCATTCGCCGAGTTGAAAAAACGAAGCCTGATTGACAGGCGTGCTCGCGCTGCGAACGACGATCCGAATTTCTCTCGTTTGATTCGCGAAGGTCTACCTCAGGGGAACTAACCTCTGTTGATCAAGCATACCTCACGTTAATGCTGGGACGACGCTTTGCCGATTTCCTTTTGTTCGGTGTTACCCTGGCAGAGCTGGTTGTCCTCTTTTTACTGACACCCACCTTCACAGTTACTGATTGGATCTATGTTTTGCAGCATTTACTCGTTTTTGGAATCGCGCTCACGCGACCTCCACCGAAGGTGTGGGATTATTCAGTTGCATCAAGCGTAGCGGTTGGAGTTGCTTATCTTTACCCCTATGCTCAGGTCATTTATTTGCGGTGGTCGCCCGGATACGAGGCATGGCCGATGGCCGGTCTGGTTTTGGTGACTCTGGCAGCCGGGCTGAGCCTTGTTAGTCTCCTTTTTATAGGAAGATGCTTCGGCATTCGGCCGGCACTAAGAGGTCTGGTAACGAGTGGACCTTACAGACTTGTACGCCACCCAATATATCTCTCGTACGTGCTTGGAGACATCGGGTATAACCTGCAGGAGTGCAATTATGTCACGATCCTGTTGGTATTGATCGGCTGGGCATCTCTCGTTTACCGCATCCGCGCCGAAGAGTGGGTACTTTCTCAACATTCGGAATGGCCAGCTTACGTTGCCTCGGTTCGATATCGCGTCCTCCCCGGTATTTGGTGATTGTTTGGTCGGATTTCCTTTGATTACAGACGGTTCTGGGCTTGAGCATGTGAACTCTCCCATGTGTTGCATCAAAAAGACATTGACTGCATCGAGCGCCATCGAAATCATGCCGAAAACATCAATTGTGGGATCAACGACGACTAAACTTATCTTGTTCGCCTTGCTTGCCGCTAGCTCAACTGGTCTTCAGCAGCCAATGTGTTTGGCTGAGACGTTTACGGCGGAAGTCACGCGTCTCTCCGGAAATATTACGAAAAAGAAGAGTCCTAAGAGAGCAACCGGCTAAGTGTCATGACCCGATTCGCGTTAGCGAACAGCTATTGTGAGCACTGAAATCATATCCCTCATCATACTTGGATGCGTAGCCGGTGCGGTATTGGTTGGGAGTACGGTTCGGCGCATTCTGCCGGAAGACCACCTAAGTGCCGATACAAAGGAAACCGTGAAACTGGCCATGGGTCTGCTCGCAACTATGGCAGCGCTCCTGCTTGGTTTACTCGTAGCATCCGCCAAAAGTTCTCACGACAATGCACGAAGTGAGGTGATTCAAATGGCAGCAAAGGTCGTTTTTCTGGATCGCGTTCTGAGGGGCTATGGTCCGGAAACGGCAGAGGCGCGCGCCATGCTTCGCAGCGCAGTTGAGCAACTCGCTCACCACAGTACACAGGTCCCAAACGCAACTGGACCTGCGAATCTTGCGCCTGATCCGCAAACCGGCAACGCTCTCTACCTGGCGATTCAGCGGCTGACACCGCGTGACGACATGCAGGGAAATCTTAAGTCCCAGGCAGCGACATTGGCCCTCGAACTGGGTGAGCATCGCACCTTACTCATGGCACAATCGATTCCTTCCATTTCGATGCCGTTGTTGGTTGTAGTGGTATGCTGGCTTGTCGTTATCTTCATGGGGTTTAGCGTAATTGCCCCTCGCAATTCGACAGCGACAGCAGCTCTAATGGTGTCGGCCCTCTCCGCTGCCGCAGCGATCTTTTTGATTCTGGAGTTAGACCGTCCTTTCAGCGGCCTGCTTCGACTTTCTAACGAACCGGTAACGAACGTGCTAAACCGTCTGGAAAAGTGAGGGTTGTTACACACACGCGGATCATCGGTCTCATGCTTTGCTTTTAGCGCGCAACAAATTCGCGCGCCGGAAGTACCATGGCCTTTGGTGAGCAACAACTACGCGTTCGAGTGTACGTTGGTATTAACAGGTTAACGCAAAACGAAAGTGAGACATGATTATTCACGCGCGTGGCTTATCTCTGCCTGTTGCGCTTGTCTTACTTGCAACATCCGTATCGCTGCCAGCCGAAGAGGCGTCGGTCGATTCTTCGGCGGCCGCCGAGCAATTGAAGGCACTGCGCGATCAGACAATTATCCGCTCGCGCGTATCGATCGACACCGAGTGGGACCAATTTGATGGTGGCGCAGAAAAGGCCAAATGGACGTTGGCAGGGTTATGGGGCTGGCACGTTCGCGAGAGACAAGATGCGGGGCTCCGTTTTAAACTGCCCTTCGTCTACAATCGAAGCGATGAATCATCAGGCCATCAAGACACAGGTGGTCTCGGCGACATCGAAGTTGGTGCTGGTACCGCATTTCTTCTGAACGACAAATGGCGTACTGCCGCCGGTATTGAACTTCATGCAGATACTGCGTCGAACCCCGCCCTTGGTGACAGTATGTGGCGGCTCAAACCAGCTTGGGGCGTAGCACATGATTTTACGAATTGGCTAACAGTTACGTTTAATGCAGAATACAACTATTCGGTCGCCGAAGAGCACAACGCCCCGCCACAGCGCTACACCGAGCTATCTCTACCTACCACTTTTATTCTTCCGTACGATTGGGCGCTTAGCACGAATTACAAAGCAAAGATCAATTTTGAAAACGGCAATCGCTGGACTCACACAATAGACTTAGGAGTGGCCAAACGCCTCACGCGCACCCCGGTTATTCTTAGTGCCACATTGGAAAAGCAACTCGACGGCAGCAACAAGGACTTTGAGATCAACTTCACGATGACCTACTACTTCGAGCGCTGATAACCGCGGATCTGGTGGTTCTTTAATTCCGTACTGCTTTTGCGAAGCGTTCCACATCGATGTGTTGTAAGTCTTGAGTGTTAACCTTCGCCGAACCAAGATCGAATTCTACCTTTTCGATAGTGCCCTTGAAATACTTTGGCAGTACCTTCGCGTATTCGAATTTCGGAACCACTGGCAGACCGTTGTCGGTGCCGATATCCATGCCGGCATAGGATGCAAACCGGAATGGAACGGTATGCTCCATCTTAGCCTCGGCTTGCTGTTTGCCATTAATGAAAAGACGGCTCGTGCCGCCGGTGCCGAATTCGCCGGGTTTATCGGCGGTGAACTCGTAACGAATATTCACCTTGCCGTCGGGCACTGCATCGCGTGAACTGATCGTATCCAGCTTCAGGCCAAGCAAGCTATACGTGTGCTTCAGGTAACCGTTTTCGATATAAAGCGAAAACCCGCCCAGGAAACTACCCTCGGCAACAATTACGCCAGCAACACCGGGACGAAGTCCCAGACCTGATCTGCCAGGATTGTCGATGTCGGCGCTGATGCTGTAAGAACGGTTATAAACCGGAGGGATCATGCCGGAAGACATGTTTTCCGTTCCGTTGTAATAGGTAAACTTCGTTTGGTCCGGTAAACCTTTCGGAAACCCCCACACGGTGGCCATCTCTCCAAGTAGTGGCAGCACCTGATATTTCTCTGCCTCTGCCCAGAACAGCGCGGTTAGTTCGTTCACTTTGTCCGGGTATTTGTCCGCGACATCATCAGCCTGCGAGAAATCCTCATCGAGGTTGTACAATTCACATTTGTCCTTATTCGGGTCCCACTTCCCAGGTGCAAAACGCGAGAGTGTTTCAGGATCAATTTTCCAAGGAATGCGATCCAGGCGCCAACACGCAATCCAGCCGTCTTTGTACATTGCGCGGTTTCCGAGGACCTCGAAGTACTGCTGCGTGTGTCGCGACGGTGCCTTGGCATCGTCGAATGTGGCTAGGAAGCTTACACCCTGCATTGGCGCCTGCGCGACACCATTGACTTCCTTTGGTTCCGGAAGACCGGCAGTTTCCAAAATCGTCGGCGCGATGTCGGTGCAATGTGTGAACTGGCTTCGCAAACCACCTTTGTCTTTGATGCGCGTCGGCCAGGCAATAACCATTGGGTTACGAATTCCACCCAGGTGCGAGGCCACCTGCTTACCCCATTTGAATGGGGTGTTACCAGCCCATGCCCATGCCGCCGCGTAATGCGGAGCCATATCGGGACCACCCCATTTGTCCAGGCCACCGTAGGCTTTAATTGCTTTTAATTGCTGGTCCGTCGTGAGCGGAACCCCATTCAAAGTAGTCATTTCGTTGAATGTCCCGCTCTCGGTCCCTTCCATGCTCGCGCCGTTATCGCCGAAGATGTAAATGATCAGTGTGTTGTCTGCGAGGCCCATGTCTTGAATAGCTTGCACGACCTGCCCCACTGCATGATCGGCATTTTCCTGATAGCCCGCATAAACTTCCATCTGGTGCGAATACAATTTCTTTAGTTCCGGTGTTGCACTGTCCCATGCTGGAAACGCCGGATCGCGAGCGGTGAGTTTGGCATTGGCTGGGATCACGCCGAGCTGCTTTTGTCGTGCAAACGTCTCCTCGCGCAACCTGTCCCAACCCTGATCAAATTTGCCTTTGTATTTGTCGCTCCATTGCTTTGGCACCTGATGCGGTGCGTGAGTTGCTCCAGTTGCAAAGTAGAGGAAGAAAGGTTTATCCGGAGACTGGGCTTTCTGGTCACGAATCCAGGTGATGGAGTGTTGTACCAATGCATCGTTCAAGTAGAAGTTCTTGTCGTTTGGCACACCAATAATGCTGTTATTTTCGGCAAGTACTGGATCGAACTGACCGCTTTCTCCGCCGAGAAATCCCCAGAAGTAATCGAACCCAAGCGCGTTTGGCCAGCGATCAAAAGGGCCTGCCGCGCCTTGTTGCATATCAGGTGTGAGATGCCACTTACCGATCGCAGCTGTGTTATAACCGTTACCCTGAAGGATCTTGGCAATCGAGGCCGCGCTCGTTGGCCACATCGTGTTGTAACCGGGCCAACCACCGATCACTTCCGAAATCGAACCGAATCCGACCGCATGGTGATTTCGCCCCGACAACAATGCCGCGCGTGTCGGCGAGCACAGGGCAGTAACATGGAAACGATTGTAACGAAGTCCTTCGGCCGCCAGTTTGTCCAGGGTGGGCGTGGCAACCGGCCCACCGAACGTCGATGGATTACCGAACCCGGCGTCATCAATCAAGACAAGCAGGATGTTCGGTGCATTGGGCGGCGCTTTCACTGGTGCGGTAAAGGCTGCTACTGAGCCTTCCAGCGTTCGCTTAGTCACACCTTCGAATGGTTGAGATGGCCGTGGCAGCACGGTTCGGTCCCACTCGGCCTCGGCAGCAACCGATCTCGTTGTTTGCAACGCGAATACAAGTGCGATCGCTATGAAGCATCTTATTGGGTTCAGCATGTTGATTCCTCGGAAGACGTCGCGATCGTACACAAAGCGCTTAGTCGTCACACGCTAAAACTAAGGAATCCCGCATGCCTTATTGAAATGATTGGAGGCGCTTCGTAGAAATAGAAAATGGCGCTTGAGCTCAAGAACGTATGTGAAAGATGCGGCGCGACTCTCGCACCGAGCGGATTAGCTTACATTTGCAGCTACGAATGCACTTTTTGTGTGAGTTGCGCCGAGCAGATGAAGCTGGTTTGTCCCAACTGTGAAGGTGAGCTTGTGCGGCGACCCCGACGCAAAGAAACCTCTAACTCCGCCGGCGGCGCGGATGCTTGATTCGATAAGTAAGAAAACACTCGTCGCCGACGGTGCGCATGTCGCTCAATGAACAATGCACGCTGGCGGGGAGAAATTTCGCGCTCAGGCCTGTCAGCGTCGGAGCCTTTGCTCCGCCGAACATAAAAGGCGCGATGGTCAAATTGAGCCGATCGACAAGGCCTTGTTCCAATAACGACCGAAAGAGCGTCGGTCCGCCTTCGCATGCAACCGTCCGCACCTTGTATTCATTACTCAGTGTTTGCAGCATGCCTGCAAGGTCCACATTTTTTTTGACGTTTAAATGAAGTGTCGCCTGCTGTTCTAAGGCCCGTTGATACTTTTTAGGCATTCGTGTCGTAGAAAAAATGATTATCGGCGATAGGTCCGACTGAAAAATCTTCAGGCGATGATCGATTTGGCCTTCGTTTGAAACGATCACGCGCAAAGGGCAGCGGCTTTGACCGCGCTTTACTCTGGCCTCCTGCATTTCACTCGGCAACCCGAGCCGGACGTTGTCACGCTTCAAACTGGTGTGTCCGATCAGAACCGCATCGGCCAAGGCGCGCTGCCGAAATAAATGCAACTTGTCCTCACGTGAGGTGAAAGTGACCGGCGACAGATTTTTAGTAGTCACTTTGCCATCGGCGGTCATGGCGAAGGTGGCGATGACAAGTGGCCGATGACGCTTGCCCCTCATGCAAAACCGTGAGACGCGAATTGTTGAGTATTTAGGTCGTCAATTTGAGTCACGATTTACGACCATCAATGTCATTCCGTTTCGCCTATCTCGTGTTCCAGCGAGATGACTTCGTGTTGCATCTCGCGCATTTTCACCCGCCCGGCTGCGCCACTCGGTTTGTAAAACAGGTAGACAATTGCGCCGGGCAGGCAGCAAACAAGAATGATGAGGAAGCTCAGGGAACCGATGAGGATCGCTTTTGCCTCCGGCACTCCGCAAAGGCTGCTGAGCATGATCTGCAGAACCTTTTCCCGTAGCCCGATTCCCGCGAAACTGATGGGCAACGCGGAGATGGTTCGCTCCACTGGCATTACGGCGAAGAAATTGACGATCGGCACCGGTGCACCCAGTGCGTAAGCGGCACATAGGAAAGTCGCAAACGTGGCAAGATGCGCCAGCAACGACGTTGCAAAAGCAACGAGCGTCGCGCGCCAATGGTGGGCGTAAAGATGGTAAGCTGCTGAAATTTCAATCAGTTTGTCGCGCCCAGGAAATTTCTCCGGCAACGAATGGAACAGATTGAATCCGCTGATTACAAAAGTCGAAACCAGAGTCAGCACCGATACACCAAGAAGAAAGAGCAGCAGCCAAAGCAAATTTCGTGTTTGGTAAGTCTGCGCGAGAAAGTCATAACGCAATCCGATGAGAACGACAGTGATGGCGACCAGGGCCACAAGGCCGATGAAACGATCAAACACTACAGCGAGTAGTGCGCCTGCTTTTTTGTCCGGGGTCTCTTTCAGCAGGTAATAACTTTTCATGATATCACCGCCGGTGCCTCCCGGTAGAAACTGGTTATAAAACATTCCGATGAAGAACAAACCTGCCAGGCGCGGAAGACTCAGATGGATCTTCTGGACCTTCAGCAAAACGTGCCAGCGAAATGCTGCAGCAACTTCCACCACTGTGTAGGCCAGGATACCGGCAACAACCCACCGATACTGAGCGTTCCGGATCGCCTCGACCATCTGCGCGCGCCTGTTGGGATCGTGATAAACCCAGTAAAGCACCGCAATGGTGACGCTGACCTGGAACAGTGTGATAAGGATCTTTTTCATTCGCCGAAGCGCTCCTTCCACGTTTGGACTGACCGGCGAATCGCCTCTGTTGTGCTGCCCGGGTTCATCTTCCAGACAAATAAGCAGTTTGTGGGAAGAAGCGGAACAAGTTTCTCGAAATCAACCCCTCCAGTAAATGGAAGTTGGCCTTCTCGAGCCGGCCAGATGCAGTCCTGCACGTGGCAGCCGAACGTACGCGGGCCGACCGCACGCAGCCATTCAGCGTGATCAATGAATCCCAGATTCTCCTTGACCTGGCAGTGGCCGAAATCATGCCAGTAACCCAAATTCGGCGAGTTCATCTCTTCAAGTAGCTGGGTCAATTCTCGCTCTGTTGGGATTTGTTCATAATAGCGCCGCTCTTTCAAACCAATCCTAATATTTTTCTGCGCGGCGTATTCAATGACACGGAGAAGAGAGTCCTTCACGTGTTGCAGGCATTCGGACGAAAACTTTTCCCTTTCCCGGACGGCGTTGATTTTAATTTTTACGTATTCTCGCGACAAGTATCCGCCGGCTTTCGCCATCGCAATCAGTCGATCGGTAATCCCTGACATGTTCACTTTTCCCATGCATAATACAATGAATGTCGCGTTTAATTGCGAGGCGAGATCGATCGTTTGAAATGTTTGCGAAACGGCGTGCTCGCGCTGCTCGGCTGACGCGGTGAAAAAATCCGAATAATCAGACCACGCCAAAGGGGCTTCCAAAGGTCCAGGGTTATGCAGACTGGTAATCCGGACTTCGCCGGAATCGAGCAGCTTTCGAATACTCGGCATCAGCGACGCGCCGAAACCTTCGTCCAGTTCGATCGAATCGAACCCAAGTTTGGTTTTGATTTCGCGCAGGGCGGCATCTCCAGTCTTGTGGCGTTTGGAGTTCCAACACGTTGAAAACGCGATCACACTAGACGGCAGTGGCCATTGGCGGGGCTGGTTCGGCAGCAGGTTCTTCCCGGACCGTTCGTCGAGAGCATTCTCGCCGCACCCGCGCCAGCACGATCATGGCGATCACTGCATAACAAATTGCCGCAATAGCCAGCGCCGT
>JBKPMH010000153.1:0-1764 GCA_046732035.1 Verrucomicrobiota bacterium
TGCTCGTATCGATTTCATAGCCGGTGACCTTGAGATTGCCTTCGTCGAGGCGCTGGTCGCCAAAACAACGAACTTCTACCGGCATTGTCTTACCTAGTTCACGCGTAAGAAATCCGACGTGAACACCGGCGCCGCCGTAAATGTGTGGCGGATATTCGTTGGTAAGAAAAAGCGCTTTCACGAGAGTCCTAACTCGTTGTAGCGGCGCATGTGTCAAGCGGCGAATCAGAATTGGCGATCGCGGCGGGGGAACGCCTCTGCGGTCCAGTTAGCTTTGGACTTTTAACAGCAACACAGGCACCTCCACGTTGTGCCGCACTTTGTCTACCGTTGCCCCGTAAAGTATGTCGCTGATGAAGCGATGGCCGTGTGTTGTCATCGCGATGAGATCGACATTTTTCTCGTGCGCGAGTTTGATAATTTCGTCCGACGGTTCGCCCAAGGCCAAAACGGCGTCACAGGAGAAACCCTCCTCAGCTAGCTCGCGCACCCGTTTTTCCAAATACGCGCGGTCGTCCTTCATTTCCTGACTCTCGGCCAACTGTAATTGATTGAAGTTGCGGGCCACCCATCCATCCGCGACATGGACCAGAAGCAGTTTCGCACCTACAATGCGCGCCAGCGGCTTGATGTGCGTAAGGATAGTGTCATCGGCCGGACTGTGTTCGAGCGGGATGAGAATGTGCTGATACATGCCTTCGTAGTGTTAAATCGTTGCCCCGTAAATTCGCTGTAGCGATACCGTGCAACCGACCAAGTCGTTTAACTCGAGCTCTTTCAGTTTGTTCACTTTGAAGCAGGTACGCCGAGCAACCCGTAGAAGGCCTGGAGAATCGAGTCTGGCAAAAAGGTGTCCAGCAGCAGTTTCATATTCAGAACGATGATAATGCCAGCAGTGGTCCAGCCGAGAATTTTTATCCAGACCGGGTTCGCGAACTCACCCATTTTCGCCTTCTCGCCAGTAAACCGCATCAGCGGCCACACAGCGAACCCAAGTTGCATGCTCAAACAGACCTGGCTCGCGATCAGCAATTCCGTCGTTTTGCCTTCGCCAAACAATCCGATCACGATGATCGCCGGCACGATGGCAATCAAACGGGTGATCAGCCGACGCAACCATGGCGTGATGCGGAAGTTGAGGAACCCTTCCATTACAATCTGACCAGCCAATGTTCCGGTGAGGGTTGAGTTTTGCCCGGACGCAAGCAGCGCCACAGCAAAAAGCACACTGGCCGCGCCGACCCCCAGAAGTGGGCTAAGCAACCGATACGCATCCTGGATCTCTGCCACCTCGTGGTGTCCGGACCAGTGAAAGACAGCAGCCGCCAAAATCAAAATTGCCGCATTGATGAATAGCGCCAGCATAAGAGCCGCACTTGAGTCAATTGTGGCAAACTTGATCGCTTCGCGTCGGCCGTCCCTTGTTTGCTCAAATTTGCGTGTCTGCACAATGGACGAGTGCAAATACAAATTGTGCGGCATCACCGAGGCACCCAAAATCCCGATGCTCACATAGAGCATTTCCTGGTTTGCAAGGATACGAGGACCGGGAACGAATCCAAGGAGGATTCCGGCGACGCTCGGTTTGGAAAAGATCAGCTCAGCAGTGAAGCAACCGCCGATGATAATGATCAACGTGATCACAATCGCTTCGATGTAACGGAAACCTTTTGTTTGCAGATACAACACCAGAAGCACGTCGGATGCGGTGATCAGACAGCCCCACACCAGCGGGATTCCGAAAAGGAGCTGCAGCGCAATCGC
>JBKPMH010000154.1:0-18190 GCA_046732035.1 Verrucomicrobiota bacterium
CTGGAGCCGCCGACAATTGCGCTCGCAGAGGCACTTCAGGCGCTTGGAATGAAGAGCGCATTCGATATTCCGCAAGGCAGCGCGAATTTCGATAAAATGGCGCCGCGAAAACCGAACGATTATCTCTACATCTCGAATGTCTTTCATAAGACCTTTATTGCCGTGGATGAAAATGGAACCGAAGCGGCAGCCGCCACCGCGGTTGTAATGATGAGAGCGACGGCGATCGCCGGGCCCAAGCCACCTCCTATTGAGGTGAAAGTCGATCGCCCATTCATTTACGCCATTCAGCACGTCCCCAGCGGACTCTGCCTTTTTCTTGGACGTGTAACTGATCCTCGCTGAACTCGACTGCAGCGGTTTATTGCTCCGAAATCCAGCGCAGGCGAGAACGTTTCGTTGGGTCCAAAAGTACAATTTCCGGGGCAGCTCTTAACAGATCTGTCTTACCAAAAGCTTCTTGAGCACTCTCCAATATGTCGGTGAACGACTTCAGTGACGATTGGTCTTTGACAATACCCAACCAAACCAGAAATGGACCATCTGTTCGAACCGGAAGCTGCGGAAAATTATTAGGCGCATCGAGAGTTACCAGCACAGCGGCCTCGCGGACGCCGGCTTCGTGATAGCGATTGAAAGTTAACTCAGCTGCCTGGGCAAAGGCATCGACCTTGCCTGGCTTGATAGGAAAAATTTGTGCGACAACAATGCCTTGAGCTCCTTTTTCTTCTTTAACAGGATCGACCGCAGGTAGCACCAGAATGCTTCGTTCTCGATTCAGCGGGCGAAGAAGCAAGACATTATCGCTGTCGGTCATGAGCGAGTTGAGCGTCGCGGAGTGTTCTTTCCAAACAGGACCATAATAGAAAAGCGCATTTATCTTGGCGCGGTCGTCCATGCTGTGAAAAGCACGTAACCATGTGAATCGCGAGCTCTCCCCACGCTCCAGAAACTGTCCTACTGCGACGGCCCCTAACTGTTGAAAAGCTTCGGGAAAATAACTTTCAAAGTATTGAGCAAAATGCTCGCGTTCGCCGTCTCGAATTGTATATCGACGAAATTCCACAACCTGAAGATCCGTCAAGACACTCGAACGTTTCACGATACTTGCCGCGGAGACATCTTTATCCTGGGCCGCTGTAAGGCTGCTCATGATCGAGAGAAACAAGCATCCTATCAAGATTCGCGCCGTAATCACTTTATATTCCCGCATGTAATCCTTTTGCGAAAGAAGGACTGGTTACTTCTCTGCTTGAAGAGCTATTTCGCGGACGATCGCACGGCGTGGCAACGAAGAGACTGAGTCGTTGACATATTCATTAATGTAAAGGCGTGACGTCCACGGGTCACAAGCGATCCCGTTGGGAAAAGAGAGTTGCGCGTCTGTTTCTGTTCCATTTAGGACGCCGCGCTTGCCTGTCCCAAGGATGCGCTTGACGGTTCTATTCAACGTGACCTCGTAAATTTCATGAGATTCAAAAGCGGTCACATAAAATCGATCTTTTTTGAAGGACAAATGGCCTAATCCTTTTTCGGATATTGTCGCGAAGAGCGTGACCACGCCCTTCGGATCGATCTTCAGCATCCTGTTGTTTCTGAAGTTAACGACATAAAGATTTCCATCCGCGTCGAAGCAAATGCCGTTTGGACACTTGAACAGATCGCTTTTTGCAAATGTTGAAACGCTGCCGTCTGTCGCAATTCGTACAATCGAATTACTGCGACAATTAGCGACATAGACGTCGCCCGTTTTCCTGTCGATGGTGATGCCTACGGGGCCGCTTAGCCCGCTGGTCACAAATGGTTGCATTTGACCTTTTCGATCAATTTTGGTGATTGAATCGCCGTAGAAATTCGACTGCAAGAGGTTGCCTTGATTGTCCACTGCGTTGCCCGACGCGCCATAAAGACCTGACGCAAATACTTCAGGCCTGCCCTCCGGTGTGATTTTCCAGACAAATTCGCCGAAGTCTGCGACATAAACATTGCCCACGAGGTCGGTCGTTATGCCGCCGACGCTGTGGCCCTCCATAATGCCCGTGAGTGGATGAATGTTGATCTGCGCGTCCACAGGAATAATGGTGAACAACAGCGCCGAAGCGAACAATAGTGCGCAACTCCGATATCGGAAATGATGGCGCTGGCGCGACATAAGGAAAATCAGTTTTTTGATTGCGATTCTTGGATCAAAGAGCGCCCTCGAATTCCTTCGGCGATACAGCGCACCAGCGAACTCGCATACTGCGCCGCGGGATCTCTTTCCGGATCATAGATTGTGAAGTCTGCCCCGATAATGCGTCCAGAAGCACACAGTGCGCTTAGCAATTCCGTCAGTTGCGAGTAGTCAAGACCCGGACTTCCAGGTGAGTCCACCGCCGGCATCACAGACTCATCCAGCACGTCGAGATCGACATGCAACCAGGCCTTGTCCAATCGGCGCGCCTCGAGCTTTGCGATCACTTGACGACCCGTCGGGCCCACACCGTCAGCAAGAACACGTTGAATCGTGAATTGAGTAATCCTGGTTTGTAGGATATCGGCGTAATAATTTTTAAACGTTGAATCTTCCGCGTTGCGTTCGCCCAACTGAATGATGTCGGCGTCGCTTGCGAGAGGTCTGTCAATTTGCGGCCAATCGGTCAACAGCGGCTCACCTCGCCCACTCGAAAGAGCCAGGTCCATACCTGCCGCCGCGCCCAGGCGTTTGGCGGTGTCGTAATTCCCCGGATGAAAAAAATCGCTGTGTCCATCGATGTGCACGAGACCTTGCCCGCCCGCGCGCCGCATACCATGCAGGCTACCAAGGAGAATGCTGCAATCGCCGCCAATAACTACCGGAAATCCATTTCTTTTGAGGATGTTATGTACCTTCTCCGACAACTGGAATGAGAACGCACGGATCGACAGACCGTTGCGTATTCTTGTCCCCGCCTGTGCCTCGAATTCGTAAGCCGGTCGCTCGAGCTGTAAAATCTCTTGTGCACCCAATGCGCGAGCCAGCCCTGCATCCATCAGCGCTTGCGGGGCACGCCATGTGCCGGGCTGGCTTCCGTTTTCTGTCGGCCGCAGTCCGAGATTGCTTGGCGCGAGTACAAGGCTGATCCTGCGTCGCTCCGCGCGCGATGAGGTCGGCTGCCAGCCGACAAGGACCGTCGCGCCCGAGATGATGGTGAATTTTCGCCGCGTCATGTTCACAGTGGGCTCGGGATCCGCCGGAACTCCATGATCCAATTCGTTTCCCATGTCTTTCCTCCGTCGGACGAATAAGCCTGTTCCCAGTGCGCTGATGTTGGCGTGATCTTCGACCAAATGAAGCGCGTACGGATTGGCTTTTCGTCCAGCGTGCCATCGGAATAGAAGGTGCCGATACCGTTTTCGAAACGGCCTTTGACTGGCGGATCGAGAGCGCCCAAAGGGTCGCGGCTATCAATCCACCAAATTGCCCACTGCCCGGTTTTGCGATCATAGGCACGCAACGCGACACCGTGGGTGACGCCCATTGGCTTGTCGAATCGCTGATCCTCTACATTGGCAGAACCGTCCATCAGAGTGCGATTGCTGCACATCCCATCGAATTCCAACCATTCATCATGGCCTCCCGGGCGTTTTACTCGATGATGGACACGCCAGTCACCGACTTGAAAATCAAAATCGTGCACGCCAGCCATGTTGGCAGCACCTTGCTTCGAGTTTGGAGGATCTGAACGATGTGCGGGAGAAATTGGATTGATTGCGGCAACCAGGACGCCGGCAGCAAGCGCGACGGCAAAGTTTTTCATGTTTTTTGTCCTTTTTGGGAGTAACCTGTAATCAGCAATACATCGGTTAGATAAACGCGTCAACCCATGAAAACCATTTTACCGGTTAAAGTCGAGCCGCATCAATTTCGTAGCCGTGACGTCATCGGCGGCCATGCAGCGCTCGATTTCATTAACACGGTGACCGGGCGCGATCAGTCACCTCGCGACTGGATCGACAGCTACGAACGTTTGCTCGAATGGGCCGCGTTCGTGCATCTTTTGCCCGAAACAATACTCCGTGCCCTCGCCAAGAAAGCGCACATGGGGCCACGGGCTGCTGCAATGGCGTTGACGCGCGCAAAGGTTTTGCGCGAAGCGCTGTTTGAGGTGGTTAGTCGCATTATTGTGAGACGAGCACCACCAAAACAAGCATTGGCACTTTTATCCAGCTATTGGATCGCTGGCATTAAGGCGCACGAACTGTGCTTCGACGATGCTCGCGTGTCCGTTAAACTTCGAAGCAATGCAATCGATTCCGATTTGATCGCATGGTTGGTAGCGTATCAAATGGTCGAACAGGTCTTGTCGCTGCCAAGGGAGCGACTCCGCATTTGCCAAGGTCCGAACTGTTCGTGGGTCTTTATTGACACCTCGAAAGCAGGCCGTCGGCGCTGGTGCGACATGGCAGTTTGCGGAAATGCTGCCAAGTCTCGCCGTTTCCAGAAACGTTTGCGACAGCGGCGGAACGCCCGGCGCTGATTGCCGTGCTAGAAAAGCGATTCCGCCGCGTAGCTCAATTGTCCATTTACAATTCGCGCTGCAGATGTGTATGGATGCGGCTGGGTCTTGCTTACATCAACGATGTGCGTGACCTCGATGCCACGCGCTTTCAGGTAATCGGCGATCAAGGCGCGATGACAGCGCCACCAGACCGCCTCCGCACACATGATTGCGGCCGGTCCGTCATTGGCGGCACGATCAAGGAAGCGCTCGATACCTTTGTGGAAGCCGACGGTTTCCATGTAATCGGCGTAACCACGGAATGAGGCGTTTCGCCACGCGGTGTTTTTTGATTCACGCGTGGCCTTTCGTCGTCCTCCAAGCTCGGGAAAGTGCTCGTAATTGATCGCGGACTTGCCTAACGAGTCTGCCAGAGTCTCCTTGTTAAACTGCGGATAACGCTTGGAACCGGGCAGCGATCGCACATCGGCAAGCAATGCGATTCCGTGTTCCTCAAGAAGTGAAATGAAGAGATCCACCGTGCGCGTGGAGTGGCCAATCGTCCAGATTCTCACAGAACATGCGCGATGGGTCGATTACGGTACCGGTCTGGGCGGAGCCACCGCTTCAGCCATCGACTTGAGCATTCGGCCCAGATCGCTGTTGGTCGAAATGACTGCGGTGGTATCTTTTTCAAAGGCTGCGCGCATCACGTCGAGGCTTCGAAGAAACGAATAAAGTTCTTGTGCATCTGGTGCATTGAATGCCGCGGCATAGATGGAAGCTGCCTCGGCATCGGCCTTGCCTTCAGTTTCAAGAGCGTTCTTCGTCGCAGTAGAACTGATCGAGGCGACATCGCTTTCCTTTTGCCCGTTGATATTCGCAGCCTCGCCGCGTCCTTCGGAGCGAAACCGAGCAGCGATCTGGTGTCGTTCACTCGACATGCGCTCTATAATCTTCTCCGCGACGGCGGGGTTGTACTTGCTGCGCTTGAATCGTTCGTCAAGCAATTCAATCCCGAAATCAGAAATCTTCTGGCGAGTACGCTCGGTGATCTGTTTCTCGATCTCGCCGCGCCCAAATTGAATGTCAGGAATCGTCGTCGGCAAAAGCGTGCCGCTCTTCTCCAGTTCCTCGTCACGAACTGGCTTTCGCCCTTTGGTAACGCGAATAATCTCAACCAAGTCGTGCGTGGCCACAGCAGTCCGCGTTTCGCTACCCAGAATATCATCCAGGCGCGAGAGTGCGCTGCGCTCATCGTTCAGCCGATTGTAGTAAAGGAAAGGATCGCTGATCCGCCACCGAGCAAAAGAATCAACAATGATATAAAGTTTGTCTTTTGTGGGGCATTCGGTCGGCGGCCCATCCCAGGCGAGAATGCGCTTGTCGAATCGGTGCACTTTATCGATGACCGGCAGCTTGATTTTCAACCCGGGGTTCGTGACGGTGCGAACGATTTTACCAAAACGCGTGACGATCACAGTTTCGTATTGCGGCACAACGAACAGCAGCGTTCCCCATTTGAAAGCGGTCAAAATGAAAAGAATTCCGAGAATCGACATGAAGGGGCTCTGCAAAAACCGCACAATGCTCGATACGACTGCGGGTCGCGGAGTGACATCGATGACGTTCATTGAGACACCTTCGGTTGATCGGCCGGGAGTAGGGGCAACGTCTGCAAAATGTTCTTCAAGCTGTCGTCGACAATGATTTTCCTCTGCAAATTGGGCAGGATCGCCTGCATCGCTTCCAGGTAAAGGCGGCGGCGTGTCACTTCTGGCGCTTTGCGATACTCCCCCAGCAATAATGAAAATTTTTGCGCTTCGCCCTTGGCCTCGTTCACCCGGCGAAAAGCATATGCTTCAGCCTGTTTCTCACGCTCTTTCGCCTGTCCGCGAGCGTTCGGCACTGCGTCGTTATACACCGCCCATGCTTGATTAATTGCCGTCTGCTTCTCCTGTTGGGCTTGATTGACTTCGTTAAAGGCAGCCTGCACAGCCGGCGGCGGCCGCACTGTCGCCAGTTGCACCTGCTGAATTTGAAGTCCGAGGCCGTACTGCGAACAAAGGTCGGCCAGGCGTTTCAGTGTCGATGATTCAATGTCGTGTCGCCCGACTGTGAGCACTTCATCGACGGTGCGATCGCCGATCACTTCGCGCATTACGCTTTCCGAAAGATCGCGCAACGTCTTTTCGGGTTCGCGCGCTCCGAATAGATACGTTTTAGGATCGGTGATCCGATATTGGACCACCCATGGCACCAGCGCAGTGTTGAGATCGCCCGTGATCATGGTCTCTGTTTCCTCAGGTTCCATATCGCCCTGATAAATGTTAGTTGCGTTCGGTGACGTGAAACCGAATTCAAGTTTTAACAGTCGCTGCGTCGGCACGATATGAATCTGATCGATGTACGGAATAGCGTAGGCGAGCCCGGGATTAACGAGAGAGTGGTAAGCGCCAAAGCGTGTCCTTACACCTACAGAGTTTGCCGGCACCGTTGTGAAACCGAACAACAACGTGAAAAACATCGAAGCAAGCCCCAGGCAGGCAATCAGACCAAGAATCAGTCGCAGCGGCTTGATTGGGACATGTTCGGCAACCGTCGACCTCTCCATAGCGGGCGCATATTGACTCAGAACGCGTCGCAGAGTGCAAGTCTCCAATTCAAACAGGTGGGACCGACGAAGTTCGCGTACTGGTCAGCCGCTCTAAGCATCGGGGACGTTCTGCAGATAAAACACCCTCAGCGTCAGACCTGGTTTTGACTGAACGCGCGGGTTCCAAGACAGCGTTTCTTGACTAGCTGCGTCTGCACTCGAAAACTGAGGCATGAAAATTAGAAACATGACCTTGTCAGCAATCGTGGCGCTTGGCACCTTGGGAGTGATGGCAGCAGCGGAAACACAACAGCAGCCGGAGGTCGGAAAGGCCGCGCCGGATTTCAGCTTAACGACTGGTGACGGTTCCCAGATCAGCTTAAAAGATTATCACGGCAAATGGGTCGTGCTCTACTTCTATCCAAAGGATTTTACCAGCGGCTGCACCCTGGAGGCACGCAATTTTCAGCGCGACCTGGGTAAGTACGAACAGTCCGGAGCGGTCATTCTTGGCGTGAGCGTGGATACGGCACAATCACACAAGGATTTTTGCACGAAGGAAGGGCTCAATTTCAAATTGCTCGCCGACCCTGACGCGAAAGTCTCCACTGAGTACGGTTCGGTAATGGACTACAAAGGAAGCAAACTCGCCGCCCGGAACACCTTCCTTATTAATCCCAAGGGCGACATCGCCAAGGTGTACACTGGAGTAAAGCCGGCCGAGCACAGCGAACAGGTCCTCAAAGATTTGGCAGATTTAAAGAAGAGCTAAGCATTTTTCGTCGTCATAATTATCAATCGACACGAATTCAGGCGCGACAAACGGCCTCGAAATGAAGTGGCCTAACGTGAAGCCCCGTGATTGTTGTTTTCGCAACAAGTGCCGCAGTTCGAGCGGCCGACTTCGGTTCTGAGTCGCGCGTTCTAAAATTGCTCAAACAAATGTGACGGTAAGAGTAATGCCACCGCTCTGGCGTTTACTCGCAATTGCGATCGTATATTTGATGCTGATGCTTTTCGGTCGTTTGCCGGATCACTTGATCTTGTTTCCAACAAAAAACCCGATCAATGCAGGCGGCGCCGTTCGGAAAACTATTCCGTTCGAAAATGGACAATTGGAAATGTGGATCGCGCAATCCGAGGCGGCCCGATCCAAAGGCAACCCGGACATTTACATCTTGCGCTTTTACGGCAATGCAGATCGCGCCGAGCGTTGGCCGATTGAAGAGGCGGAAATGTGGAATAAGCGTGCAGTCGAAATTTGGGCAGTAAATTATCCCGGATTCGGCGGTAGCACCGGTCCAGCGAGACTTTCAAGGATCGGACCCGCCGCGCTTGCAGCATTTGATGAATTGCGACGCCACGCAAGTGGCCGTCCAATCGTGCCTTTTGGAACCAGTATCGGAACGACCGCGTCATTACACATCGCCGCGCACCGCACAGCTGCCGGTCTGATTCTGCAAAATCCTCCGCCTTTGCGCGAAATGATCCTGCGTCGGTTTGGCTGGTGGAACTTATGGTTACTGGCGGGTCCCATTGCATTACAGATTCCGAAGGATCTCGACAGTATTTCAAATGCGAAAGCAATGCACGTGCCGGCGATCTTTCTTCTTGCGGAAAAAGACGAAGTTGTGCCGACTCGGTATCACCAGCTCGTGTTCGATGCGTATGCGGGAACAAAGCGCGTCATCCACTTACCAGGCGCTCACCATAATGATCCAATTGAGGGCACCGCGCTGGCAGAGTTGAATAACGCGCTTGGCTGGCTGTTAAGGCAAACGCCTTCAGCTGACGCACGATAATTGCTGAAAAAGCCGCGCGTTTCGCACGCCGCATTTGTCGCTCGATTTTGTATTTCGATCCCCATTAAGCTCCGCTCGTATGCAGAGCTCGCAGAATCTCATGAGCAGCTTCGAGTTCATCGCAGCGCTGATGTCGATCATCATCGGTCTGGGCGTCACTAACCTGCTGGCCGGCGCTGGTCGAGCGTTCTATCGCCGCAACGAGAACCCACTGGATGAGGTCCACCTTGTTCTTACCCTGGCAACGCTGGTACTGCTCTCCTTGCAATGGTGGATCACCTTCAAGTGGAATACCGAGGTCAACTGGAGCTTCGACAAGTTTCTTGTGCTGATCCTTTGGACCATCACTCTGTACATGCTGACCGTTTTCCTTTATCCGCCCGATCTATCCGAAGAAGAAGAACACAAAGGTCGTTTCGAACGAAATCGCTCGGGCTATTATTCAACGCTGATCGCAATGTGTTTGCTCGACATCACGCAAACGGCAATTCACGGGGATATCTTTCATCCGGTCTGGTACCTTCCGTTTGTGGGCCAATACGCGGCACTAGCTGCAGTTGGACTCCTTGTCCACCGGCGTGGCTTCGATCGCTTTTTCGCTTGGTACCAACTGATCACCCTACTGGTCTGGGCGTTGGTGGTAAGACGATTTCTGGTGGGCGACGCGATGAATCCGTAGAAATAATGAGTCCGGCTATTCTTTAACCGTTACCCATTCATTGCGCGCTCGAGAATCAGAGACCGCCTGCACCACGCGCATGTAGTGAAGACCATCTTCGAAATTCGGATGGGGGCGCACGCGGCCCTTCGATTTGACGGCAGCAAGGAAGTCTTCCTCTACGCGCCATTCGGTTTCCAATTCGGATGGAAGCTCGACAACGTGCAACCCGCGATCACCAACCTTACCAGCTTGAACCTCGTCGGAATTGAAATCGTAAGTGAGCGTGCCGCTGCTACCATAAATTTCCACTCGATCGCTTGGCGCAAGCGCGTCGATCCCGCTAAACTCGAGAACGCCTTCGGCGCCACTTTCAAAACCGCAAAGAACCGTAAGTAAATCGGGGATGATGATATCGTAGCCTTGACGAATCGGCTGAATGGTCTTGGCACGCGCGAACACCCCAGTGATGTCTCCCAGCCAGCGTTGCAATACTTCGACGTAAATTCCAAGCGTCAGAACGTGCAGCCCGCTAATTTCGATACGTTGCCGCCAATGCGGCGCAGCGGCAGGATCCAGGTAGTTGCTGGCCAAACTCTGCAAACGCACGTGGTGCGGTTTGCCAATGTAATCCTCGGCCAGGAGTTTTTTCACGAGCAAATCAGCCCGCATTCCCATTGGCGGAGGACAAAGCATGGTCACCAGCTCGGGATAACGCTTTGATGCAGCGAGCATTTCCTCGGCTTCCACCAGATCCATCGACATGCGGGCCTGACAAAAGACATGTTTACCAGCCTCCAGTGCGGAAACAGTCACGGCCGAATGCATCACCGGCGGCGTACCGATCCAGATAATATCAATGTCTGGCAGAGCGAGCAGCTCAGCCCAATTGCGCATCGGAGTGGCTGATGGGCAGTATTCCTGGCAGAATTTTTCGGAGCTATCGTAAGTCGAGTTAGAGACGGCAACGATCTCGACTTCCGGATGTTTCATTAAAGCGGGCAGATGGCGAGCGCGAACGATATTGCCCGCACCGACAATCCCAATCCGCAGTTTGTGATTATTTTTGTGCACTGTTATCGGAGATGTTGATCTTGCAGAGTCGACTAGTCCTTTCGCGAGCTAAATTTGACCGCCTCGGACAGTTGCGCGTTCAACCATGAATGGTTTTGCTGCGCCAGCCGGTCAAAAATGATCAATGGCTAAAGGTAAATCTGGCGAAACTCTTCTGAGCCAACCACTCAAGACTCGCATTCAGCTTGGTCATTCCTTGGCTACGATTTCGCGGTTACCTCAACATCTACTTGACCGGTGAACCGATGCGCGCCAGTTTACGCGCCTGTTTTAAGGTCACAGCATGTCCAGAGTTTGCAGCATTACGGGATCGAAAGCGATGCGCGGTAGCGTTATCCACCGGCGCGGTCTTGCCAAAAAGAAAGGCGGTGTCGGGCGTCACATTACAAAAAGCGTGCCTCGCATTTTCGCGCCAAACCTGCGACGCCAGCGGATTTGGGTGCCTGAATTAAAGAAGTTTGTGCGCGTTCGTACCACGGCGCGCGGTCTGAAAACGATCAACAAGCACGGTGCCTACAAAGCCCTGCGAAAAGCCGGCGCAATTTAGAAGGTTGAGCATGTAGGTGAGCACGATGGCGTTGAGTGCTGTCGCGTCGCAAGACCGATCGATGCAACTTACTCTCCTAAAATCCAAGATTCATCGCGCCACCGTCACAGGTGCGAGCCTGGATTATGAAGGCAGCCTGACCATTTCTGCTGATCTGGCTGAACGTGTGGGTCTGATTCCGTATGAAAAAATCCTCGTCAGCAACTTGGCCAATGGTGAGCGGTTCGAGACTTATGTGATTTTTGGCGAAGCAACGCGCGGCATCATTGAACTAAACGGCGCCACGGCGCATCTCGGCAAAGTTGGGGATCGACTCACCATCATGTGTTTTGCACGGTACACTCCGGAAGAAGCGGCACTGCACGTCCCCCAGATTGCGGTTTTGAGCGAAAAAAATGAGGTCCTTCGCTACGAAGGAGACGATGCGGGCCCCTCGCTGAAGATCGTTAACGAGTAGGGTCCGCGCCAAATCGCCAAAGCGAACGTCTGCTCAGTCGACGCTGCTGACGTTTGTTCTGTTCGTTCTGTAGTTGAACCGTGTGGCGCCACAGCTTCGCGCTTGTTTTTTCCTCGTGGAAGATCGAGCGAGCCATCGTTAAACTCGATCACGTAACCTTCGTTGATTAGCCAACGCAGGTCGGCCGCGAACGCGAGTTTGCGTGACTCGGCACCTTCCGCCGTCATATCGCCAATTAATTTTTCAAAAAGCTGTTTGCGGTTGATTGCTGCCGTCCCTGCAAGCGTTTCGAGAATCGCATTTACCGCGGCTGACACGGCGGCGTGTTCGTGAACGAAGTTGCGCGTCCGAATCGGAGAAACGAACAACATTCCGCGGCGATGGCGAAAAACGTTAAGCCCATTCTGGCGAAGCTGGCCCGCCAGTTCTTGCATCATTCCTGACGGCGATCGCGTTTCCCGCACCCACGCTTCTTCCACAGCCCTATTGAGGATTTTGTCCGGCAAATGCCGGCTGGCGACACCCCCGATGATCGCTTCCCTTGAGGTCGTAATTAAGCCGTCCAAATAGTGCGATCGGAAATGCCGCTCTGCATCGCTTGCCGAAGAGAAAGTCGAGGGAACCTGCTCACGCAATGTTGTATACGTCGTTACCTTCCGAGCCTCACCTTTCCATCGATCAATTAGCTCTGCATCATTCACAATCTCGATCTGCCGCTGATAATCGGGGAAGCTCATGCGGCGGCTAAAGCGGTGCTCATAGAGACCACGCAGTTGCGACTGATAATTGTGATGGTTCGTGGGGCCAAGGAGGGTCCCACTCAACCGACACCGCGCCACGTTTGAAAAATTTCCCTTAATCGGCTCGGATTCGGCAATGTCGACTTTGTAGAACTCGGACTGCGCAAAGCGAAACGCATTTCGTTCGAGGAATTCTCGATGCAAGGACAACGCACCATTGTCGCCAAGGCGATAAAATGGCGATTCCGGTTTTGCTATGAGCCGAACTTCGTAGCGTTCAGGCTTCTCGAGAAACAAACGCGCCAGGGCGTACAGGGAATAGGCGACCGAGCCAGACCTGATTTGAGCCACAACATTTTCGAATGGTGCCGCGTACGGCAGAAATCGGATCGTAATTTCTGGTACAGGTGGGCGAGGTGTGGCGGAGGGAGATTCACGCCGCGGAAATTGCTTTCGTTCTTGATGGCGCCGCGGGCGCCGATCGCTTCCCAGTTTGTTAAATCCGCGCGGGTCCGGTCTCGCTGCCTTGGACGTGGGACGTTGACGTTTTGGGCTTGAACGTCTGTCCCTGCGATCACGCTGCTTTAGCGGCTGCGGCCGCGCGTCTTCGCCTGCATAATGTTCATAGTTACCCGCATCTGCTGGTTCTTTCACCCAGGCGGGCAGCAGCTTTAGATCGAGCAAATCGGCGGGCTCCACAGGCGCGGATGTCATCGGCTTCATCTACTCGAATGACAAGCGGAAGCAAACGTCAAGGTGTAGACAGTCGGGCCAGAATTTCAGATATCTCTAATTGGATGGACCCTAGAACAGGAAAAGATCGCGAGATCGACGTCGTCGACTCCTCGGTTTTGCCGAAATGCTGGACCGGAGAGCCAGCAAACCCATTGGCTATTCTTCGTTCGACCCGAAAATGATTGACAACCTCTTTAATTCATTTACTTGCCATGCTGTGCTCGGGAATGCTATAGGCTCTCCCCCACGCAACCAACACAAACCGAACAAATTTTATGGCGGAAAAATCGATCGAAGAGAAAGTTAAAGACATCATTGTCGAGCAACTGGGTGTTAACCCTGAGCAGGTTACGCCACAGGCCTCATTCATTGAGGATTTGGGAGCAGACTCGCTGGATATCGTCGAACTGGTGATGGCATTTGAAGAGGAATTTTCCGTCGAAGTTCCGGACGAAGACGCTGAAAAACTGCAAACGGTCGGCGACGTAATCAAATACATCGAAGAGCGCGCCAAGCAGCAATAGCTGGCAACCGGTCGGAACGTGGTAGATCGCTGGGTGTAGCTACACCTATCTACTCCAGTAGGTTCAATTATTTGCCAGGGAACGCTAGCTGGGCAGCGGCGGTTCTTGGTTGCCAAGCGCCATGTAACGTAGTCAGACTACAAACGTGGAGATGACGCTTCTGGAGCGGCCGCTCTTCTACGTTGGCGACCACTATGTCACGGCGCTGGGCCTGATTGCATTCGCCGGTCTTTTCACGACCGGTCTTGTCACCGCCAGGATCCTGCAGAGCCAGGTTGTTCGCCGGTTTTTTAGCCGTTTTAAGATCGACGCCAACTTCATCGCGATTGTCACCACAATCTTGAGCCTCGCTGCGCTCATCTTCTTCATCATCAGCGCAGTGAACGCGGCAGGCATTCCACTGGGCTGGAACGCGCCTCTTCCAGCAATCAGGTTGAGTATTCTTCAGATTTTTCTGCTGGTCGCACTTCTCATTGCAGTCTTCTGGATTTCTTCGAGAACAAAGCGTTTTCTTTTTAACCGACTCCTTGCTCAAAGTGGCCTAGATCGTTCACTCCAATACGCGATTTCCCAAGTCATCAGCAACATTGTCCTGGTCGCTGGGATTTTTATTGTCCTGGAGAACACTGGAATTCATCTGGCTGCATTGACTGTTTTTGCAGGCGCAGTCGGAGTTGGCGTCGGTTTCGGACTTCAGAACATCGCCAGTAATTTTATCAGTGGATTGGTGATTTTGGCGGAGCGACCGATCACAATCGGAGATCGAGTCGAAGTGGCTGGTGTGGTGGGAACAGTACAGCAAATTCGCGCGCGCAGCACCGTTATCATGACGAGCGACAATATTGCCATGATTGTGCCGAACTCGAAGTTTATCGATTCGCCAGTTACCAACTGGCATTATGGGGACACACGCGTCCGATTTCGTCTGCCCGTAGGTGTAGCGTATGGGAGCGACGTAGACGAAGTTCGCGACGCGCTCATCGCTGCAGCCCGCGAACATTCGGCCACACTCAGCGATCCGGGGCCGACCGCTTACCTGGAAAAATTTGGCGATAGCACCATCGATTTCGAGCTTGTTGCGTGGACACGCGAGATGAGTGACAGACCGCGCCGCTTTAAGAGCGACCTAAACTATCTCATCTACAAACATTTGACGGCCGCTGGCATTGAAATTCCTAACCCGCAACGTGATCTGCATTTTCGCGACGAGGTTATCAAAGTGCAAAATGTGGAGACCTCCCGGACTCCCTGACTCGCCGCGCGATTCTCAGCCACACTAGCTAGCTTACCTGACTCGGCGCATTGATGGCACGCCTGACTACGTCGATCAATTCTGCGGCAGCCACTGGTTTCTCGATAAATGCAAAGGCGCCGAGTTCTAGCGCCCTTGCTTCGACTTGGGGTCCGCCAAACGCGGTGATGATGATCACCGGCAATTGAGGCAAGGAGCCCGCAAGCGCTAAGACCCCGCGTCCACTAAACATTGGCATCCGAAGATCAGTAATGACCAGGTCGAAACGTGGTTGAGATTCTGCAAGCGTTGTTGCAACCGCCGTTGGATCAGAAAGTCCGGTGACTTGCATCCCTTCCTTGGCAAGCACCTTCATCATTGCCCGGAGCATTCCCGGGTCGTCATCAACAATTAAAACGGATTTGTTTCTCAGATTTTCCATAATTTGCTTTCAAGAATCGCGCCTCCGACGCGCTAAATCGTTCGAGGGGGCGACAAAAATCGATTGCGGACATCGAAAGTGAAAAAGCGGAATCGTATTCTCATGCAGTGATCGCAAGTGGAAGTTGAATGCTAAAGGTGCTGCCTTTGCCTTGCGCAGTGGCGCATTCAATTTTGCCGCCATGCTCGTTCACGACTCGTTGTGTGTAGGCGAGACCAAGCCCCGTGCCGTCGCTCTTTGTAGTAAAGAAAGGGGCGAAAAGATTCCGAGCTTCTTCCTCGGTCATGCCGCGACCATTGTCGCTCACACAGACCAAGGCCTGAGCACCACTTCTTTGCGCGGTCACAGTCAGGTTTCCTCCGTCGGTCATGGCATCCAACGCATTACTGATCAGATTCAAGATGGCTTCCCAGAGTTGCTCGCAATCGGCGTGAACGGGCGGCAGGTCCGGATCAAGCGTTCTGCACAGCTCCACGCGCTTTTGATTCAGTAGCGGCTGCACGAACCTAAGCTTTTCTTCAAGAAAGACCGCTAGCGAGACTGCGGCGCGCTGAGACTTCGGCATTCGTGCGAACCGGAGATATTCCTGCAGTACCTGACGGATTCGCAGGACCTGCGAACGCATTTCGCGGAGAAGCACCTCGCATTCGCCAGTAGACCTGCCGCTCGAGTCTGCAAGATCGTGAAGTTCCTGTCCGATCAAGTCGAGGTTCAAGGAGATGAGCCAAGCGGATTACGGATTTCATGCGCAACCTGTGCAGCCATGGAACCAACCACACCTAGCCGCTCCGCTTGAAGCTTGGCCTGTTCCAGCCGTTTTCGTTCCTCGATCTCTGTTCGAAGGGCGACCGTTCGCTGCTGAACTGTTTGTTCCAGATGATAGTGGGAACGTTGGAAGGCAGTCAGTAGCCACACGACGACCGCAAAGAATACAAAAAGCATGATCGCGTTCCAGACGGGAATCAGCGGATATCTGTATGTGGTGCCATTCAACATATCGCTGGCAAGCCACGCGCCCGTGCACAGAGTTCCTACCCCGAAACCAGCCCAGCGCCCGGCCATCCATGCCGCAACGCACGTCGGCAACAGGTAGAAAGCTGACATTGCCCACTCACTACCGGTGACATAGTCCAGTGCGCCAAGAACCGTTGCCAGCAAGGCGGCCGCTACCGTCGCCAGGACTTTCGACTGCAAGGAACGCTCCCCAATGTGATTCACCTCGAAAACGCCAGATCGAACATTTTTGACAAACTGGCTCGCAGGTTTGTTCACCTTGCGTTTTCTTTCGAATCAAGATCGAATCGGGCTACCCTTGTGAACCGGAATGCAGCAGAGACGACGACCATTCAATATCAGTTGCGGCGAGGTTGAGAAAACCTGTTCCTATGCCGGTTAGCAGCAGCGCTCCACCATCCCAAGGTGTGGCAAAGATCGTGCCATGGTCCGAGCTGCACAATTGCAACGCATGGCAACACGCGTTTCACAATAAGTGCCAAGACCATCGTTACTACGAGATCGTAGAAAAAACCGTTGAAGGTGGTTTCGAGCACCGATATCTGGTGCTTGAGGATGGCTCCGGGAAATCGAGAGCCGTCCAGCCTGTTTTCTTTGTCCGGCAAAATCTCATCGAAGGGATGCCTGGGAAGATTAGTTCGATCGTCAATCGTGTCCGCAAATTTTTCCCGCGGTTTCTGACAATGCGCGTTTTAATGGTTGGCTGTGCAGCTGGAACAGGCGACTTAAGCGCCGGCGACGAGACAGACGAACGGTGGGTGGCAAACGCACTGCAAGCAAACCTGCTGCCTTATGCAAGGCAAAACAAGGCGGCGCTGATTGTTTTGAAAGATTTTCCCGCGACCTACCGTTCGAAACTCGAAGCGTTTTCGTTAAACGGTTACGCGCGGATACCCAGCATGCCAATGACGCGGCTTCCGTTGGCTTACAGCAACTGGGACGAATATTTTCGCACACTCAGCAAAGCGACTCGAAAAGATCTGCGCCGAAAATTCCGCAAAGCCGAACAGGGCCCGAAAATCGAGATGGAAGTCGTAAACGATATCGCCGCTGTTGTTGATGAAGTGTATCCGCTGTACCTGTCTGTTCACGAACGCTCGCCGTTGAAATTCGAGACGCTGACGAAGGAGTATTTTCGCGCAATTGGACAGCGGATGCCGGAACGCGCGCGGTTTTTCATCTGGCGCCGGGAACACAAGATCGTGGCATTCAGTTTTTGCCTCGTCTGTGACGACAAGATTTACGATGAATGTATTGGATTGGATTACAGCGTCGCCCTGGACCTGCATCTTTATTTTTACACGTTGCGCGACATCCTTTCCTGGGCGCTGGAACAGGGCTTAAAATATTACTATAGCAACCCGCTGAATTATGAGCCTAAATTGCATTTGGATTGCGAGCTTGTGCCGCTCGATCTGTACGTCATGCACACAAGTGCGCTGCTCAATCCGATCTTTCGCCGCTTCATTAAATATTTGGGCCCGACCCGCCACGATCCCATTTTAGCGCGATTTCCCAACGCCGATCAGCTGTAGTGCGATTCGCAGCGTTCTTATCATGTCTGCGGTTTGTCATTACCACCAAACTAGATGAATCTCAGCCTTCCTTCGCTTTCCGCATCGGTCCACCGACAATAGAGAGATAGCTCAAACTACGCTCGACACGAAAAAAGAAATGCAAAATCGGCCCAGCGGCTTCGGCAATCCATGGCTGCAACTTGCTCTAAGCGTTGCCTGCGTGCTTGTGTCCGAATTTCTCTTGAAGCGCGGCGCAACAGAGGTCGCGAGTCGCGACAACGCGTGGTCCTGGACAGGGGTGAACGGTTTGGCTTCGTCGCTGGTGTGGTGGGCAATTCTTCTCATCATCGCCAGCTTCATCAGCTGGCTTTACGTGCTGCGATATATTCCGAT
>JBKPMH010000155.1:0-3059 GCA_046732035.1 Verrucomicrobiota bacterium
AATGCGCGGTATCAAGCGGGCGATAAAACAGCCGAGTTGAAGGAATTTTGGCCGTCGACGCGCAGGCACATTGCCAGTGGCTCGCGCGTAGAATCGCTTTTTTAGCTTCGAATAACATTCGAAGTGATGGCGACCGGTGAAAGCCGGAGCCAGGAGTTTCTTAGAATTACCGTGTCGTGTCAGTCAGCCGGACACGTTCCAGCCGCGACGAATGAGACTCACCGCAATCGCGGCGAGAAGGAGCGCGACAATTTTCGATACGCCGCGCAAGCCCTGCATCCCCATCCAATGTGCGAACCGATCCGCATTCCAGAATGCCAGCGCGACCAACCCCAGATTAACCAGTAGCGATGCAAGCGTGAATACGATTCCCACCGTATCAACCAGAACGAGCAGGGCTGTGAGCAACGCCGGCCCGGCAATCAAGGGCATCCCCAGCGGCACGATTCCAAATTCATGACTACACCCAGGGCTGGTCGGTCCGACATTGAGCAGTTCGCGTCCCGCTAAAGCGAGCAGAATCAAACCACCGGCGACTTGAAAGTCTGCATCGGTAATTCCAAGCGCGTCGAAAATAATCTGGCCGAGAAAAACAAATCCGATGGCTACGCAGAACGCTGTAAATAGCCCGAGAGCTGCCTGGCGTTTGCGCTGCTCGGGCGAAGCGGTGGGCGCGAGTCCCATATAAATCGCGACAAGTCCGATTGGATCGATGGCCACAAAGACCGGAATGAAAGCGACGACAAATTTCTGAATCATTCTCGCGCAGGTTTCCTAACGCGTCGGTATTCAAAAGGCAACACAGCACGGCTAATCATGCTTGCCTTTGTACGCGCTCCCACGGATGTTCGCCGACACTAACGTCCATGAAACCCTTGCCTCTTTTGCTGTCACTGATTTTCGTCGCTTCAAATTACAAGCTTTCGGCCGCTGAACTGAAAACTGTCGATGACTTTCGGCCTGCGGCCGCGAAGGCAAACGCCGTCCTAACCATCCCTGAGTGGGAGCAAACACCCAAAACCGTCGAGACGATGATGAGCGACGCCATCGCCAAGGCGAACAAGGCGTTGGACCAAATCGGTTCTCAGGATCTAAAAAAGGTCACCTTTAAGAGCACGATCGTCGCACTCGATGATCTCACTTACGAGGCCGCACTGGCAGCTAACAGGGCCACAATTATCAAAGAGACAAACACAAATGCACAAATGCGCGCCGCTGCTGAAAACGCCGTAAAGACATTTCAAGACTGGGCGGTGGGTATCGACTACCGTGAGGACGTGTATGAGGCAATCAAAGCCTTCGCTGACACACACCCGAAGCTCTCGGGCGAGGACGAAAAACTGCTGAACGAAACACTGCGCGATTATCGACGCGCCGGATTAGCTCTTCCGGCGGATCAGCGCAAAGAAGTTGAACAATTGCGGAAGCAATTGTCTAAACTCGGAACTGACTTCGACACAAACATCGTAAAGGCTAATGCGCCCGTGATCTTCACGAAGGCCGATTTGGCTGGACTCCCCGAAAGTTTTTTCGCGTCTCCCGGGATCCGAACAGGAGACGACGCTTACACTGTGATGGCGAATGTTACCTGGCAATTCAACACGGTCGAGGAGAACGCCAAGAGCGAGGCCACGCGCAAACAGCTCTACGTGATTCGCGAGACGCTGGCCAAGGAAACCAATGTTCCTGTTCTGAACCAGATGCTCGAACTTCGGAATAAGATTGCGCTTCGCCTCGGTTACAAATCGTGGGACGACTATCAGACGGAACTGAAAATGGCGAAGACTGGCGCCAACGCTGAGAAATATATCAGCGAACTGATCACCGGCATTCAGCCAAAATTTGAAAGGGAGGTAGCAGAGCTACAAAAGCTGAAGGCTGCTGAAACGAATGATCCAAATGCCAAAATCGAGGTGTGGGACTGGCGTTACTACGCTAATCAGCGAGACAAACAAAAGTACGCGGTCGACAAGGAAGCGTTGCGCGCATTTTTCCCGTTCGAAAAGGTACTCGCCGGCATGTTCAATATTTATCAGAGCATTTTCGGCCTAAAGTTCGAACAGATCGCTGCTCCTAAAAAATGGGTCGATGACCTCCAGCTTTATATGGTCAGCGATTCTTCTACCGGCGAACCGCTCGGGATGTTTTATCTCGACATGTTCCCGCGCGAAGGAAAATTCAATCACTTTGCGCAATTCGATATCATCAGCGGCAAACTGTTGCCGGATGGAAAATACCAGCGACCAACTGTCGCGTTGCTGTGTAATTTTTCACCTCCGACAGCCGACAAACCATCGTTGATGACCCATCAGGAGGTTGAAACTCTGTTCCACGAGTTCGGCCACGCTCTGCATTCGATCGTCACTCGCGCGAAGTACGGGCGTTTCGCCGGCACGCACGTACCTGGCGACTTCGTAGAGGCGCCATCGCAAATGCTGCAAAACTGGGTCTGGGATAAGAAAGTCCTCGACACGTTTGCCGCCGATTACCGCGACCCATCGAAGAAGATTCCCGCTGAAACCATCAAAAAGATGAACGATGCAAAACTGGCCAACGCCGGTGTTTATTATCGCCGTCAGTTCGCGTTCGCGGCGCTTGACCTCGCATTGCACAACCAGCACGCAGAGGATATGCCTTATGATAGCGTGGGAATTTCGAATCCGATCCTTGAAAAAGTTTTCCTCCCAATTGATCCAAGCACCACGTTTGTTTCCTATTTCGGTCATTTGAATGGGTACGACGCGGGTTACTACGGCTATGCGTGGGCAGATGCCATCGCCGCAGATATGGCAACGGTCTTCGAAAAAGCGAGAAATGGTTACCTCGACAAGCAAGCGGGCATAAAACTACGGCACGAAATCTATGAGCCGGGTGATTCGCGTGATGTCAATACTTCGATCGAGAAGTTCCTGGGCAGGAAACAATCCGTCCAACCATTCTTGAAAAAAATCGGCGCCGATGCGCAGGAGAAAAACAAAGCGGCCGCAACGCAGCCCCGGAAAAGCTAATAAGAAAGACAGAGCGCATTTTTCGATCGGGTGTGAGTTCCTCGGCTCAAG
>JBKPMH010000156.1:0-9840 GCA_046732035.1 Verrucomicrobiota bacterium
CATCCTCGGAGATGGAACAGGCAGGATGCCTGCTCTCCGAGTGAGGCTGGAAGCCTGACTTCCGTCATACCGTGCCGCTCCCCTCGCCTGCGCCGAATTGAATTCCCTGTGCCAGCGGCAGTTCGCTGGAGAAATTGATCGTGTTTGTCTGGCGACGCATATAGCTCTTCCAGCAATCACTGCCGCTCTCGCGTCCGCCGCCGGTGTTCTTTTCCCCGCCGAACGCGCCGCCGATTTCAGCGCCGCTAGTGCCGGTGTTCACGTTGGCGATGCCGCAATCACTCCCCACTGCGCTCACGAATTTTTCCGCTTCGCGCACGTCGTTCGTAAAGATCGATGAGGTCAACCCCTGTGGCACATCGTTCTGGATCGCGATCGCTTCGTCGAAATTGCGATACGTCAGCAAGTAAAGCAGCGGACCAAAGGTTTCGTGTTTCACGATCTCAAAATCCGGTTTAGCCGTTGCCAGACAGGGTTTCATATAACAGCCGCCGGGAACAGTGAGTCGATCGCCTCCATAAAGAACTTCGCCACCTTCATCTTTGAGTCGCTGAATCGATTCCAGAACTGCATCAACCGCGCTTTTATCGATGAGCGGTCCCATTACGGTTTTCTCATCGAGCGGATTTCCGATTGGCAAACTCTTGTAAGCGGCAAGCAGTTTATCGCGAACTTTCGATGCTACCGACTCGTGCATGATCACGCGCCTTGTAGAAGTACAACGTTGTCCGGCCGTGCCTACTGCGCCGAAAAAGATCGATTGCGTAGCCATATCGATGTCGGCGCTCGGCGTCACGATCAGCGCGTTATTGCCGCCCAGTTCCATAATTGATTTGCCGAGACGGCCATGAACCGTTTTTGCCACGTTAAGACCCATGGCCACCGAGCCGGTAGCGGAAACTAATGGAATCCGGTGATCATCAGACAGTTTTTGACCAACTGTTTTGCGGTCGCCCATCAACAGCGTAAAGATCGCCGGGTCGGCGCCCGTTTCCCGGCAAACGCGCTCGCAAATCCTTGTGACAGCAATTGCGGTCAGGGGAGTTTTTTCCGACGGTTTCCATACCGTTGCGTCGCCGCAAACGGCAGCTAGCGCGGCGTTCCATGACCAGACAGCGACTGGAAAATTGAACGCACTGATCACGGCAATGACGCCCAGCGGATGCCACTGTTCCATCAGGCGATGACTTGGTCGTTCCGATTGAATAGTCAGGCCATAAAGCATGCGCGACTGGCCGACCGCAAAATCGCAGATATCGATCATTTCCTGCACTTCGCCTTCGCCTTCAGCGATAATTTTGCCAGTCTCAAGAGTGACCAGCTGGCCGAGCTCGTGTTTCAGTTCGCGCAATGCGTTGCCAAGACGGCGAACAGTGTCGCCGCGCACCGGACCCGGTGTGGTACGCCATTTCAAAAACGCTTCCTGCGCGCGCGCAATGGCCTTGTCATAATCAGCGTCCGACGCGGTACGCACGCCGGCAATTCGGCGTCCATCGATCGGGGAAATCTTCTCGATCTTGGCGCCACCACCGCGCCATTCACCATCAAAGACGCCGGGATTATCGTCAGTGATGCCGAGTTTTTCTAAGACAGGTTGCATAATTCGAATGGTAGGGACAGACCGCCGGGCCGTCCGCAATCATCGGCGCGCCCGGCGGTCGCGCCCTACCAAATTATTTTCGTTTCGAACAAAATTTGCGCATTGCATCCATCGCGTCATCGATCACCTCTGCTTTAATGTCGAGCGGCGGACGAAACCGGATCGAATTTTCACCCGAACGAAGCGTCAGCACGCCGAGATCGAAAAAGCCTTTCCAAAATTCTTCGCGCGTTTTTGCGTCCGGCAGATCGAAAGCGAGAAACAATCCGCGGCCGCGGGCGGCGGAAATTAGCGGCTCTTCCTGTTGCAGAGCGCGTAGTTGATCGAGGAAATATGCGCCTACTTTCCCAGCGTTCTCCACCAGATGTTCCTTTTCGATGATGCGCAGAAAATGGGTCGAGCGCACCATGTCAGTGAAATTTCCGCCCCATGTAGAATTCAATCGGCTCGATAAACGAAACGCGTTATCTTTCACTTCATCAATGCGGGGGCCTGCCATTACTCCGCATACCTGCGCTTTTTTTCCAAACGCCATCAGGTCGGGCACAACGTTGAAATGTTCCGAGCACCAGTTGCGACCCGTAGCACCCATTCCGCACTGCACCTCGTCGAAGATAAGGAGAATATCATTTTCGTCGCAGATCTGGCGCAGTTTCTGCAGCCATTCGCCGCGGAAATGGTTGTCACCACCTTCGCCCTGAATCGGCTCGATAATGATGGCGCAGATGTCGATGTTACGCTGTTCAATGAAATCGCGAATCTCCCGCTCCGCCTTTTGTTCACGCGCAATCACATCGGCTTCGCGCTCCGATTCTGGCAACGAAAAATCGATGTGCGGACACGAAACGCGCGGCCAATCGAACTTGGCGAACAAATCCGTCTTTCGCGGATCGGTGTTCGTAAGGCTCATGGTGTAACCGCTGCGTCCGTGAAAAGCCCGACGGAAGTGTAAAACCTGGGTGCCACGTTCGCCGTTGCCCGCGGCCATATTTTTCCGCACCTTCCAGTCCATAGCTGCTTTGAGGCAGTTCTCGATTGCCAGCGCGCCGCCCTCGATAAAAAGATAACGCTCCAGCGGCGGCAAACCGACCACACGCTCGAAGGTTTCTACAAACTCCGCATATCCCTGAGAGTAAACATCTGAGTTGGCGATTTTGACTTTCGCCGCGCGAAGCAAATCTCGTTGCACATCGGGATCATCGAAATACGGATGATTGAACCCAATCGGATTCGATCCGAAAAATCCATAAAGATCGATGAGTGGCTTGTTAGTGACGGCGTTGTAAAGGTAGGAACCCCGACTCTTGTCGAGATCGACAACAATCTTGAAACCATCGAGCAAGACATGTTGCTCGATTTCTTGGAGGATTTTCGACGGGGATATTGCTTTTTGTTTTTCGCTCTTTGTCGCGCGGCTTCGAGGTGAAGCCGCCTCCGTGAGCACGGGCGGCATACTCATCGTTGATAGTAGCCGTGACGAAATGGTTGGTCAACCAGCAGGCGGTCGTAACGCGCTTGGCACTTTACCAATATGAACAATGCACAGCGAAACCGCGCTGCCATGATAATTATACGATCCCGTCGCGCAGAAGCCCGTGTTTTCCAGCCAATAACTCCTGCACCAGTTCATAGCCACGCCTGTCCACGTTGCGCATGGTGCCCGCGAAATGATGATCGATTCGCGTCTTTGCAGAGCGACAGAAATAATCTGCCACTGAGAGAATTTCGTCCGCCGGTTTTCCCTGGCCAATCAACCATTGCGCGTACGAACAGGTTGCGCTGATCGCAAACAACTCCGTGGCAACTCCTACAAAACGGGAGAGCAACAACTGTTGCCGGTCGAGTTTTGGACCAAACCGTGCCATGGCATGAAACAGACCGCGGGCGAGACGTTTGCTTGTGCGCGCAGCATAATCGACGTGGCGCTGTAATGTCAGGTGCAAATTGTCGATCTTTCCGGCGCCATTCGACAACCACTGACGCGGATACCAGCCGGCATAAAATTTTCCGGAACTGAAAACCGCTTTCGCGCGCTCGGACATTGGCAATTGCGTATTGAAAATTGCACCGCCGACTTTCAAATGCGGATCGAGCGCTTCCCGCGCAATAAACAACCGCATGATCTCGCTCGAGCCTTCGAAGATCGTATTAACTCGGCAATCTCGAAGAAATCTCTCCACTGCGATCGGCGGCTCGCCCCGGCCCGCCAGCGAGTGCGCAGTTTCGTAGCCACGACCGCCGCGCACTTGCATTGCATCATCGGCAATTCTCCAGGTCGTCTCAGTTGCCCACATTTTGCACATGGCGGTTTCGATGCGCAGGTCGCCGGCCTTGCGATCGAGCAGCGACGACGTGAGGAAGGTCATTGCTTCCATGGCGAAAACGTTGCCAGCCATTTCGGCGACCTTTCCAGCAATCGCGGCATGCTTGCCGATCGGCACGCCCCATTGGATGCGATCGCCTGCCCACTTCCGGGAGATCTCGAGCAGCCGCTTGGAAAGTCCAACGCAGGCGGCGGGCAATGTCAGTCGCCCAGTGTTCAATGTCGTGAGCGCAACTTTTAATCCGGCGCCTTCCTTGGAGATGATATTTTCGCGTGGCACTCGCACGTCGGTGAACCTCACGACTGCGTTGTAAAGTGCGCGCAGCCCCATAAACCGGCAGCGATAAACAATCTCGAGCCCGGGTGTGTCCACATCGACAATGAACGCCGTGATTTGCTTGCGCTCTTTTCCGCCTACCATCTTTGACGGCGTGCGCGCCATCACCACCAGCACGCCGGCTTTCACACCGTTGGTGCACCAAAGTTTTTCGCCATTCAGAACGAATTCGCCGCCATCAGGGCTGGGTTCAGCTCGCAAGCTCATGGTCGCCGGGTCTGAGCCCGCATGCGTTTCCGTCAATGCAAACGCGGAAATTTCTCCACCGGCAACGCGTGGCAGATACTTTTGCTTCTGCTCTTCTGTGCCGAATAAAAGCAGCGGTTGCGCGACTCCGATCGATTGATGAGCGGAAACAAGCGCAGAAACGTTTCCATCCCAACTCCCGAGCAGGACTGCGGCCCGGCCGTAATTGGATTGCGACAAACCAAGTCCGCCATATTTGGTCGGCACCTTGATCCCGAACGCACCGATTTCCGCGAGACCCTTGAAATTTTCCGGTGGAATTTCACCGGTCCGATCGATTTCATCCGGATCGACATGTTCGCGCAGATACGTTTCTAGTTTTTGCAAAAATTCTTGGCCTGCGGCGCGATCTTCAGCGCTCTGCGCAGGATATGGGTAAATCCGATTGAAATCGTAGCGACCGACAAAAAGGTTACTGGCAAAGCTGCCGCGGTCCTCAAGAGGATCGCGCGCCGCTTCCGCCAGTTCGAGGGCTTCGCGCTGACCTTTCCCCATCTTCGACGTATCGATAACAGCGGCAGCCGGTTTCTCTGGCTCGCCACGAGACGAGTCCATGTCGCCGCGGCGACCGGACTTCGCGCTGGTTTCCTCGGCGATTTGTTTTTCAGGGGCTTCGAGCGGTGATTTCATAGGATGACAACCTGCCAGATTGTCTCGGCTGGCACGCTGCCAGCCTGCCGAGACAGGCAGGGCTGCCTATCTTCGATTTTCATAAAACTTTGTTCCTTCGCGAGCGTGCTTCTTCAAAATCTCGCAGGGCAAAAATTTCTCTTCAGTCTGGGCGAGACGTTCCAGTTCATCGACGACTTTCTTTAGTCCAAAATGATCCGCGAAGCGCAGCGGGCCGCCCCGGAACGGCGCGAAACCCGTTCCTAAAATCATTCCATAATCCGCGTCTTGTGGTGAATCGACAACTCCTTCCTCCACACAACGCGCCGCTTCGTTCACCATCAACAAAATCAACCGGTGCGCCATCGCTTCTTCGTTCAGCCGCAGACGGGGATCGCGATGCCAGTTCGGTGGAATGTTGGGTCCCTCGGCGCCCTCAGGCTCGCCATGCAACGCATGCCGCCATTTGACCAGAGATTCGTTAGGCGCCTGTGCTTTCCCTTCATACTTGTAAAAACCAGCCCCTGTTTTTCGGCCAAGCATCTTTCCGTCGCGCAGCCAAAGCAGAACCGTCGAAACGTGGTCGCGCCGTCCGTAGGCTTTTTCCAGAGTATTGCCGATATCGATGGTGATATCGACGCCGATTTCATCGATCAATCGCAGCGGCCCCATGGGCATGCCCCATTGCACCAGCGCATCGTCTATCTTCGCCGCATCCACGCCACTTTCGAAAAGCTCCGCAGCGTCGAGCAAATAGGGAAACAAAACCCGGTTCACCAGGAAACCGGGGCTGTCGTGCACAATTACAGGCAGTTTTCCAACTTGCCGGACAAATGCCAGGCTTCGCTCGCGCGTGCCGTCTGACGTCTGTTTCGCAATTACCACTTCAACCAGTTTCATTCGGCTGACTGGATTGAAAAAATGAAGACCGATCACGTGCTCAGGTGAAACCGTCGTATCAGCCAGTCTGCCCACGGGAAGAGCCGATGTATTTGTGGCCACAATTGTCTTCGGCCCCGCCTGCATTCCCAATTCACGAAAGATTTCCTTCTTCACTTCAAATTTTTCGGAAGCAGCCTCGATGATGAACTCCACGTCCCGCAATTCCATTGGAGCAGTCGACGCCACAATCCGCGCCCGACCAGCTTTTGCTTTTTCCTCGGTCATCAAACCGCGCTTTACTGCATCTGAGTAGGTTTTCTCAATATTCGCCAGACCGCGATCGACCTGCTCGCGCGCGATGTCGCGCAGAATCACCGTCACGCCGCGCGAGCTAAGCCATTGCGCGATCCCTGAGCCCATTACACCCGCCCCGATCACCGCGGCGTGCACTACTTTCTCCGGCGCAGCTTTCGACGTTCCTTTCTTGTACTTTTCGGCCAGGAAGAAATTCCGAATCAAGTTTTGCGTCGATTCGGATTCACCAAGATCCACAATGGCGTCGAGTTCCATCTGGAGCGATTCGTCCGGCGAAATCGAGAGAGTTTTGTTCACGATTTCCAAGGCGCGTTGTGGTGCAGCATTTCCGGAGACAGGAGTACTGACACCGCGCTGCGGCGATCGCTCCTCGCTCCGCGATAACCCTGCTCTTTTTTCACCGGGCAGTTTGCGTTTTCCATCGCTCAACTTTTTTCGCGCGAGCTCGAGAAGTTTGTCGCGAGAAGCAACACCATCAACCAACCCGAGCTTTCTGGCTTCCTCTGCTGAGTAAAGTTTCCCTTTTCCAATCACCTCAGTGGCTTTTTGAACTCCAATCAATCGCGGCAGACGGGTGCAACCACCCCATGCTGGAATCAGCCCGAGGGTCGTTTCGGGAAGACCGATCCGTGTAGACGGGTCGTCCGAAGCGATACGATAATCGCATGCCAGAGCGACTTCATAGCCGCCGCCGGCGGACGCGCCGTGAATCGTCGCCACAGTTGGAATCTTCAAGTCTGCCAGCCGGTTAAAAATTTTTTGCCCACGCGAAATGTATGCGCGCATCTCACCCGTTTGGCCCTGTTTCAACAGTGTCTTCAAATCGGCGCCGGCGACGAAAATCGATTTTTTCGCCGATGCGATGATCAGTCCTCTTAAGGAACCGTCCTTCTCGATTGAATCGAGATGTTCGTTCAACTCGTCGAGCGTGGCGGCGTCGAAGATATTGGCGCCCGACTCCGGGCGATCAAACAAAAGCAGACAAACATGATCGTCGCCGATCTCTCGCCGGAACATTGGACCGGTAGCAACAGCAGGCATTACCTTTCATTTTGAAGCGTTTCCGGCAAATGCCAAGCGGAGAAGGTGTAGGCGCCCTGGGCGCAGGATCTGGTGAAGACAGACGCGATCATTGCGTCTGTTAACGGCGAATGTTAGAAAACCCGACGTGGTCGGTAAACTTCTCGCGCCGGAAATCAGGAGTCTGATCGACGCGCGCAATTTCAGCGCGCTGCGCGAGATCTTTCGCGAATGGCCGCCGGCGGACGTGGCAGAGGTTATTCTCGATGTTCCTGAAGACGAGCAGGTCATCATCTTTCGTGTGCTGCCAGCTGCGCTAGCAGCGGACGTCTTTGAATACTTCGGGGTCGAGGAACAGCAGAACCTGCTGCGCGCGATGGCACACGAACAGGTGGTCGCCATCCTGAATGAGATGTCGCCGGACGATCGCACGGCGCTACTGGAAGAAATGCCAAGCGCCGCCGCGCGTCAGCTGATTCGTCTGCTCACGCCGGAAGAGCGCCGCGTGGCCACGGCGCTGCTTGGTTATCCCGAAGGCAGTGTTGGCCGCTTAATGACTCCTGATTTCATCGCGGTAAAGGAGGACTGGACCGTGCAACACGTGCTGAATTACGTGCGCGAGTTCGGTCGAGATAGTGAAACTCTGAACTTTGTGTACGTCGTCGATGACCGCGGAAAGCTGATTGATGACGTGCGAATGCGCGAGTTCCTGCTCCGGCCGCTTACCACGAAGGTGAGTGAGATTCGAGATCAAACGTTTGCGGCGCTGAATGTGACCGATTCACAGCAGGATGCCCTCAATGTGTTTCGTAAATACGACCGTGCGGCGCTGCCGGTCGTAGACTCAACGGGCGTGCTGGTGGGGATTGTCACCAGTGACGACATGCTGGACGTCGCCGAACAGGAAGCCACCGAGGACATCCAAAAACTCGGCGGTATGGAAGCGCTCGACGAGCCGTACACGACGATTCCATTTCTTCGCATGGTGAGGAAACGCGCCAGTTGGCTCATCATTTTGTTCCTGGGTGAAATGCTGACCGCAACTGCGATGCAGGGTTACAACAGTGAAATCGAAAGAGCCGCGATCCTGGCGATGTTCTTGCCACTAATCATCTCCAGCGGCGGCAACTCTGGATCGCAAGCCACTACACTCGTGATTCGTGCCATGGCGCTTGGAGAATTGCGTTTGCGCGACTGGTTTCGAGTTGTTCGAAAAGAATTACTTTCGGGCATCACTCTTGGACTCATCCTGGGGACCATTGGCTTCTTTCGCATCACACTTTGGCAATATCTGCACATATTCGACTACGGTCAGTATCACTGGCTGGTCGCTCTTACCGTCGGTGCCGCGTTGGTGGGAGTAGTGTTATGGGGAACCCTGAGCGGTGCCATGCTTCCGTTTTTGCTGCGCAAATGCGGGCTGGATCCAGCAGCCTCATCCGCCCCATTCGTCGCAACGCTGGTCGATGTAACAGGACTGGTGATTTATTTCAACGTGGCTCTGTTCATTCTTCGCGGCACACTGCTGTAGCCGTGGGCGACTAGTTGTAAATTGAACCGATAGCGGTCGGGCGCTAACCGCCGATCCTAGCCGCCGCAGGTTCGAGGATTGCCGAGACCAACGCGCTCGGCTACAACTGTGGAGACTCATGTTGTCGATCCAGAAAATTTTTGGGCGTGACGAAAAGTTTTACGACCTGCTGGAAAAGAGCGCGGAAGAGGCGGACGCAAGCGTACATCATCTAATTGCCCTGCTGGAACGGCTCGAGCAACACGAGTCGCCACAAAGTCTGGAGCACTTCATTCTGAGTCGCCGCAAAGACAAAGAAATCACTCAGGAACTGACCGAACAGCTTTGCAAAGTGTTCATCACACCTTTTGAACGCGAAGATATTCAGTCGCTGACTGGCGCACTGTACAAAATACCAAAGACAGTTGAAAAAATCGGCGAGCGCGTTCTGATTTGTCCGGAAGATTTGCATGGACGCGACTTCCGCAAACAGGTGGAGCTCCTCGATCAAGCGGCGGAAACTGTGGTGGCGATGGTGAAACAATTACGTAAGGGCACCGATGCAGCCACGGTGCGCGAGATGAATGCGAAACTTCAGTCGATTGAGGGCGAGGCCGACAAACTCGAGCTCGAACTGTTACGCGATCTTTATCAGGGGGATTACAAAACCAAGCAGGTTATTTTTCTACGCGATCTGTTCGCTTTGATTGAAAAGGTAATCGATCGTTGCCGGGACGCGGGGAACATCATCCTGCAGGTGGCGCTGAAATATTCATAGCCGGCTGTCTCGACGGCGATGCTTACCTTTCTCATCGTCGTAGTTGCAGCAATTATTTTCGAATACAGTAACGGCTTTCACGACGCCGCGAACGCGATCGCGACCGTAGTCTCCACGAAAGTACTCACACCGCGTCAGGCCATTGCCATGGCCGCGTTTTTTAATCTGACCGGTGCGCTGCTTGGTGGCGCGGTGGCGACGACAATCGGCAAAGGTCTTG
>JBKPMH010000157.1:0-6021 GCA_046732035.1 Verrucomicrobiota bacterium
CAAAAGACGCGTACATCTCGGGTAAGAAGTTGCGGATTCTGATCGTCGAAGATCACGATGACACTTTGCAAGCTTTGTCCAATCTTCTGACGCATTTCGGGCATGAAATCTCCACCGCCGACGATGCGGAGAGTGCACGAAAGATTATACGTTCAAAGGATGTTGATGTCCTCCTTGCTGATATCGCTCTGCCAGATGGCAGTGGTTATGATCTCGTTGCCGAAGCAAAGCGAAAACAATGTCTGAAAGCAGTCGCGTTGAGCGGATTTGGAGCGCCGGATGATATTAAGCGCGGCAAGGAAGCCGGTTTCGATTTTCACCTGACCAAACCGGTCGACTTTCACGAGCTACGCGCCGTTCTCGGCCAGATCGCCGCATAGCGAGACGAGACGCCAAGCATATTTGTTTGCTCGCCATTAGGTTAGAACCGGCATCCCCGGGTTCTTGAAGAGAAACGGCCCGACGGCTCCCCTGTGTGTCTCAATTTTGTAAGATCACATTAAACGTTCCCGGCGGGAATGGAGCCGATGGGAATCGAGCGACATGGACGAAGCCCGCAAGGGTGAGCGCGCGGGAGCCAGCGAATGGAGCCAGCGGGAAGCGGTGCGACATAGACGCAGCAACGCGGAGGTCGCAGACCGAGAACTGGGAAGTTCGAGTCAATCAATCGAAGCGCATAGTTACATACGTCCCCAGTGTGTCTCAATTTTATAAGATCACGCTAAACGTTCCCGGCGGGAATGGAGCCGACGGGAGTCGAGCGACATGGACGAAGCGCGCAAGAGCGAGCGCGCGGGAGCAAGCGAGTCAATCGAAGCGCATAGCCACATACGTCCCCAGTGTGTCTCAATTTTATAAGATCACACTAAACGTTCCCGGCGGGAATCGAACCCACATCTAAGGTTTAGGAAACCCTTGTTCTATCCGTTGAACTACGGGAACAAACGCTATTCTGGCAATTTCTCGAATACTTACGCCGCCGCCAATACAATTCAGCTAGTCGAAAAATCGTCGGTGCTTCGTGACCATGTGCCCACTTTTTCGGTTGATGAAATCGGCAGACTTCTTGCCGCAGCACCGCCCGAATTGCTTCCAGCATTGGCTGTTGTTACCTCGTCATTCGCTGAGTCAGCGGAATCGGCCAAGATCGGCATCACAACTTGGAATCTTGTAATGGTTCCCCAACGGTTCGGCTGATGATGCGACGCCGGAAGTACAAGCGCAACGAAGTGGGGCAGCGGCGGACATTATCAGGCTGATTAATCCTGACATCAGTTTATTGCAGGAAGGTGCAGGATTATGAAGCATGTGCTCGCCTGAGTAGCGCGCGACCCATAGCTCCTGCCCGACTGAACTATACTTGATCGTAAGTAATCAGAGGAACCGCTTGCGTTCCTGCTCAATCCCGTCACATACACGTTGCCTGCGGCGTCCACTGCAATACTTTCGGAATAGTCATTGCCATAGTCAGAAAACATTCTCTAACGAGATTCGTAAAACTGATCATTTTTGGTTTTGTCTGGGAGAAAGGGTCGGAAGTTGAAGAGATAAGTGAAACAGACAAGCGGAAGCGCACGTCCGCTGAACCGCAGGAGTGGCTTAACTACTCGCACGCACTAACCATTGTGTGCGCAGGACAGTAGGGTTGTGGTTTCTGCCGCAAAGGCTACCGGTAAAAGAGAGCGGCCGCACGCCCGCTCTCTCGTGTCTTGCGTCCAAGCAAAAGTGGCCGCGTAAAAAGGACGGCCGCTCTTGTGTCGGAAATGTTAGTCCTTACTTCTTCAGGAAGGTTGCTGCGAGCAACATCACAGCCGAACCGCCATCGGGGAACAACGCTCGCACCGGTTCCCGAGAATGAGAAGACGCCAATCCCAGCTAATCGGTGCGCGGTCGTTTCACGATCAACATCGTGATGGAGTTCGCTTTCCGCTCCGACCCACGCGCCACAACACGAACTAGTGGGCGATTCGGCCTCACGACGTCCCACGCGACGACGTGGTCAGGACTGGTGCTTTTTCAAGCTGACCGATCTTGTCGAACGGGATCTCCTTTTCAGGCCGCAGATAAGCGGCGATATAGGTGATGCGCTCTTTTTCGTCAGCTTTTACAAAAACCGAGCTGTAGTCGCTTTTCGCCAGTTGCCACGAAACCTTGCGCTCATCCTCGGTCGGCTTGGCTACTTTGGCCCCGTCACCGACAGGACCAGCCATGGCGTGGCCTAACGAATCAAGCTTGCTATGTGCACTCTCGAGAGTCGAGCCCAACTCGCTGTAATTGTCCGGGCTACAGGTCTTCGGCGTTTACCTGGAGTGGCGCGCCCGGTCAGAGCCGTGGGTTGTAACGAAAGTAAGCAACTCGACCGAGTTCGCTGAATTTCGGAGCACTGGGCAAGCTTCCAGATAAAAATGCGCTAAAGCAGAGAACAAAAGAACTAGAGAAGAAAGCCTCGGTGGGAAACCCCGCCGAGGCTTTTGTTTTCTCCTCAGCGTACCGCCATTCCCGAATTCATAAGATTAGTTCACGCTTGTTTCCAGCGGTTACCGTTTCCGTCTGGCACGCCTGCAGGCGCCATTTCCGGGGTAAGATCTACGTCTTCGACGCCTTCCAAGTCTGGTTCCATCAGAGATTTCTCGTGGTGTTCCTTAGCGATGAGCATGTACAACGATGGCACGATAAAGAGAGTGAAGATTGTTCCAATTGTCATACCGCCAACCAACACGAGACCGATTGAGTTTCGCGCAGCCGCCCCTGCACCGGTCACGAGCGTGAGTGGAAAGTGACCGGCCACAGTCGCGACGCTGGTCATCATGATTGGTCGCAACCGAATTCGAGCGGCTTGCGCCACGGCGGCAAGTTTCGTTATACCCGTACGCTGAAGTTCATTCGCGAACTGCACAATCAGAATTCCGTTTTTGGAAACGAGACCAACCAAAGTGACTAATCCGACCTGAGAATAGATGTTGAATGACGTCGTCCAAGCGTCTGTGAAAAACTTGCCGAAAGGCATTTTCAAAAACATGAATACCGCTGCTCCGAACAGCGCCAGCGGAACAGAGCCGAGCAGAATGATCAATGGATCACGGAAGCTGTTAAATTGTGCAGCGAGTACGAGGAAAATTAACACAACCGCCAGCAGGAAAACTCCAAGGAAGCTGTTCCCTTCCAGCCGAAGTTGGCGGGAGCCACCAGTATAATCGATGACATAACCGGCTGGCAGCACTTTATGCGCTTCATCTTCCAAGAACTTAAGGGTTGAATCGACCGAACCTGTCGGAACGCCGCTAATTGTAACGGCGTTGAGTTGCTGCATGCGATTGAGCGAACGGGCGACTGTTCTATGGTCGATTCGGGCAACGGTGCTTAGGGGGATCAGCTGGTTGTTCGGACCGGTCACATAAATATCGTTGAGCTGCTCTGGATTCAATCGGTCAACCCGTTTGATCTGCGGTATAACCTTGTAGCTAAGGCCTTCCATATTGAACCAATTGACGTAATTCCCGCCTATGCTGGCGGAAAGGTCGGCCCCGATCTGCTGCATGTTCAGCCCCATCGCCGAAATTTTGTCATGGTCGAGAACGATCTGCGCCTGAGGTTGGTCGATCTTGGTGTCGATATCTCCAAACTGAAACATATGCGCTTTCATTGCCTTTTGAAAAATGTCCTGGGCAAATTCCAGGATGCGCTCCTGGTCAGCAGTGGAAGCAATGATAAAGCTCACGGGAAAATTGTCCGAGCCCGGCAACGCTTCGGGCATGATCGGGAACATTTGAATCGCCGGGATCCCTGCCAGCTTTTCCTGAACCACCGGGAGATAGTTTTTCGTTGGCACTTTGCGCGTACCCCACGGTTTCAGCACCATGCCGCCAAAGCCGTTGCTGGGTGAGGTAATTTGAAATGTGAATCGAGTGTCCGGAATATCGTGGAAAATTTTCCCGGCCGCGTCCGCATAACGGATTGTATCGTCGATTGTGGCGTTAGCCGGCGCGGTGATAATGCCAAAAATCACCCCCTGATCTTCTTTGGGCGCCAACTCCTTCGTCGCCACTTTGGGTATCGCAACGAACATCAGCAAAGCGAGGACTGAAATTCCGCCCCAGACGATGTAAACAGCCGGGCGCGCGTTTAACGTGCTGTCTAAATGTCTCCCATACCAGTCGCGAACGCGGTCGAACGTGCGATCGACCAAACCTTTGAAACCGGTCTCCACATGATGTGCCGGAAGCAGATATGCCGACATCATTGGCGACAAAACCAGCGCCACGACTCCGGAAATAAAAACCGCGCCGGCCAGGGTGAGCGCAAATTCGCGGAACAACGCGCCCGTCAGGCCACCTTGCAGTGCGATCGGCGTGTACACGGCTGCCAGGGTGATTGTCATTGCGATGACCGGGCCGATCAGCTCACGCGCGCCAACAAGGGCCGCGTTCATCCGCGACATTCCGTCCGCTATGTGGCGTTCCACGTTTTCGACCACAACGATTGCGTCATCGACCACCAATCCGACGGAAAGCACGATCGCGAGCAGAGTCAGCAGGTTTAAGGTAAAACCAAACACCTGCATGAGAAATAACGCGCCAATGAGCGAAATCGGGATCGCAACCACCGGCACAATGACGGAGCGGAACGATCCGAGGAACAAAAAGATTACGATCATCACGATGATCAACGTATCGATCAGCGTTTTGACGACTTCGTGAATGGCGTCATTGATGTAGGCGGTGGCGTCGTAGGCCATTTCCGCCGTCATTCCAGTCGGCAGCTCTTTTTTGATTTGGTCAAGCTCGACGCGAACGCGTTTGATTACATCCAACGAGTTTGCATTAGGCAGCACCCAGATTCCCATGAAGACAGCTTTCTGTCCGGAGAACCGCACTTCCGTGTCGTAGTCTTCTGCGCCGAGAACGACATCGGCGATATCTCCCAGTCGAATCAACGTGTTCTTATCCTGCCGGACCACGAGCTTCTTAAATTCCTCGGCCGTGTGCAAATCGGTATTCGCGGTAAGGTTCACTTGAAGGAGCGAGCCCTTGGTATTTCCGACCGCCGACAGGAAGTTGTTCTTAGCCAGGATCTCGCGGACTTGTGACGGGCTGATGTTTAGAGCCGCCATGCGGTCCGGTTTCATCCAGATGCGCATCGCAAAAGTCCGGCCGCCAAGAATGTCTGCTTTTTGCACACCTGCAATTGCGGTCAACCGCGGTTGCACGAGCCGGACCAGATAATCGGTGACCTCGTTAGGCTGCAAAATATTGGACGTAAAACTGAGGTAAGCCGAAGCGAACTGAGAATCAGCCGCTTGAATTGCAATCACCGGAATCTGCGATTCCGGCGGCAGATTGTTACGAATGGCGTTAACTCGCGCGCTGATATCTGATAGCGCCTTATTGGCGTCAAAATTCAATTTGAGACGGGCAGTGACAAGCGATTGACCCTGCGTGCTCTCAGAGTGTATGTAATCGATGCCGTCCGCAGCCGCCATCGCGCGCTCAATTGGAGTCGTGATAAATCCTCGAACGAGTTCGGCGTCGGCACCAACGTAAATCGTGGTCACTGTGATCGCAGCGACGTCGCTGCGCGGATATTGCCGCACATTCAAGGTCTTCATCGCCTGCAACCCGGCAATGAGAATGACGAAGCTAACCACTATCGCCAGTACTGGCCGCTTGATGAATAGATCGGTAAACTTCATTTCCTAATTACGGCACGCTCTTCCTGTGCCATCGCGCTTATTTCCGTTTTCCAATCTCGGCATACACCATTCGCACTTGCGGCTAAGAATCCTGTGGCTTGGGATTCAGCTGCGGCTTCGGGGCTAAGTCGTTATTGATTGCCACTGACATGCCATTACGCAGTTTGAACACCCCGGTGCTGACGACCACGTCTCCCGGTTTGAGTCCCTCGGAGATGGAAACAAAATCTCCGCGCGCTTCACCAACACGCACAAAAGTCTGTCGCAACGACTGCGACTCTTTGCCGGTCTTCGGATCTTTGTTGTTCTCAATTACGAAAACAGAATTGCCG
>JBKPMH010000158.1:0-16440 GCA_046732035.1 Verrucomicrobiota bacterium
AAAAGCTCCGTCCGGCTGGGCGCCATGAGCGCCAATGCAGACGCCAGAAAGCTTTCCGCCATTAGCCAGTTCGGGGAGCGGCTTGGTCTGGCTTTCCAGGTCATCGACGATATCCTGGATGTCACTCAAACTTCGGAGATACTGGGCAAGAGCGCCGGCAAAGACATAGCGGCAAAGAAAGCGACTTATCCAGCAGTGATTGGTCTCGAGAAATCACGCGCCGAAGCCAGCCGGCTCACGCGCCAGGCGCACGATGCTCTGTCTGTATTTCGCGAAGGCGATGCCGAAGCGCTTCACGCGATCGCAAATTATCTTCTCGAACGCGAGTATTGATTGGCCGCAATCGCTTAGAGCCCTCTCTGGCGGTTGCATTAATTTGCCAGCGCAAGGTTCGGATCGATCTCTTCGCTGACGTCAGATTGAAAACCGGCTTGTAATCGCAACGAAGCAGCGAAAGCAATCATGGCCGCATTGTCTGTGCACAACCACGGTTCGGCATTCTGAAATGCAAATCCCGCGCGCGTGCACGCTTCGCCCAATTGTTTTCGCAACTCCTGATTGCAACTCACTCCGCCGCTGACGGTCACAAGCTCGGAACGATATTTCCGCGCTGCAGCGATCGTTTTAGACACTAATACGTCAATAATCGCCTGCTGAAACGAAGCGCACAGGTCAGCGAGAACATAATTATCCAATTTGTAGGTCGCTGAAGTTGAACTCCGTTCTTCATGAGGCGTTTCACCGACAGTCCCTGCAATTTTGGGTAGCAAGTAACGAACGGCTGTTTTCAACCCGCTGAAACTGAAGTTTTGCGATTCCGGCATGCTGCGCGGCAAATCGAAACGATTTGGATCTCCGCCTCGCGCGTGTCGTTCGATCTCCGGTCCGCCGGGATATCGAAGGCCCACTAGCTTGGCCACCTTGTCGAATGCTTCGCCCGCGGCGTCATCGACCGTTCGGCCGATTAACTTGTAATCACCCAATTCGTGCACCCGAACCAGCATGGTGTGCCCGCCGCTCACGATCAGCGAAACATTTGGACGAATTTGATTTTCTTCTCTTGCGTTTCCTAAAAATGGCGAAAGCAAATGTCCCTCAAGGTGATTGATAGCGAGGTAAGGCTTGCCAAAGCCGATGGCCAATGCTTTGGCAATCGATGCGCCGATCATGAGCGAGCTCGACAGACCCGGGCCGCTGGTCGCGGCAAATGCATCCACGTCCGATAAATCGATATTCGCTAAACTCGAAGCGCGACCAAGCAGGCGCGGTGCGTAGGCAAGATGATTACGCGATGCGATCTCCGGCACGATTCCACCGTACTTTTCATGCGTAGCGATTTGCGAGGCGACTTCGCTAGCGAGCAAATCCGATCCTGAACCGTTCCCGCCGCGCACGATTGCAACAGCGGTTTCGTCGCATGAAGTTTCTAATGCTAGAATTGTCATGTCCAGCGAAGTCGAGACATCTCTGGCCGTCAAATTGCCATGTGATGATCAGAAGAAGTTAGAGATTCCTCGACTCCGCTGGGAATGACAAGGAAGCGAAAGTTTGGCCTACTTTTTTACCGCCTGGGCTTTTGGGGCGTTCTCTTGCGCGTAAATCATAACACCTTTGAGTGCGTCAATCGCTCGCAACAGCTGCGGGTCTCTGGTCTTGATGATGTTTTTCTCGTCCTCAGGCTTCATATTTCCTGAATTGCGGAGAGCAAAAAGCGAACGCTCCTGTTCGGCAGTTAAGCCAACAGGAATGTTCGGTGTGACGCCATTGCCCTGAATGACCTGTTTGCTCGGGGTGTAATATTTCGCGGTCGTAAAACGCACAGCAGAACCGTCCGGCAACTGCATGACATTCTGCACGGAACCTTTTCCGAAGGTAGTTTCTCCGACGAGCACTGCTCGATGCAAATCCTTCAGCGCCCCGGCAACGATCTCTGCTCCGCTTGCGCTGCCTTCGTTGATCAAGACGACCATCGGAAAATTAGGGCGTTCCTTCTTTACGCCGGAAGTAGAATAATCGTGCTGTTGCGACGCCACCCGACCTTGCGTGGACACCACTTTTGTGTTGGGGGGCAGAAACTGCGCGCACACGTCGACCGCACTATTTAGCAGTCCACCTGGATTGTTGCGCAAGTCGAGAATGAGCGCCTGCATCCCTTGCTTTTGCAATTCATCGAGTGCTTTCGACAGTTCGTCGGCCGTGGGCTCGTTGAACTGCAGCAAGCGAACATAACCGATTTTGAACGCGCCGGTGAAATCTGGATCAAGCAATCGCGTTCCCTTAACGCTTTGGATTTTGATCTCCGCACGCTGCAGTGTGTATTCCTTGATCTCCTTGGTCGCCGGCCGCAGAAGTGTAAGCGTTAATTTCGCACCAGCAGGCCCGCGCAAAACATTGATGGCGTCTTGAAGATCCATTCTTTCCGTCGAAATCCCGTTGATTCGCAAGATTTGATCGCCAGAGAGGATTCCAGCTTTTGCCGCCGGCGTGTCCTCCATCGCTGCAATGACTGTAGGCAGCCCGTTTTTCATCGAAACTTCGATTCCCAGACCGTTAAAACGGCTGCGGGTATCATCCTGCATATCGCGGAAATCATCGGGATCCATGAACTGGCTGTGCGGATCCAGCGACGATAACATTCCCTTCATTGCCGCATTGATGAGATTGTGATAGCTCGTCTTGTTTTCATCCACGTAATCCTGACGAATCAATTCGAGCGCTTTTGCGAAAATTGAAATTTGCGCGTAGCCGTTATCCTCTTCAGTCTTTGCCGGTTGCGCCTCCTGTGCGAAGGCAGCAGGAAAAACGCCGAGCAAGAGACAAGCCAACAATGGCAAGATCATGAAGCGCCTCATACTTCGACCCGAGCTTGAAAAACAGGCTCACCATCGCTCACAGGAAATTTTTGGCAACACCCAACGCGAAGCGGTGTCTTAACTCTGCGTTGCCAATGAAATCAGCCCTTCGCGTTAAAGCTTTCTCACTCGTTCTTTTATTAGGCGCGCTATCTCTCCTTCCTGGCGGCATCCCAACTTTTTCTGCGGAAACAGAGGATGGTGAATATGAGGCAGTGGCCGAGGAATACATCAAAGGCTATCTGGGTGCCCATCCCATGGAAGGGACTGCTCTCGGACTTCACGAGTACGACGGTAAAATCACTGACTACAGCCGGCTGGCTCTCGATGCCGAGCTTTCGCGCCTGCGCCGATTCGACGACCGGCTGGGCAAGTTCGATCCCACCAAACTGAGCTCCCGGCAATCGATCGATCTGCGCATTCTTCAGGCCGCAGTAAACAAAGAGCTCTTTGAAATGCAGGACATGGCGGTGTTCGAACGGAACCCGATGGTCTACGCACGCGCTGCAGACGTAAACGTTTATATCAAAAGGAATTTCGCGCCGCTTGAGGATCGTGTTCGCAGCTTGGTCGCAATCGAGTCGCAAATTCCAAACATTTTGATCGCGGCGAGGACAAATCTCAATGAGGTCATTCCTAAACCGTACGTTGAGCTTGCCATTCAGATCGCGAGAGGCTCCGCAGATTTCCTGAAAAAAGATCTCGTTGCCGCGATTGGTAACCTTAAAGACCAACAACTTCGTGTCGCCTTTCACGAGGCCAACCGCAAAGCCGCAAATGCTCTTAACGATTATGCAGCGTGGCTGGAGCGGGAAAAACTTCCGAAAGCCTCGATGGATTTCGCGTTAGGAGAAGAAAAGTTCGGGCGCTTTCTGGCGCAGACGGAACTCGTTAGCCTGCCGCCGCAGAAAATCCTCGAGATCGGCCTGGAGCAAATAAAAGCCGAACAAGCCGCGTTCGCCGACGCAGCAAAAAAGATCGACCCGAACATGTCGCCGATCGAAGTCTTCAAACAAATCCAACACGAGCATCCCGCGCCGCAAAATCTAATTCCCGACGTAGGGAAAGACCTGGATCAAATTCGCAAATACGTGCTGAACCAGCATCTGGTAAGTATCCCGTCCGATGTTCGAGCTAGGGTCAAAGAAACGCCTCAGTACCTGCGAGCCACTTCTTTCGCCTCGATGGACACGCCAGGTCCGTTCGAGAAACGGGCTAATGAGGCGTATTACTACGTCACACCGACGGAAAACGATTGGCCGGAGAAACAAAAAGAAGAATGGCTCACCGCCTTTAACTACTACACCTCTGACCTCGTCTCCATTCACGAAGCTTACCCTGGTCATTATGTACAGTTCCTGCACCTGAACGCGTCGCCGGCGAACAAAGTGGAAAAAATCTTCGGCAGCTACGCGTTCGTCGAAGGGTGGGCACATTACTGCGAAAAAATGATGCTCGATGAAGGCTATGGTAGCTCCACCAGCTCCACGCCCAGCGAAGACGACATCAAGCGCGCAGCTAAATATCGCATGGCACAGGCCGACGAAGCGCTCCTTCGCCTATGCAGACTATGTGTGTCGATCAAAATGCACACTCAGAAGATGTCGATCGACGAAGCGACGAAATTTTTTCGAGAAAACTGTTATTACGAGGAAAAGCCGGCGCGACAGGAAGCAATGCGCGGCACTTTCGATCCCGGTTATCTCAATTATACCCTGGGTAAATTGCAGATTTTGAAATTGCGCGACGATTACAAAGCGCAGCAGGGAGACGATTTCTCATTGCAGAAATTCCACAACGAGCTGCTAAATCACGGCATGCCACCCATCCGTCTGTTGCGCGAAATCATGCTCAAAGACCAGAGCAAATGGGATCAGGTGCTGTAACCAAAGTTGAAAGGTTACAGTGTTGAAAAGTTACAAAGGTAAAGCTCTACGCAATCGTTTCCGTTGTAACTCTTTTAACAGTTTAACTCTTCTAACCTTTCACCACGGAATTTCTTTACGATCACGAAGGAATTTCCCAGTAAGCTTGTGCGGCGCATTCGCAGCGAGCCACACGATCGTGTCGGCACCCTCCTCCACCGAACGGGAAGCGGCTTGGCCGCCCATATCGGTGCGAACCCAGCCAGGGCAAACTGAATTAACTGCGAACTTCGGCAATGCGGCAGCGACCTGCGACGTCACACCGTTGAGCGCAGTTTTCGAAATACAGTACGCCGGCGACCAACCATCGGCGCCGCCGGTCAATTGACCGCCGCCGCTGGAGACATTAATCACACGGGCCGCATTGCTTTTCCTGAGAAACGGCACGAACGCGCGGATCACGCGCAGAGCACCGAGCGTGTTTGTCTCAAGCGTCTTTCGGAATAGCTCGTCGCTGATCTCCAGAATTGCATCGTCGCCATCAACAATGATTCCGGCGTTATTCACCAGCACGTCCAGATGATCAGCAGCTTTGGCGAACCCGCGCGCAGCTGCAGAAACGCTCGCATCGTCTGCAACATCGATCTGTAGAAAGGTGGCTTGCCGGTCCTTTTTGGCAATCTCAGTCACCGCTTTGCGACCGGCGTCCCGGTTCCGGGCACCGACGAAAACGTGAAATCCCTTTCCCGCAAGCTGGCGCGCTACCTCGTAGCCAATTCCCTTGTTCGCGCCTGTAATCAACGCCGTCTTCATATTTCGCGATGCAATATCAGTTTAATCGACGAGACGATCATCGTCCTCGCCTGACAACAAGTCTCTGAGCATTGGCTGCGGGTTGGAGGGTAACTCCTCCACGTCCCGCAATTTTTTCGTGATAACACGGGATCGAACATTGACATCTTCTATCTTTCGCGAGGCCTGCTCTATTTTCTCCTTAACCGCCGATAACGCTTCACCAAATTTTCCAAACTCCGTTTTCACCTCTGCGAGGCGGCTCCAGACCTCGCTGGAGCGTTTTTGAATCGCAAGCGTGCGAAAACCCATTTGCAGACTGTTGAGCAATGCGGCCAGCGTAGTCGGTCCCACGAAAGTCACCCGGCAATCCCGCTGCACGTGCTGCACCAGACCGACACGACGAATTGCTTCCGCGTAGAGTCCTTCGCTTGGCAAAAACAGGAGCGCAAAATCGGTTGTCTTTGGCGGATTAATGTATTTCTCGCAAATATCCTTCGCGCAGCGCTTCAACTGCGTCTCCAGAATTTTCATCGCTGCCTCCACTGCTGAGGAGTCCCCGCTTTCCTGAGCCGCGGTTAGACGCTCGTAATGTTCCATGGGAAATTTCGCGTCAATGGGCAGCCAAACCGGCGCGCCGTTCTCATCACCGGGCAACCTGATTGCAAATTCAACACGCTCATCACTGTCATCGCGGCTCTTCATATTTTTGGCAAACTGCTCGGGCGTCAGCATTTCCTCCAACAAGACGCCGAGCTGCCATTCGCTCCAGCCGCCACGCGTTTTCACATTTGTAAGCACGCGTTGCAAACCACCCACGTCGCTCGCCAGTTGCTGCATGGCACCGAGACCCTGATGCACCTGCTCAAGGCGATCGCTTACAAATTTGAACGATTCACCGAGACGTTTTTCCAAGGTCCCCTGTAATTTTTCATCAACAGTGGCCCGCATTTTGTCGATTTGGCTCGAGTTGTCCTCCTGCAGCTGCTTTAAGCGCGAATCGACAATCGATCGCACGCTTTCGAGAGACTTCGTGAGTTCCTCGCGTTGATTCTTCGCCGCTGCGCCTGCTTCCTCTCGATTGCGTGAAAACTCATCGCGCAACCCGCGATCGATGGTTTCCAACCGTTTAACAACCTCTGCTTCAATGCGGGGCGTCCTCCGCCTGGCCAGTACAGCGACCGCCGTAGCGACCAGCCCGCCGACGATCAATCCGATCATTGCATAAAGCAGCGGACTCATACTGCGTGATTAAACGATGCGGCACAGAATTCAAGCTGTAGCCATTCCTCAGTGTGTTCCGTTCGTGTTCCATGATCTGAACGCGCGATAACAGACTTCAATATTCTGTTTCGGCGCGCCTTCACCTTTCGAAGAGCAATTCGCCTGCGCGGCTCGTCGCTTTCACGACAGCCTTTATGAGCGTAACGCGGAGTTTCCCTTCTTCGAGCTCAAGAATGCCGTCGATGGTACAACCGGCCGGCGTGGTGACCGCGTCCTTTAACAAGGCAGGATGATCCCCAGTTTCCAGAACAACAGTCGCCGCACCTTTCATCGTCTGCGCCGCAAGAAGCGTGGCCATGTCGCGCGGCAAACCAACCTTGACGCCGGCTTCCGCAAGCGATTCCAGAATGATGTATATGAAGGCGGGGCCGCTGGCCGAAAGCCCCGTCACCGCGTCCATGTGCTTTTCGTCAACCACAATCGTTCGCCCGACCGCATCAAACATGCTGCGAGCAAGATCAAGATGGCCGGATCTCGCATAAGTCCCGCGACAGATTGCCGTCATCCCACATCCGATGGCTGCCGGTGTATTTGGCATTGCTCGAACAATGGGCACTTCAATGTCCTTACGGCCACTGGCGGCAGCGAGTTGTTGTTCCAAATAGCTCGTCGGCACAGAAGCCGCAACCGAAACAAGCAGCGTGTTCGCGCCGATTTCGGGAGCAATTTCTCTTAACACGTCGGCCACCGTCTGGGGCTTTACAGTCAACACAATAACATCCGCACCTCGGACCGCGGCACGATTGTCAGTGGTCACTGAGATGCCCAACTCTTTTGCGAGACCTGCCGCCCTCTCGGCATGCTTCACGGTCGCGGTGAGGGAGCTCGCGGTAAATAAACCTTGCTTCAGGTATGCACGCAGCAGAATACCACCCAGTTTGCCGGCGCCGAGCACGGCTAATTTCTTGTCGGAAAGTTTCATGGATACATTATGCCGAACATCAAGAGATTCCGCGACCTTCGACGGAATGACAAGAGCGACTACACTGCCAGGGCGCCTCGGCATCAGCAAAACGGGAAAGGCAGCGTGGTCTGGAGAATGGGCGAGATATTGATGCTGGGTTGGAGCTGGACTAAAAACTGGACTTATACTTGACCAGTTTCTTCTGCCGTCCCAGACAGCAACTTGACTAATAACTTGACTTATGCTTGACTAACAACGTGGGTTACAAGCCGGTTTACACCATCACATCTGTTCTGCTGACACAAGTCGAGCAGATAGCCGCGTTGCGCGAACGAATCCTGGCGGCAGCAATTCAGGTGCCGTGGATTCCGGCCTTGCAGAAAGATACTCGTGTCCGTAACGCCCATTCCTCTACCGCTATTGAGGGCAATCCGCTGACGTTGGAGCAGGTCCGCGCGATCGAAGAGGGTCGCGAGATTCCAGCGACGGCACGGCGTGCCCGCCGGGAGGTGGCAAACTACTTCGCCGGGTTGCGGTTTGTGGAGAAGAACGCCCAACGCAACGTCATATCGCATGCGGAAATTTTGAAGTTGCATCGTATCATGGCCGGTGAAGTGATGGATCAGGGAACTGCTGGCCAGTACCGAACGATTCGCGTCCGGGTAGGTACTTATGTGGCTCCGCCGCCGGACCGGGTGCGACCGCTGATGTCAGATCTGCTTGAGTGGTGGAACAAAGACGCGCCAAAAATCTCTCCAATCGTAAGCTCGGCGATCGTGCATCACCAATTTGAAACCATTCACCCGTTTGCTGACGGCAACGGGAGGGCCGGCCGCATGCTTAGTCTATGGGAGCTTTATCGGCGAGGCTTCGACAATCACCACATTTTTTCCATCGACGAATTCTATTGGGAAGATCGTCCGCGCTACTACTCCGCCTTGGAAAACGTACAACAGCAAAAGGGAGACCTGACGAACTGGATCGAGTACAGCGCGGCTGGATTGCGTTTGACGCTGGAGCGAGTGTGGACTCGGCTTCAAAAACTGACCGCGCGCTCCAGCAAGGCGAAGCTGGTGCTTCGTCCGAAACAGGAGCAACTGTTGCACCTTTTGCGGGAGCGTAAGGCGCTGACGCCACGTGAAATCTGGGATGGCATCGGCATATCGAAACAAGGCGCGCTCGATCTGTTACGACCACTGATTCAAGCCGGATTGGTGCGTCGGATTGGAACCAAGAAGACCGGCCGTTACGTGTTGAGGTAAAATTCCACTCGCGAGCGGAATGCCCGTGCGACTTTAAAATCGCACTTTCACTCCCCCATACGCGGCGCGGCCCAGCGCGGGAAAACCGAATACTTCCGAGTAATGCTCGTTCGCGAGATTATCAACCCGTCCAAAGATCGACAGATAGGGATTCACTTCGTACTCCGCTGCTATGTTTACAAAACTGTAATCTTCAATGTCGAAATTCGGGCCGCCGAAATTCAGTTCCTCGCGAGCATTCACGAAGTTTGCTTCCACCACAGTCCTCAGCCTTTTCCACCAAAGGTACGAAGCCGAAACATAAACTACATTGCGCGGCCGTCGAGGCAGACGCGCCCCTTGCAATTGCGTGATGTCTTTCGATGAAGTGTTTTCCGCTTCCAAATAAGTGTAGCTTGCGGTGAACAAAAGGTTCGTAATCGGTCGGGCGCGGAGTTCCGCCTCGAGTCCTTGCGTTTCGGCAGCGCCAAGGTTCAGCGTCTCAAAAAGACCGTTCGATCCGATGGCGTTCGATAGATCATTGTGAAAATAAGTGAGAGCCGCGGAAACGCGGCTTTCCCAAAGCTCCTGCCTGATGCCCATGTCCCAGCCGAAATCACGTTCCGGGTTCAGTCCGAAGTTGTTCCCGAATATCTTGTCCTGGCTGCTTGGTGGACTGAAGCCCGTCGCCACGCTGGAGTGGAAAATTGTGTGTGTCTTATCCACCTCGTAGCTGCCGGCGACGCGATAAGTCCAAACACCGCCGAACTGGTTGAAATGATCAAACCGCCCACCGGCAACAAAGATTAAATTGTCGATTGGCGTGAGTGTCGCCTGTAAAAACCCGGCAATCTCTTCGGTATGATCGCTGACAAAGGTTGGCTGCGGTCCGAAAATTTGCAGAACAAATGGGCGCTCCTGTCCAGCATTAACACGGCTGTAGAAAAATCCTGACGTCAGCGTGAGCCACGACGCTGGCCGCAAATCATTTTGGTAATCAATTTGCGTTCGTTCGAAGAGAGCCCGAGTGGGCCCCACAAATCCGTCCTCGTTTGGGTCGTTTATTTGCCGCTCGTGATCATAACTGACGATGAGTTTGTGATCCCACCAGTCAAGCGGCCTCCAATCAATGTGAGGGCCAATCAACCAGCGCTCCGTCAGAAAGTGATCAATGGGACGCGGATCAAAGATAGTGTTTGGATTTCCGGTATCGCTCAAAGAGTAAGTAAACAGGCTGCCGAATCGTAGTTGTTCATCAGGCGACCAGCCAACATTCGCGATCCCCGAAGTATTCCGGTAATTGTTGTTGGGTCGCGCATTTTCAGTGTCCAGCCGGCTGCCGCCGATCGAATAATCAAAGTCGCCAATTTTGCCGTCGCTCTGACCCCATTCGCGAAATCTGTCGTACGACCCGCCTTCGGCCGCGAGCATCGCTCCGGGCGCTCCTGTGCCCTGTTTGGTGAAAATTTGGATAACGCCAGCGAGTGCACGGGGTCCGTAGATGGTGCTCTGCGGCCCACGCACGACCTCTATCCTATCGATGTCGTCGGTCGTGAGATCGGCGAAATTGAACGCTCCTTGCAAACCCTGATTGATCGGAATTCCGTCGAGCAACACCTGGGTGTGTTCGCTGCGCAATCCGCGAGTGAAAACCGACGTCAGCTGGCCGGCGGTCCCGGTTTGAACAACCGAGAGCCCCGGCACTTCGCGGAGCGCGTCGCTCACGCGTTCGATTTGTTTTTGCTCCAAATCTTCCGACGTGATCACGCTGGCACTGGCAGGTGATAACTCAAGCGGAATATCGAAACGTGTTGCAGAAACGACGATCGTTTCGGCTTCCGCCTCGCTCGGTGAAGGCGTAGGAGTGGGCGATCCCTGTTGACCAAAGCAGACAAAGGATGCGAAGACGACAACTGAAAATGGGAGAAAGCGCAGCGTGCGTGCTTCCCACCGACGAACGAAACAAACTGGACGATTTTGCATACAAGTTACCTCCAACTCAGAGAGTCGGACTTGTTAGGCCGCTGTGAACGGCATCGCATCGCCCAGCTCTCATTCTCCTTTTTGCGAAGAAGTTTTTGCTGTAGCCCACCGCCCTGAGGGCGGTCTGACGTTGCACAACAACGTGGCTACAGAATGAGGTGGACCGGACAAATATTCTGGCTCCTGGCTTTGTTCCGACACTCGCCGGAATCACCTTCTTCCCGCCTTCACCGTCTTCTGTGGCGGCCCCGAATGCTTTCGGAGCACAACCAAAGAGCCGCAGGCGGCACGCCTGCCACTACAACGATTGGCCCAATGGGAAGTCGTATCCAGTTACAGCAGCGCAACTGCTCCCGATTCTCACGGGATTTCTTGCGCCGAATCCACTTTCCAAGCTCGCAAAGAACTGAAACGAGAACTAATTGCTCCGGCTCGGGACTGCAAGACTTTATTTGCCGTTCATCCGCGCCGTTCGGCTACAAATCGTCGACCGAGCGGAACGATGGCGTTGTTGCCATAAAGTGTTTCCTCCTCCTTAGCAAACGCCTCAAGGAGAGCGTTCCGCTTCTGCGCAGCAGGAATGGCGTTTGCCGCGTACCGAAAAAAATAGGCGGCGTTCTCGCTGACGACGCGGCCCAAGGTTTTTTCCAATTGAGCGTTGATCTCGCTGGCGGTGTGCAATTCGTTCTCGTGATTTTGTCGCCATGCTTTCAAGGTCTTCGTGTTCGATAAGACTTTCTTTAGAAAGTCCTTGTTCATGGTTAGCGACGACGTCGATTCAAGCTCTCTGATGGCAGTGGCAAACCAGCGCAGAGTTTTTGCGTCAACAGACTCATACGCAAAATCTTCGACAATCACGCGCCCTGCCTCAGTCAGACTGTTTCTTAAATGCTTTACCGACTCATCGAGCGGATGAATGTGATGAAGCGACCGTGTAAACAAGATCGCGTCAAAACGAGCGTCCTCGAAATCGGGCCACCTTGCAACGCGAGCATCTACGCCGAACTGCTGCGCAGCTGTGACAGAATCGCCATCGATATCAATTGCCACAACTGTATATCCCTCCTTCGATAAAACGGCAGCCAGATCGCCTGTGCCACAGCCGACTTCAAGAATGCGTTGGCATCCAGGAGGAACGAATCGTTTGACGAAGCTATAGGTATAACGCGTTTCGAACCGCATTTCGTGGACTCTAATTCGCCGCTTGCGCTTCCGCCTGCAGGATTTATTTATCTCTCCCAATTCCTTTCTGAAATTGCACTCGTTTTCTAATCTCGTTGTCACCGGCGGTGCCGGCTTTGTCGGCTCAAATCTAACGCTAGGCTTACAGGAAAAATTCCCGGACGCGCGCCTGACCGTGATTGATGACTTCCGGTCCGGTGATTTTAAAAATCTGACCGGCTATCGCGGCGATTTCGTGGCGGAAGATCTGGCCAAGCTAGATTGGCGCCAGCAATTTGGTGATCACAACTTCGACGCCATTTTTCATCTCGCCTCGATTACGGATACGACCAATCACGATCAGTTCGAACAGGTCCACGACAACGTGGAAAGTTTTCGGCGAATCCTGAATTTTGCCCGCCCGACCAAAACGCGAATAATCTACGCCTCTTCTGCCGCAACCTACGGCGCCGCGACTGAAGCCAGTGTAGAATCAAACGGCGCTGCCCCCGCAAATGTTTACGCCTTTTCCAAGGTGATCATGGACAACATCGCCAGACAGGCCGCCGCGGAGTCGCCAGATTGGATCGTCGTCGGTTTGCGTTACTTCAACGTTTATGGACCGCGTGAAGCGCACAAAGGCGTGCCTGCTAGCATGATCTATCATCTTTCGAAACAGATGAAGGCCGGGCAGCGGCCGCGCATTTTCAAGCACGGCGAACAGAAACGCGATTTCGTCTACGTGAAGGACGTAGTGGATGGAACAATCCGTGCGCTTAGCGCGAAACAAAGCGGTATTTTCAATCTCGGCTCGGGCGAAGCCCGTTCATTCAACGAATTGATTGCTGTGTTAAACGACTGCTTGGGCACTAGTTTCGAGCCCGAATATTTCGACAATCCGCACGCGCATTATCAAAACTTCACGCAGGCCGATCTGACGAACGCGCGCAAGGCGCTGAGTTACAATCCGCGGTTTCCGCTGGAAGAGGGCGTCCGCGATTACATGCAGTGGTTATACGGGTAACAACTCCATCTACCGCGACGCTGGATCGACTTCTCTGAAGGCGATGGGCTTTGTCAGCGCGTTGAGGACAACGCGTTCCACCTCGCTGTAAAAACGCGCTTTATCCTTCCCAGAAGAATTTTGTGGGCCGATCGATTTCCTTAGGCAAACTCTTGTGCACTGGACAATTCAGCGCAGTTTGCTCCAGCACCTCACGATGGGGCGAATTCGGCGGAAGCGGAATGTGAACTTCTGACGGAAGCGCAACGATCCGGCGCGGACCATCCTTGGACATTTCCTTTTCTACTGACACGGTCATTCCCCGAAGATCGACCCCAAGTTCCTCCGCCTTGATTCCCATGGTCGTGCTCATGCAAGTCGCCAGAGCCGTGGCGACGAGATCAGTCGGCGAAAACGCTTCACCTTTGCCCTTATTGTCTGTCGGCGCGTCAGTTGAAATCTTCGATCGCGACGGACCATGCTCAGCGTCGCAATGCAAATTGCCGGTGTAATCGACGGAAACTTTGACCATGTTGCACTATGCGGCGCGTCTTCTCTTTTGTCATGTCGAGGCAACCGAGAGACCTATCGAATGACAAAATAAATCCGAATGAGGAAGTTCGAAATATAACCGCAGCGAACACGCCAAGTGTCGTCATTCGTGCTTCGTCATTCCTTCGTCATTCGACATTCGTGCTTCGTCATTTCCAATCAGCGGCTTCTCTTGAACCTTATCCGCGTGTTTCGCAAACTCATCGCGAAAGACACGCGTCAGATCGGAGTCGTGCAAAATAATCATATCGGTATCGTGCTTTTTATACTCGTCATTTTGCCAGCCTTCGTTCCACCAGCAGAAACCGATTACGCCAGGCCATCGATTAGAAAAGAGATCTTCCAGCGCTGACCTTGCCCAGTCTGGCGCGCTGACATGCCGATTGTGTAAATCGCAACCGAACTCAGCAATTACGATCGGCTTGCCGGGCGCGATTTTTTGGATGCGCGCATACGCCTGGCGCATTTTGAACGCCAGGCTCTCCGTTCCATCAGTCATCGTTGGCGTCGTTGGCCCATAGACGCTGAGAGCGATCCAATCACAATAGTTTTCACCCGGAAAATAATTTTCGAAACGATTCCATTGTTTCTCCGGCTCATCCAGCCAGTTGACATGCCACACCCACTGCAAATTTTCTGCGCCCTCGGCGCGCATCAGGTCGACAATGCGGCGGTACGCAGCAACATAGCGCATAGGACCTTCTCCGGGGCCGCCGTTCCATTTTCCATTCCAGCTGAACCAATCTCCGTTGGGCTCAGTCCCCCACTCGATTAAAACCGGTGAGCCAAACTGTTTGGCGTCGCGGGCCCACGCGCGAAGATCGTCGTCGAAGTCGCCGTCGACGATTTTTTGCAGCGTGAACTCCTTCTCACGATGCTTTTGATCGACATCCGAACGAAGCATCAACCGAATATATGGAATTTTTTCGAGATCACGTATCCAGTTGCACATTGCAGCGGGAAATTTGCGCGACTCAAACCAGTTGTTCGCGAAATAAACCCAAGCGGTTTTGCTGCCAACGCCTTTCTCGTATTGCGCGACATCATTCGGCGTGACGTCATGCTCAGTCGGATCGTGCTGGTCCGTTCCCACGCCGCCCCAATACAAACCATGATAGAGTTTCCCGGTCGGCGGAACAGCAACACAAATGCCTTCCGCGTGTAATATCGCGGCCAAGCTCACCAGCACCAGCAGCAGCAGATAAACTGCTTTCACCGCACAATTGTAAGGCACGCAGATCGGCTGCCAAATTGACAACCGGATCCCCTGCTCTATCCGAAACAAATAGAGTATGAACAAGAAAGTTACTGGGAAAAATCTAAAGAAAGAGGCGCCGCGAAGTCCGCGGATTCGCGTTGGCGGCTATGCGATTCTTGGCCGCACCATGGATAAATGTCGCGCACTGGTGGCGGGAGATATTGGGGAATACCACTTCGATTGTCCGCTGGATAACATGCTCTTTAGCTTCAAAGGCGTGAAGGGAAACGATTTCAAATCGCAAATTGAACAAGGCGCCGGCGATCAGGAAATGGTCGAATGGCTAAACCAAAACGGCGAAAAGAAGACGCCGGACGAAATCAACCGCTGGGCAGACGAGGTGGAGGCAAGCAGTCTGTACAACGATCCGGAAAAACGTGAATTTTTCAGCGAAGAGGTGAAGAAACACGGACTGGATCCCGAGAAAACCACTACGTTCGAGTGGCTGGAAATCGACGACAGAGTTTCTCACCGGGAAAAAGCTGCGTAGCGCGCGATTCAACAACGCACCGATTTCCGCACTAACGAGCGTAGACGACGCCGGTACTATGTCTTGATCAGCGGCGGCGGAACGTCCTCGGTTATTCCTGTATCCACGCCATGGCGGAGTTTGCTGTGCCACATTCCATACGTGAAATAGATGCACAGGCCGAGCGCGAGCCAAACGAAAAACCGGATCCAGGTAAGTACTGGCAGGCTGAGCATAAGCACAAAACAAAACAACACACCTGTGATCGGAAACAGGGGAACGAGCGGAACGCGAAAAGGGCGCATGCGTGTTGGATCGGTTCGCCTCAAAATAATCACACCGACGCACACCAAAATAAAAGCAAACAAGGTTCCGATATTCGTTAGGTCTGAAAGCGATCCAATGTCGGTAAGCATCGCCACGACCCCGACGACAACGCCTGTCCAGATTGTTGTGACGTGCGGAGTGCGAAAGCGTGGATGAATTTTGGCGAAATATTTCGGAAGTAATCCGTCTCGTGCCATGGCCATGAAAATGCGCGGCTGGCCGAGTTGAAACACCAGCAACACGGAAGTCATTCCAGCAAGAGCGCCGGCGCTGACTAATGCCTGGGCCCATCGTTTACTGGCGAAAGCAGTGGCTGCAGCCGCCGGATCCCCCAGGTAAACCGAATATTTCTTAATTCCGGTCAAAGTCATTCCCATGAGCACGTAAAGCAGCGTGCAAATAACCAGACTGGCAATGATTCCAATCGGCATGTCGCGTTTCGGATTTTTTGTCTCCTCGGCGGTCGTCGAAACCGCGTCGAAACCGATGAAGGCGAAAAAGATGATGGCGGCCCCACTCATCACGCCGACAAATCCGTTAGGCACATACGGATGCCAATTCGTGGGATTCACCATGAAAGCTCCGAACGCGATGAAGAAGAGGACCACGGCAACTTTCAGAATTACGATCCAGGCGTTCGCTTTGGCGCTCTCACGAATTCCATAAATCAAAATCGCCGTCACGGCCGCAACAATCACCAGCGCCGGCAAGTTAAGCGCAATTGGATGACCCGCGATGACGGGTAATGT
>JBKPMH010000159.1:0-22627 GCA_046732035.1 Verrucomicrobiota bacterium
CCGTGTTACCCGTTACGAGTGCCGCGCTGACCATGCCGCACAAGATTGCCATCGGAAAATTCCACGGCGCGATCACCAGGGCGACACCGCGGGGCCAGTAATGCTGGTAGCTTTCTTCGCCGGGCACATTTTGGGTGAGACGAGGCCGGCCCATCCGGCGCATCTGGCGCGCGTAGAACGTGCAAAAGTCGATGGCCTCCGCGATATCGCCGTCCGCCTGACTCCATGGCTTGCCAACTTCAAAAACTTCCAGTGCGGAGAGCTCGAACCGGCGGCGCTCGAGGATTTCGGCGACGCGTTCCAACAGCTGGCACCGCTCTTCGATGGACGTGCGACGCCATCTGGTGAACGCCGTGCGCGCTGCGGCAACAGCGCGTTCGGCTTCTCGGATACCAGCTTCAGCAGCGTACCCTATGATTTGGTCTGGCTGGCTTGGATTGAGTGACGAAAACGTATGATCGGTCCAAATCTTTTCGCCGTTGACTGTTAACGGAACTTTACGGCCGAGTTGTTTTCGCTGTTCGCGCAGCGCAGTTCGCATTTTTTCTTGGTTCTCGGGCAATGCGAAGTTGGTGAGGTGGGCATTTTCATACGGAGCGTCCAGATGTGTCTTTGGCGTCGTTGTTGTTGTCATATTTATCGTCGTATTTGATGGCGGGGCAGCGCCGTTTCGGTTGGTGCGTAGAATTTCGCATGGATCGCGCAACAAATCTTGTGTAGGCACGTTTTCGGAAAATTTTGCCCGCAAAAATCCTTCGTTCGACGTGTTCTCGAGCAGGCGTCGCACCAGGTAGGACATTCCGGGAAGCAGTTCACCGACCGGGCAATATTCCCGGACGCGATAACCCATATCTACTAATGCGCGCTTGATGGGTCCGGCCATACCATAGAGCAACTGAAATTCGAAGCGGCTGCGATCGATTCCCAATTCGTCCGCGAACGCCTGCGCGTGGGCGATGCTTCGGACATTATGCGAGCCAAACGCAGCGGTAACGATGGATTCGTTTTCCAACAGCACTCGGGTGAGCGTCTCGAAATTCGCGTCGCTCTCCGGTTTCTGAAGGTAAACCGGGCAATCCCATCCATTCTGACGCGACTTTGTAGTTTCGTAATCCCAGTATGCTCCCTTGACCAGTCGGACGGCGAAGCGTGTTCCGCGTTCGCGACCCCACTTGACAAGATCGCGTAAGTCGGCTTCGGAATCTCGTAAATACGCTTGAATGACGATTCCGGCGTGCGGCCAATCACTGAATTCTTTTTCAGTAAAGATGGCTTTAAACAATTCGAGCGTCGCGTTTTTGTGCGCATAGCTTTCCATGTCGAAATTGATGAAAGCGCCCAGCTCTCGCGCGCGGCGGAGAACCGGCCGCAGTTTCGGCGCCAGATGGGCGATTGCATCGGCCGGATCGGCCGGATTTATCTGTGAATAGAGCGCGGAGATCTTAACGGAAACATTCACAACCGGGAAAAGGTCTGAGTTCTTGTCGAGCGGATCGGTCCACCCCTTTGTTTCACGTGCGAGCCCCTCCAGTAAATCCAGATAGCGCGCCCCATACTCGTCGGTTTCCGTTTCACTGACTACGGCCTCTCCCAACAAGTCGACAGTGAATCCGATTCTTTGGGTGCACCGCTTCCGCAATGTGCGCATGACATCGTTGGGATTTCGTCCGGCGATGAACTGACGCGCCATTTCGGAGACGTTCCACCGCAGCACAGGTCCACTGATCCACGGAACAACACTTGCCAAACGAATGCCGGTCCCCAGCAGTTCGGAGATCTTTTGTGAATTGTTGGTCTCGGCAAAGTATTGCTGGAGATGCTCGACTATTTCGCCTGAGGTGCGCAGCGAAGGAAGGACATCCACGAAACGAAATAATTGCAGCTTAAGTTGTTCATCGCGCATCGAAAATGTCATGAGCCGCTGATAAAATCCGGCTTTGCTGAAAACCGACTCGGGATGTTTGTCGACCAGTTCGAAAATTTGCGTGCCGCGCTCTTCGATTTCGCTTTGGAGCGATCTCATCCACGAAACTAGTGCGGCGCAATGCGTTAAGCAAAGGGGGAACCAGCCACTTACACCCTCAAAAAAAAGTTACATCCGGACACGCCCAGTCAGGGGCTGGGTTGCGAATTGAAAATGAAATTGCTTCAAGCAATTTTGAGGAGCAAGTGGAGGAGATTTGCCTGGCGGAATCCGGAGGCCCAGGGCTCGGATCTGTCAGGCAATCTCTTTTTGTGGTGATTGATCCGCCGCAGAAACTCGCGTAGCAAAGAGCGTAATGACCGTGGAGCGCTACCAGTTTGCCAGCGATAACACTGCCCCGATTTGCCCGGAGGCGTGGGCTGCCCTGCAGGCGTCTAATGCGAGCTACGCCGCAGCATACGGCGAAGACGGTTGGACGGCGCGCGTGTCTGATCGGATTCGAGAAATCTTTGAAACGGATTGCGACGTCTATTTTGTGTTCACTGGTACCGCAGCGAATGCGTTGGCGCTTGCACAAATGTGTCCATCATTCCGCGGCATTATCTGCCATCACAATGCGCATATTCACACTGATGAATGTGGGGCGCCGGAATTTTTCACGGGAGGATCGAAACTGTTTCTTGTTGGAGGCGGAAACGGCAAAATCGATCCCGGCCTGACCAAAACGATGGTGATGCGTCACAACGACCTGCACTCGCACAAGCCCGGCGTGATCAGCATGGCACAAGCGACCGAGTTCGGAACAGTTTATACCCGGGACGAGATCACGGGGATCATCGAAATAGCCCGGTCCAACGAACTCCTTGTGCACATGGATGGTGCGCGTTTCGCTAACGCGATTGCATGCCTCAACTGTCCTCCCAAAGCCATTACCTGGGAGATTGGAATAGATGTCCTCTGCTTTGGTGGGACTAAGAATGGGACGGGCGCGGGCGAGTTAGTGATATTTTTTAACAGGAAATTCTCGCGCGAGTTCGACTATCGGGTGAAACAGGCCGGCCAACTGGGCTCGAAGATGCGGTTTCTGGCTGCATCGTGGCTGGGAATCTTGGCAGACGACGTATGGCTGAAAAACGCGCGGCACGCTAATCACGCTGCACGCCAACTGGCGCAAAGGCTGCAACGGGAAGCCAACATCGAAATTGCGTTTCCGGTCGAGGCAAATGCCGTCTTTGTGCGATTAAACGACCAGCTCGTACATGGGCTTCAAGGCCGCGGCTGGCATTTTTACAAATTTATCGAACCCGATGTTTACCGTTTGATGTGCTCTTGGGCGACCACCGAAGGCGATATCAGCGATTTGATTCGTGATGTGACCCTAAATCATTGAACGAATAACGATGGATGACATCTGTATGAAGGTAAAAATGAATGCGCTTGTGCAAATCTCGATGATTGCTCCCATCGTGCTTGTTGGGTGCCGGACCACTCAGGACGTAGCGGCTAGTTCCTACCACGTTACGCGCGATGCAGCGGTCGGCTCTTACAAAGTCGCCAGGGCCGTCGCAGTCGGCTCGTATCGGGTTGCCACTACTCCGGTTCATTATGCATCGCGAAAGATAGGGGGAGAGTCGTCCACCACCGTAGGAACAGAGACTTCGTCCGATGTAACGAACCCAGGCCAACCCATCCAACCAGAGATGGCGTCAGCATCTCAACAACAACCGCAAGGAGTGCCCCAGCGCCGCCAAAGCCGAAGGTCGGCCCAAACGTCGATCACCTCTCGCCGGGAATCGGCGCAGTCGTCAACGAGTGCCTCATCTTCGCAGGCCTCTGCTCCGTCGACAGCGTTTCCAACAGGAAAATTGGTTCCTGGCAAACCGGGATACGTCTTCAGCCCGTTCGATAAGGAGGGAAGGTACGTGGATGTAAGTGGCTTTCCCTCTGGCACCAAAGTGAAAGATCCTTGGACCGATAAGATCTTTCTCGTCCCTTAAGCTGTTGGCCTGTTGGTGTCATTGCGCCAGACCTCGATTGCCGCGGACCGCACCGAATGCTAGGTAATAACATGAGACAAGCATCGCGATTTGCGGCGTGCTTCGTCGCTTTATCCTTGGTCGCTTTTGCGTCGCAGACTCAGGCGCAGGTTTATGAAGGTAAAGAACTGGTCAGGGCTGAGCTGCTTTCCGATACGAGTGCCGTTGTTCCAGGAAAACCGTTCACCATCGGTTTGTTGCTTCGAATGGCTCCGGGATGGCACACGTATTGGGCCTTTTCGGGCGATGCCGGTCTGCCCACCGAATTAAAATGGAAACTGCCGTCGGGCTGGAAAGTTGGGGAGATTCAGTGGCCCATTCCTCTCAAAACGATCGACCCAGGGGACATACAGACTTACGGCTATGAAAACGAAGTCCTGTTAATGCAGGAAGTCACGCCCCCTCAGAAGATCGATACTTCAACAGCAAAACTTTCCACCGAGGCGAGCTGGCTGGTTTGCGAGAAAATTTGCGTTCCTGGGAATGCCACACCGCAACTGGAGCTACCGGTATCAACAACGAGTCAGCCGGCAAACTCAGAAATGTTCGCTCGGTACCGGCGTTTATTGCCTAAAAATTGGCCAGATTCGAGCGCGGCGACAGCAAATTGGAGTCGGACTGGACCTGACCTCCGTCTAAAAATTACGAGCGAAACTCTGGCCAATTATGCGGCGCTGGATTTTTTCCCGCTGCCACAACAGGCCGTTGTTGTTGGCCATCCAGCGATCGAATCTCGCAACGGGAAAGAGGTTGTCTTTCGGATCCCGATCGAGTCTTCGGAGAAAAAAGTGTCGTCCATCGCGGGCCTGGTGGTTTACTCGCAGAACCCAAATGGAGAGGACCGCGCAGCGTGGCAAATCTCTTCCGCGCCGACAGCTTCGGCGGCTGGGCCTGCGCCCGCCCGCGGAATACTCACCTTTTTGCTCTTCGGTTTTCTGGGCGGGCTTATTTTGAATCTGATGCCGTGTGTCCTTCCGGTGATCTCGCTCAAAATTTTCGGATTCATTCAACATGCTGGCCAGAGCCGGCAGAAAATTTTGCGAAGCGGCGTCGCGTTTACAGTTGGAATCTTTGCGTGGTTCATCGGGCTTGCACTGCTTCTGATTGCGCTCAAGGGAGCGGGGCATGACGTAACATGGGGCGGATTTCAGTTCACGAACGCCTACTTCGTTCTTGCGCTCAGCGTGATAGTTTTGGTGTTCGCCCTAAATCTCTTTGGTGTGTTCGAGATTTCGCTCCCGCAAAGCATGACACGCGGTCTGCTTTCGACAACCGAGCGCAAAGACGATCTAGGCTCATTCTTTCAGGGTGTATTCGCGACTGTCTTGGCAACTCCCTGCACTGCGCCATTTCTTGGGACCGCGCTCGGCTTCGCTTTTTCACAGTCGTCGGCGGTTATCGTTGCGATGTTCGCTGCTATCGCCGCGGGCATGAGTGCGCCGTATCTGCTTTTGAGTGCTCAGCCTGCCTGGCTGCGATTTCTTCCAAAGCCGGGCCCGTGGATGCTGCATGTGAAACAATTTATGGGCTTTCTCCTACTGGCTACACTGTTGTTTCTCCTGTACGTGCTGGGTGCTCAGCGGGGATTAGAGGGAGCGATTTGGGCGAGCTGCTTTCTCCTCGTAATTAGCGTCGCGTGCTGGATGAAGGGCGCCTTTATTCTGCCAACGGCGTCAGCAACGAAGCGAGGGCTCGTGGTTGGAATCATGCTCGTCGCGTTGATCGCAAGCGGCGTTTATTTCATTGGGGGAAAATTCCGGAAGAGCAGCGCCGGATTGGCCGGCTCGCAATTGCACGGAGACTGGCAGCCATTCACGCCCGAGCGGTTGCAGTCGGAGTTGGACCAGAGCCATTCTGTGTTTGTCGATTTTACGGCAGCGTGGTGCATTACGTGCAAATTTAACGAAGCGAATGTGCTCGAGAGCGCAGAAGTGCGGGATGCGTTCCAACGTCACGCGATTGTGAAAATGAGAGCCGATTGGACCAACGGCGATCCAACAATCACGAAATTATTGCAGCGGTTCGGTCGCCCGGGCGTTCCTCTGTACGTGCTCTATCCAGGCAGAGATGAGGAACCGATTGTTTTTCCGGAAGTGCTCACCAAAGGCATGATTTTGGAAAAAGTCCAAACGGCAGCGCGAAGGGTCGCTGCACAATAAATGTTTCGGAACGTCTGTTAGCAGCAGGCGCGCTGCGCCCGACATCATCGCATTTGTGTCCTTCTCGTTTCCTTACCAATATGTTGATGGCAAGAAAATTGAACTACTTTAGCAACTTCGCTTTCTAATCCGTTTATGAATAAAAAAGTAATTTTGACGGTTTTCACATCCTTAATCGCTGCTGCAGCCTTTGCGGAGCCGCCGCCAGTCGGCAGTGCTGCACCGGATTTTTCACTATCCGACGCGAAAGGCCAAATGCATTCGCTTTCCCAATACAAAGGGAAGTACGTCGTGCTCGAGTGGTTTAATCCCGAGTGCCCCTTTGTGAAGAAGCACTATGGCAGCGAGAACATGCAGAAATTGCAGAAGGAATATACGGATAAGGGCGTTGTCTGGCTAACGATCGATTCCAATGCGCCTGGAACAGAAGGCAATTTGACGGCGGAACAGGCCCAAAAAATCGCAACCTCATGGAAGACGCATGAGACTGCGTTGCTGCTGGATCCGGACGGTAAAGCGGGACGCGCTTACGGCGCCAAGAACACGCCAAACATGGTGATCATCAATCCGGAAGGAAAAATCGTTTATCATGGGGCGATCGATAGCAAAGCGACGCCAAATCCAGCCGACATCCCGAGCTCGACGAACTACGTCAAAGCAGCGTTGGATCAATCGTTGGCGGGCCAGTCTGTCTCGACGCCACAAACCAAGCCGTACGGTTGCTCGGTTAAGTACAAATCGTCCTAGTGATCTAACTGCGGTCGCTGTGGAGCGTAATGTACCGGCGACAGGACTCAAGCGGGCGGTCGGAAACGACCGCCGCTTCCGTTTACGTTCGGTGACGGACAGCAGTTATACCGAAGAGTCGCAGTCTAACGACGAGGAGTCTACCGAGTGCACAACAAGATCACTCCAATTGGTTGAACACAGAGAGCTCAATCCCGGCGTCGTGAGACGCGCGATAAGAAACGCAAGAGCGGCATTGGTGTTATTCGCACCAGAAACATACCGAGCTTCATTGGAAACCCCGGAATGATGAGGGGTTTGTTCGCCTCCAGGGCCGCGAGCGCGTCGTGCACAACTTGTTGCGCCGAGACATGAACGAACTCCGGGCCGCTATCCGGCTGAGAACCGAGACGTTTGGCGACTTCCTGAAATTCCGTGTGCACGGGACCGGGACAAAGCGAGCACACGCTCACGCCTGTGCCCGCAAGTTCTGCCCGAAGCGCCTCCGAGAAACTATTAACGTAGGCTTTCGTCGCTGCATAAACCGCAAAATTGGGAATCGGTAAAAATCCAGCGGACGAGCTAACATTCAGAATGCCGCCATATCCACTGGCGATCATTTTGGGGAGTAAGTGACGTGTAAGCGTTGTGAGGGCGACCACATTCACAAACGTCATTTGCTCGTTGCGAATTGGGTTGCTGGTCGCGAAGGCGCCGCTGTCGCCAAGTCCGGCATTATTGATCAAAACGTCGATATCAATTCTTTCATGATCCAGCCATGTCATTAACCCATTCAGATGCGCAAGATCACTGAGATCAGTGTCGCGAACGAAAATCGCAACATTCGGGTATTGATTGTTTAATTCGTCTCGTAGTTCATTGAGTCTTTGCTCGCGCCGGGCGATTAGAATGAGCGATTTGGCGCGACTGGCGAGTTGCCGCGCAAATTCACGACCGATTCCGGCAGACGCGCCGGTGATCAACGCATTACAGCCCTCAAGTTTCATTTTGTTGTGCGAAGATCTTTTGACGTTGAATGGCGGCTCGCCGGGCCTCGCTCCTGCAAGGATTGTACCTCGTTTTTCGTCAATGCCCGCCAATGACCGCACGGTAAGTCGCCGAGCCACAGATTTCCGATTCGAATGCGTAGAAGTCGTTTGACCTGGTAGCCAATAGCTTGGAACATCCGCCGAATCTGCCGATTTATTCCCTGCCGCAAGACAACGCGAACACGTGTGGGCGAGAGGGAACGAAGCCGCGCAATCTTTCCACGTTTGCCATCGAGAACGATGCCGCGCAGGAGCTTTGGAGTAAATGCCGGATCCCACGGACGATCCAGCGTGATCTCGTATTCTTTGTCGACCTTGAATCGGGGATGGGTGAGCTGCTGCGCCAATTCGCCATCGTTAGTCAGAAGAAGCAAACCTTCCGTTTGCGCATCGAGGCGTCCGACATTGAAGAGCCGGGAAAATTTTTTGGGCAGGAGATCGAATACGGTGTCCCGCGCGTGAAGGTCTTTTCGAGTTGAAACAAATCCGCGGGGTTTATGTAACACGATCGTGAACGCCGCACCGGCCCGAACGAGTTTACCATCGACTTTGACGTGGTCGCGTGCTGCTGGTTGGACACTGAAGTCTTTGCACGTCTTGCCGTTGAGTGTGACACGCCCTGAAGAAATCAACTCATCGCAATGCCGGCGTGAACCAACACCGGCAGCGGCAAGGAAACGGTTCAAGCGCATGGCGCTTTCATCAAAGCGTTAAGCGAACCGCTTCAATGCTTCAACCGTTAACGGTCCAGATGTCTAGACATCCGGCTTCGTTTTAGGCAGGCCGATGACCTTCTGGTCGTCTTTCCATTGGCCGCGCTTTTTCAATAGCTCGACCCGTTCGAAGCGCTTGAGCACATTACGCCTGGCAGTGATTGTGCTGGCTCCTTTTAAGCTGCGATGTTGTGACATGGCTCTAGTTAGAAGTTAAAAAGTTGAAAAGTTGAAAAGTTGAAAAGTTGAAACAGAAGGCGAGCGGGGACATTAACCTGGTGCAGGCTTTTTTCAAGACCGACAGAGTCCTTTTCAACCTTCTTAAAGCTGGTTGCTCAGCACTACGTAAGTCCCGCATTTTGTGATTTGATGGTAAATGTGAAAGTGGCTGGTTAGAATTTGTTTCCAATAATCGGCCCGGCTTTCCTCGATAATCAGGTAAACCGCTTCAGGCTCTGCCCATTTCTGCAGTACCGTGTGTTCGTCCAAAAACATATCAAAGGAGGGATTGCTGATTGGCGTCTCTTTCTCGGGCTTCTGATTAACGAGGAATATTTTCCGGTTCAGATAAAAAATGAGGCTGCTACTGTCAGCGAGCGGTCCTTCAAATATCGTAGCCCCGCCGGCATCCAGCCGCTGATTCAGAGATCGCGCCGCATCAGCGAGTGAAAAGTATGGAGCGGTTTCCGCCACCGCTTCCATCATGCTAAGACCACCCGGGATCATCGACGCGGCAAGGGCAATGGCTGCAAGTCTCTCGCGGCGCTTGGAAATAAAATAGAGGGCTACCAGCGACAAACAGACGACTGAAATGCCAAAGATCGCAATCAGAGGACGAAATGCCAGCCATGCGGAAACCGGCATGTCGTGCAACGCTTTCCAGGCCGTCCAGCGCGCGTCCATTGTTCCCCAATTTACGTTGAGAGCGCGCGCTGCGCCCGCAACGAAAAATACAGCTGCGCCAGTGATCACGCCCACCAATCCGACAATGATTGCTCCGGCGGCACGTAGTCCCTGCGGTATCCGCTCCCATGCAGTAGCTGCCCAGAGCGCGAATGCGCTCCACATGGTCATTGAATAATAATCCTGGCGTTGTCCCAGGAACAGCAGCGGAACAAAAATTACTCCCATCCAGCAGAGCAGCAGTGCCTCGGCGAAACTGATTTCGCGCGGTCGGATCACACGGCGCCACGCAAAAAGGGCGCCGGGCAAGAGCGCAATCGACCAGGGGAACCACCAGCCCAAATGCATGAGCAAAAACTGGTACGCCGGGACGCCAAGGAAATCATGCGTCTCATCCGCAAGTCCGCGCAGATGACCGAGCCATTCAGAACTAATTTGATACCGAAAATACCCAGCGAAATGCCATTCCACCCAAATGTGCCAGGGCGCGACGATCAGAACGAAGATCGCGAGATACTTCCATCGCAGCAATCCGCGGAATCGTATGCGGGCCTCGCGGTAAAATATTGAGAGAATGAATAAAATGGCGGCGGGATATACGATTCCGAGCAAACCCTTGGTGAGGCACGCGAAAGCAGAACAAATCCAAAACGCCGCAAACCAGAGGCGGCGACTACGTCGACGCTGGTAACCGCCGATCGCGCAAAAAATTGCGCCGGCAATTAAGGCACTGACCACTGGTTCGGGCATGACGATGCGCGCAAGTAAAAATGTGCCGCACAGACTCAGATAGATCAGACCAGCAATAAAACCGCGCCAGTAATCTGTGAGTTTTTCCCCGATCAGAAAAGTAAGTGCCGTAGACACGACGACCGCCAGAGCTACGGGGAGGCGGGCAGTTGCCGCATTGATGCCAAACAGCTTAAACGAAACGATGATCAACCAGTAAAGCAATGGCGGTTTTTGCAGCCGCGGCGCGCCGTTGTTCGTAGGGAGAACCCAATGGTGTGCCTCCACCATTTCGCGAGCTGCTCCCGCGTATTGTCCTTCTGTCTGGCTGTACAAATCGCCGGAACCGATTGTGGCCACATGCAGCAGCGCGGCCAACGCAATCAGAATTATTAATAAAGCGTGGCGCGTAGGGGGTGGCGGGAGCGCCGGCGGCTCGAGCAGAGTTTCTTCCAGACTTAGGCTTCGCGCGCCGGCAGTCATCGAGATTTTTTGTCAGACTTTGCAGCTTGCGGCCGGCACTCGAATCCGCCTGGATCGTTTTGGCGGTACTCGTCCCAGTGCTCAGGTAGACGCAGCAGTTTTCCTTCGGGCATCTCGATCAGGGCAAGCATCTGACGGCATTGTGCGATGCGTGTGTCGTCCTTAAGGCGGCTAATTTGAAATGCACACCAAAACCGAACGCGATCCACCCTGTCCAGCCACCCCTCAATCACGAGTTGATCTCCGAGCTTAGCCGGCCGGCGATAATCAATCTCGGTTCGAACGACTACCGGATACCTCTTATTCTCGGCCATTTCAGTGAGGGAAAGGCCGAGTTTTTCAGCAAGAAGTGTTCGCGCGATTTCGATGAAACGCAGGTAGGCGATGTTGGAGACAACACCTCCGCAATCGGTATCGAAAAACATTACCTGCACTTGTGTGCGAATATGTGGAGAAACGGCCATGACGAAGCTCAACTTTCAGGCTTTAGATTGGTTCGTCTTCGGCTCGCAATATGTAAAGCGAGGGTTTGCCTGTTTCGTGTTCCATGGCCCAGCGACTCTGAGATTTTAGAGCGCAGATTTCAAATTTGGATTTGGCTCGATTGGTTGCGGAGCATGGACAGCACTGCATCGACAACTTCCTGAACGCTGATTTCCTTCATGCAGCGGAAATCGATCGGGCATTCGCGAAGAAAACACGGACTACACTCGACATGATGCCGCAGAATGAAATGATTATCGCCAATCGGCCCCGTGAGTCGCGGCTCCGTTGAGCCAAAAATAGCAACTACCGGTATCCCAAGTAATGCGGCCAGATGCATTGTGCCGGTATCGTTCGTAAGCAGCAAACGGCATTCACGTAGTTCGATAATTAGCTGATCGAGCGTCGTCTGCCCGATTCGATTTACACAGCGATGCCCAAGCGCGGTCGCGACCTGTTCCCCGGTTGTGGCATCGCCTATGCTTCCAAACAAGATCCATTGAACAGGCGATTGCGCGCTAATTCTTTCGGCTGCTTCGGCGAAGCGCTCGGGCAACCAACGCTTGGCTGGCCCATATTCGGCGCCTGGGCAAAGACCAATCTTGAATTGATGATTGAGAACCGACCCGTTTGAGACGCTGTTCACATGAGCATTAGCCATCTTGGCTAGGCCGGTGCCCGCCGTTTGCCGTAGCGGCTGTCCTGCATCTGCACCGCATTCACGCGCCATGCGAAGAAAGCGGAGCGAATGATGTTCCGGCGGCCCGGGCTTTCGCGGAGTCGGCGTGATTTGGTTGAGCAGCCAACGTCGCCAATGACCTGGATAACCAACTCTTCGCGGAATGCCAGCCAGCCACGATTCCAAGGCAGCGCGCAGCGAATTTGGAAAAAGCATAGCCACATCAAAGGACGGTTCGCGTCGAATCAACCGCACAGATGAAAGCAGTCGCCCTCGTGACAAAGGAATAATTTCGTCCACTTGAGAAACCAGTTTCCATAGCGGTGCAAATTTTTCAGGAGTGGCAATCGTAACGCGAGCATCGGGTCGTGCAGCCTTAATCGCCCGAACGGCGGGAACGCTCATGACGGAATCACCCAGCCAATTGCTTGAACGAATAAGAATCTGGAATGGCTTTAGCTGGTTGGGTGAAATTCCCGGTGGTACGTAGACGCCGCGTTTATACTGGGCGAGGAGGAAATTCGGCTGCGGCGTTTTCCAGCGATTGTGCACCCAAAACCAGTCCTCAGGCGCGACCCGAATTTGTTGCTCAATGATCTGATTTATTTCTGCGGTCAAAGCGGCCACCGAGGAATCGCGATTGGGCGGATCAAACCGCTCGGTGAACACTATGCGCCAGCGGCCCGGCCCGTTTGTGTAAACGCCCGCAGCGATTAGCGCCGCTCGCGTCCTTTTGGCAAGCAAGGCTGGCAGCGGTGAAGTAGATGCCAATCTGCCAAAGAACGGCGTCCACAAACCGTGATCGCCAGCATGCTGGTCGGACAAAACACCGACTCCACCACCCGAGCGCAGCAAGTCGATTACAGGCTGAAATCCCTGCTGGCGATCGAACAACTCCAAGCCAGTCTGGCCACGTGTCCGACGGACATGCGAGTCAATGAAGCGATTGCCAAGTTTTTGATAGATGCTGGCATTTCGAACGTAGCCGACGAATTTCGGCATCAATTGAGCAAATAGTTCCCATATTCCGAGATGACTCAAAACGAGCACAACCGGAACGCCGGCGCGAAATTCCCGGTCCATCGCTTGGATATTGTCAACCGTCACGCACTGCAGGATTTCCTCCGGTCGCATGGTGGAAAGCTTGGCGCTACAGAGAAGGTTCGCGCCGAGACGTTGGAAATGACGCCGGACCAGGTGGTTTCTCTCTCGCGGGGTTTTTTCGTCGGCAAATGCGATGGCAACATTGCGTTTTGCCAGCTGTCGATATTTGCCGGAAACGAGGAAGGCGACTAGCCCGAATAACTCTCCAATGGCAAACAGAAGACGCATTGGTATAACGGCGGCAACTGCTAAGCCTGTGCGATAGAAGAGATAAACAATGAAATCGAGCATTGGAGGACAGGCAGCATTCCTGCGCGGCGCCGCAGGGTAGATTTGCCTGCGGTCTGCTTCAACCAATATAATGCGGGTGGTGTTGCCATCCTCCTCTAGCGCCGATTTCGTCCGCGTGGTCTCGCGAAAGTTCGCAAATGGCCGATTGCTTGTTGTCGGCGCTAATTTTCGAGACCTTGAGCATCAGTTTGCGGAAGAAAACAGAAGCGCTGTCATTGTGGATGCGGGTGACCTGATGACGAAGCCGGAGCTGAACGACGCCACAGCCCCTTTTGAAGTGGGGATTTGGTTTTACCCGTCAGGGGAGAACGATGAGGATCGCATCGCGGAGGCATTGTCGCGGTGCGCAACAGCCATTGTGCTGATTCCTGGCCCGGGCGCCGATGCGACGACGCGTCGCCCACGTCTTGTTCAGCGTTTCGAGCGCTTAGGCCTACGCCCCGATTACGAATGCGACTTGATGGATTTGGATCCGGCAGCCGTGTGTGTTCACCAGCGGCCAGTCGTCGATTCCACTGCACTAACGCCGAAACTGGAGACGGCTTTTGCAAGAATCAACCAAGCTTTAAGCGACTTGAGACGGACCCTTCAAATCCGGGATTCGGAGTTGGAAGGAGCGCAGCGTCACATCGCGGCATTGGAAGAGAAATTGCTCAAACTCAAAGAATACCGGCGCGAATTGAAGCTGCTAAAAGAACAGAAGCAAAGTCTGCGAAAATCGCCGGAGCGCCGCATAGGGCAAATACTCCTGGCGCCATACCGTCTTCCGCAAAAAATGGTGAGGACTCTATGGAAAAAGCAGCACCGATCCGCAAGCGAACGCCGCCGTGTCATCGCCCCAAGCGAGTATCAGAAATGGTTCGAGCGCCATCGCGCAGCTACGCAGGACCTGACGGAAATGCGACGTGAGTCACAGGCATTTGCCACCAGGCCATTAATCACTGTCATCACGCCAGTCTTCAACACGCCTGTAGAGCGACTCGAGGAGGCAATTGAATCGGTGCTCGCGCAGGCATACGAAAATTGGGAGCTCATGTTGGTAGACGATGGCTCCACCGATGCCGAGCTTCTTCGCGCACTGCCCGCACTCGCCGCGCGCGACCGGCGCATCACACTGAAAACGCTCGGAAAGCATGAAGGCATTTCGGCAGCATCGAATCAGGGAATCGAACTCGCCCACGGCGAATGGGTCACTTTTCTCGATCATGATGACGTCATCGAGCCCGATGCGCTTTTTCACATCGTGAAATTTTTGCAGACATATCCGGACGCCGATTTGATTTATTCCGATGAGGACAAGCTCGCCGACGGCGGCTTTGAGGCCCCGTTATTTAAACCGGATTGGTCACCCGATTTTCTTCTCTCATACAACTACATTGGTCATTTGACCGCGGTTCGACGTGATATCGTTCAAAAAGTTGGAGGTTTCCGTTCGCGATTCGATAGTGCGCAGGACTATGACCTTTTTCTCCGGGTGATCGAGCAGACCAAACGCGTTTACCATATCCCGCGAATCCTCTATCATTGGAGGCGATCGGAGACTTCCAGCGCGATCAGCGTCCGTCAAAAGCCCGAACAATTAGAATCGTCGCGACTTGCGATTGAAGATCACCTGAAACGACGCGGCGAGCTGGCTCGGGTCTCCGTGGACTGGCGCACTCACGCCTTTTGCACCAGGCGGCAGCTGCCGGCATCAAAAAAAATCTCGGTGATCATCAGGAGTCGCAGCGTCGAATCAATTGAGGCATGTATCGAAACCCTGGAGAGCAGAACAACTTACTCGAATTATGAGATCGTGATTGTTCGAGATGAAAGGCTCCCTGATTATTCGTCGCGTTTCCCACATCTTTTGCTGCGATGCCCAGGCCAGCTCAATGAGTGCGCACTGAAGAATTTCGCGGTAAGCAAAACAAGCGATCCATGGATCCTTTTTCTGGATGAAAAGATCGAGCCCATTAAACCGGAGTGGCTCACAATTATGGCCGAGCATGTCCAGCGAGCCGAAGTCGGAGCCGTGGGAGCGCAATTGCAAAATCCGGACGAGACTATTGAACAGGCTGGGACAATCCTGGGCCTGAATCAGATGGTGCAAAGCGCGTTTCACGGTTTTCCGGCAGAAGATCCCGGAGCGAATCGCCAGTTGAAGGTGACACGAAACTGCAGCGCTGTTTCGAGCGCCTGTATGCTTACACGGCGTGAAGTTTTTGAGCAGGCTGGGGGATTCGACGAAACCTTGGGAGCAACGTTGGCTGATGTCGATCTTTGTTTGAAAATGCGGCGCGCCGGTTATTTGATTGTTTACACACCATTCGCAAAACTGTGCTGGCGTGAAGTGCCAATAGATGAGATCGCCTTAGAAGGCGAGGCGATCCTGCGCGAGCGTTGGGCGGATGTCATACAGACTGACCCTTATTACAATCCAAATCTTTCTCGCGAACGCGCCGATTTCTCGCTAGGCAATTGAACATTAACTGAGGTGAAATGAGTAAGCTCGAAAAAGGTTTGTGGGACGGTATCGACCTTGGCGCGCGAAAAACCGTAATGACGCGAGATTACCGCGCTGCGTCTTTTGCTCAGGAACTTTCAGAACGTGGCGTAAATGCCGGTGATCTCGCTGCTGCCGATCGAAGCGAGCGCGAGATCAAGGACATCTGGATCCCAGGTGTGGAAGTGTTCGCCCGAAAAGTCCATCCGCAACGCCATCGTGGACTTTTCGGCGAATTCGTGCGCCGCGATGAAGGCATTTTGGCGCAACTTGGTCTCTGGCCCACACAATGGTCGGCTGCGCGGATGTTTGCGGGAAGTGCGAAGGGCTTCCATGTCCATCCACCGAGTATTCCTGAAAATACTGACGCGCTAGATTGGCTGCGGCGATTGTACATCGAAGAGCCAGATAATTATTCCGCTCGGAGCTATGACAAAGAGCAATGGGACGTGATGTTTTTTATCCAGGGCCGCGTCGAAATGATTCTATGCGACATTCGCGCCGGACTACCTCGGCGAGTGATGCGTTTCTTTGCGGACGGCGACAACCATCGCAGCAATAATAATGTTGGCGTCGTAATTCCGCCTGGTGTGGCGCACGCGATTCGAGTTGAAGGTACCGAGGACGTGATCATGGTTTACGGAACGAGCACCGTTTTCCGTCCCGAATTTGAGGGACGAATCGCGAGTGAGGTGGAAACCGCCGCACTCCCGGATTCGTGGCAAAAATTTCTCTCAACGTAACGGCGATCGATAAGTGTTGGAGTAAGGTTAGCCGCTCACGAACCGGCATTGAGGAATGAAGCGAAAGTTCGATCCAGCCGTCTTGGAGATGATGGATCGGGATGAGCCTCCTGCCGCAGAACTGGAACGCGATCTGGAACGTATTCGACAGTTGAATCTCTGGTTCGGAAGCTATCGTCTTGTATTGAGTTTTATTCGTCGCTGGATCAAACCAGCGGACAAATTGCGCATCATCGATCTTGCGACAGGATCTGGTGATATTCCGCGATTGATCGTCGATTATGCGCGAACGATCAACGCCAGCGTGGAGATTGATGCGTTAGATCGGCAGCCTGCCACATTGGAAATTGCCAGCAAGCTCAGCGCGGAATATCCGGAGATTTCGTACCGCGAAGCCAATATCCTGGAATGGAGCGCGGCTAAACCATATGATATCGCCCTTTGCTCGCTGGCGCTTCATCATTTTAGCACCGAGGATGCGACACGTATTCTGCGAGGATGTCGCGAGGCGTCTAAAAGATTTGTCCTGGTGTCCGATTTGCGACGCAGTTTTTTTCTTATAGCAGGTGTATATTTTTTAACTGCGGTAATTTTTCGCGAGCCAATGACGCGTTACGACGCGCGACTGTCTGTGCTTCGCGCGTTTTCGTTTTCGGAAATGCGTGATCTCGCATTAGACGCCGGCTGGCAAGATTTCGGTCACAAGACATTCCGCTTTGGTCGACAGGCGGTCTGGCTTGAAGCAGCATGACGCAATTTTATGATTGTGGGCGGACTCGCATGGCAGGCGTTAGGTTCGTAACCTTTATTGTCGACGCTCATTCCATAAATGCGAATTATTACAACGATCGCTGAAGCGCACGCGCCGCCGCATGGAAAACCCCGAGTACTTGTTCCCACGATGGGCGCTCTTCACAAAGCGCACGGGGAAATGATCCATGTTGCGCGCGAGCATGCTGGCCCCGAAGGCGAAGTCGCGCTCAGTATATTTGTAAACCCGCTGCAGTTCGAACCCGGAAGCGATTACGAACGCTATCCACGCCCGGAGAAAAAGGATGAAGAATTTTGCCGGAGCGCCGGTGTCGATCTCTTGTTTCGTCCGAATGTTGGAGAGATGTACGCAGACGGTCGTTCTGTCTTCGTGGAGGAATCTTCTATTTCACGTACCTTGGAAGGCAAATCGCGTCCCGGACATTTCCGTGGTGTTTGCACGGTTGTGGCGAAGCTGTTCAACATTCTTTCAGCGGACATCGCCTTGTTTGGTGAGAAGGATTTTCAGCAACTGGTCATCATTCGCCGAATGGTGCGCGATCTTAATTTCAAGACTAAAATCATCGCCGTGCCTACGCTGCGAGAAGACGACGGGTTGGCGTTCAGTTCGCGCAATCAGTATCTGAGCTTCGAAGAACGTAAACAGGCAACCATTTTGTACAAGGCATTACGGGCCGCAGCAAATGCCGGAAAAAGATCCGCGAGAGAAATTGTCGAACTTGTGAGGAAAGTAATTGGGGAAGCGCCGCTGGCTCGAATCGATTATGTGGAGGTTGTCGACATGGAAACCTTTCTAACCGTTGAAAAAGTCACAGCAAATTCATTGCTCGCGATTGCTGTTTTCTTTGGAAAGACGCGCTTGATCGACAATATCCGTCTGGGATGAAGGAATACGATTTTGTGGTCATCGGCAGCGGTATCGCTGGCCTCAGTTTCGCGTTGAAGGCAGCAAAACATGGATCGGTGGCTGTTATCACGAAACGCAAAGGCGCGGACACAAACACAGCGTGGGCGCAAGGAGGTATTGCGTGCGTGACAAGTGACGAAGATTCCTTTGAGTTGCACGTTCGCGACACGCTCCAGGCCGGAGCCGGTCTTTGCGATGAGCGCGTCGTGCGCACGATTGTGACTGAAGGTCCGCAGTGCATTCTTGACCTGATGGAACTCGGTTTGCATTTCGATGAGCGTGAGATTTCCGGGCATCGTGAGCTTGATCTCGGCAGAGAAGGCGGTCATTCCAAGCGCCGCGTTCTGCACGTACGAGACGTAACAGGCAAGGAAATCGAAGAGACTTTGCTACGCGAGCTGGCCCGCCAATCACACGTCCAGCTAATGGAAAATCACATGGCCGTAGATTTAATCACTGCGGCCAAGCTCGGTTTTGCGGCAGAAGACCGCTGTCTCGGCATTTATTGCCTGGACGAAAAAACTGGAGAGGTCGAGACCATTCGTTCTGACCGGATCGTGCTTGCCACAGGCGGTTGCGGAAAGGTTTATCTGTATACCACCAATCCCGACGTCGCTACTGGCGACGGTGTGGCAATGGCATGGCGGGCGGGCGTTGAGATCTCGAATATGGAGTTCATCCAGTTTCATCCCACCTGTCTTTTCCATCCGCAGGCGAAATCATTCCTTATTTCAGAAGCGGTCCGCGGTGAGGGCGGAGTTTTGCGCAACAACCGCGGCGAAGCTTTTATGGAACGATACGATGTGCGCGGCTCACTGGCGCCCCGCGACATCGTGGCGCGTGCGATTGACGCAGAGATCAAGCGGTCAGGTGCGCAGTGCGTTTTTTTGGATGTGACGCATAAATCGCCGGAATTCATTCAAGAGCGTTTCCCGCACATTTATCAAACTTGTCTGCGGTTTGGGATCGATATGTCAAAGCAGCCAATTCCGGTGGTTCCTGCTGCGCATTATCAGTGCGGTGGAATCCAGACAAACGTGAATGGTGCGACCAGTTTGTATGGTCTTTATGCGATCGGAGAGGTCGCGTGTACTGGATTGCATGGGGCAAATCGGCTCGCCAGCAATTCGCTGTTGGAAGGGCTCGTAGTGGCGCGTCGTGCTTTGCTGGCTTCGGCTGGCCAGACCCGATCACCTTCGAAACGGGAGATCTCATTGCCGGAATGGAAATCGGGAAATGTGCAGGACGTTGATGAGCTTGTCGTGATTTATCACAACTGGGATGAGATCCGACGTTTGATGTGGGATTACGTCGGAATTGTGCGGACCGATAAACGGCTGCAACGCGCGAGCGCGCGGCTGCGAAATCTGCAGCGCGAAATTCGCGAGTTTTATTGGAATTTCAAAGTATCCGTAGATCTGCTGGAGCTACGGAACCTGGCGGCCGTGGCCGCGTTAATCGTCGATTCGGCCCTGTGCCGCAAAGAAAGCCGCGGCCTGCATTACACTTTGGATTATCCCAACAAGGACGACGAAAATTTTAAGCACGACACTGTGCTGAGCCGCAGCTGAGACACTATTCGCTTCAACCGCTGTCGAAAATGAAGCCAAAATTTCTGAACTCAGGCGTCCTGCGGACTCTCGAACCCGGAAATTTGCCTTGCTTAAGATGGAAAGTCGGATAAAGGATGGCGGCGTTTGAAGATGAGGAGACTTCTTGCGGCTTGTGCCATTCTCGCAATTGCTATCGCCCCGGAAATCCTCGGGGACGAGCAATCCACTTCGCCTTACGCCACGGCGGCCGATTTTGCCAAGTATGCGATGAAACTGCGCGAGCAGGCGCTGCTCAAAGTAGAACCGCAGGTTTTTATTCCGACCAGCTCCCGTCCTGCTGTCCAGCGTTACCCGTGGAAGACGAATATCGTGACGACGGTGTTTTGGGTTGGCGAACAAGCCGGTGGCAACAATCCGGTTCCGAACTACAAGAGCTCCTGGGACTACAATTGGACTGAGAATTACGGCGGAACCGATACCCCTGATGCGAGTGCACGGCGCAATTACATCCCGATAGCCTTTATTCCCAAGCAAAATCCATTTTACTGCGCGTTACCCTATAACGATGTCACGCACGGACAGTTCAAACCAGAAGCCGCGCTGGTGATTCCGTGGTTCAAACATGATTACAGGGGACCGGGACAGTCGGTATGCCGAGACCGTTGGATTGCGATTCGTAAAGGCAATCGCACGTGTTACGCACAATGGGAGGATTGCGGTCCATTTCGGACAGATCATTTTCAGTACGTCTTTGGCAATGAGCGTCCCAAACCGAATCTCAATCACGGCGCTGGGTTGGATGTTTCACCGGCAGTGCGAGATTATCTGGGATTGTCGCCGACCGATGTGACCGATTGGCAGTTCGTTGAAGTTCGCGATGTGCCGCCAGGGCCATGGCGCAGCTACGGCGAGAATAATCACTTTGTCATTGCCCGCCGTCAGAACGAACAGCGGATGGCAGATCGCGGCCTTGGCGCAGCGAAGAAGTAAATTCCGAGCCGATGGTTTAGCCGCCTGGTGAAGGGGTCGGGGAGGGAGTAGGAAATGCGAATCCAGTAGGGCTGCTTGGAGCAACGCTTGGGCTCGGCTGCGGACTTGGATGTGAGGGCCGAACTGCTGCCATTCCAATTAGTTCGGACACCGTGACGAATTTAAACCCTTTTGCCTCCAGCTCATCGAACGTCGGCGGCATTGCCTCAATCGTTCCTGGGTGAATATCGTGAGATAGTACGATCGAACCTGGCCGCGTCTCTTTAAGAATGCGAGCGCGGACTACAGCCGGGCCGGGACGTTTCCAGTCTAAAGGATCGACATCCCAAAGAATGATGTCGTAGCCGAATTCATCGTGAATCCAGTGTTTTTCGCGCGCCGTGATCGAACCATAGGGCGGTCGCATCGAAGTAGGTCGCTTACCTGTCGCGTTCTTGATTGCGTCATCAGTTTGTCGCAGTTGGCGACGAACATTCTCATCGGACATTTTGCCCAGATTGGGATGTGACCAACTGTGATTTGCAATTTCATGACCTTCGCGCGCAGCCCGCGCAACGATTTCCGGGTGCTCCGCGACGTTTTCGCCCACAACAAAAAAGGTTGCTTTGATGTGATGCGCAGCAAGCAAATCGAGCAACTTTGGGGTCAATGTCGCGCTCGGCCCATCGTCGAAAGTCATTGCAATGTAGGGCCCGTCGACTTGCACGGAGTTGAATGTAATGCCCGGTTCTTCAGGCGTTGGTCGAACCGCTCGTGCTGCCGGAGTTCGCTTTACAGGCGTAGGCGCTGGCACAATTCGGTTTATCGGGGTAGATGCTGCCGTAGCTCGCCTTACCTGCGGCGTAGGTTCCGCTCGAAGTCCGGTCGTAAGACATGCGATGGCGCAAAAAGCCACTTGCAAACGGTAGCCATACATAAGCGGGAACTTGGCGAAGGTGAATGCGTATCTAGCAGAGGCTGCCAGTTACGCAACGCCTCTCTTCGGCCGCGATGCTGATCCAGTGTCGCGAGAGGGCCAATTTAGCCTTTTCGCAATTTCTGCAGTTGCGCGATGAAGGCGCTTGGCCCGTCGGGAAAATAACCGTCATAGCGCCAAAGCTTCTGCCCGTCCGCGCTAAGCACGACGATAGTGGGGAACCCGACAATCTCGTATTGCTGTGCAAGCTCGCGGTTTTGCTTTCGTAGCTCAGGAGTTTGCGGCTTGCCACGCGGGAAATCGAGTTCAACGACGACCAGGTTTTCCCGTGCGAAATCCTTAAATTCCGGCTGTAACAAAACTTCCCTGTCAAACTTTTTGCACCAGCCGCACCAATCTGATCCGGTAAAGTCAAGCAGCAGGAATTTGTTACCCGCTTTGGCCTCTTCCTGGGCTTTTTTGTAGTCAGTTTGCCAGTTAGATTCCGCGCTGGCGACCGGAGCGGAGATAAAAACAGAGGCCGCAATGGCAAAGAGTAAAAAACGGTAGGTTTTCACGTCACCATCTTCGATGGAAATACTCTCATGCGCAAGAGCGGTGCATTACCGCCAGCGCGGCATTCGTTCTTTTGTTCCGCAAATAGCCCGGCGCACCGACGCCGGGCTATTAAACGGTTTGGGATCTAGCGCAGATGCTTCGAGACGAGTTTGGTCATCTCGAACATACTCACCTGGCTTTTGCCATTGAATACCGGCCTGAGTGAGTCGTCGGCGTTGATCATGGTTCGTTTCTTTTTATCCTGGCAACCGTGCTTCTTGATATAGTTCCAGAGCTTTTTGGTAAGCTCCGAGCGTGGTAGCGGCTGCGACCCGACAATGGCAGCAAGCTTATCGTCAGGCTGGACCGGTCTCATGAAGGCGGGATTCGGTTTGCGCTTGGAAGTTTTCTTTTTGGTTTTCGGCATGGAGGCTGATTAACGTTTC
>JBKPMH010000160.1:0-3830 GCA_046732035.1 Verrucomicrobiota bacterium
ATAAAAAATTCCCAATCGTCAATCGCCCATTCTGCCCATCGGCCGTTTTGCGTACGCCCGAGACGGTGAAAACAAACGCGGTGTCCCGTCACCAGGTCGAATTTTCCTCCAAGCTCCGGCAATGGCGCTCCCGGCTCGATACGCCCGATCACGCGACGGACCTTGAAAAGCTCAATTGTTCCGCTGAAGAACGGGTCCTCAGCCGGGTCGAATCCGAGTCCGTGGTGACCAAATAACCGACAGAGATAGAGAAAGTAACCGGGACCGCAGCCAAGATCGAGAATTTGCAATGGTGGAGAACGATCAAGCCAAAGGTCCTGTGCGCGTTTGACGTTCACTCCAATCCAATATGCTGCATCCTCGTAAGCATTGATCCTTCGCGCGTTCGCTCGGTAGGGATACCGCTCCCGTAATTTCTGCAATTCGGTTCGATCGATTGTCTCAAGAATTCGACGAGCGCTCACCGGGTGAGTGGAGCGGCAGACGTGCTCCCAGAGGCTTTGCCCTGCCTCGACTGAAAACAGTTTTCGAAGTTTCTGCGAAGGTCGCACCTGATAACGATGCAACGAACTGTGTGACAAACAAGATTACACGAACCCGTCGGTTTCAGTCGCCGCAATACGCATTCGCTCAGGCCAGTGTCACTCCTTAATGCTAACTTGAATCAACCCGGTTGAGCCTGCCCGGGTCATGAATCCGCTCGCCCATCCGCTGCCTGGATAAAAGTACTGTTCATAGCGCCACAGCATTTCTAATTCTGCACCGTCGGCTTTTTTCCAACGTATTCGATAATACAAATGGCGTTTCCACGAAGGAGACTGCCCGGTCATGAAATTGAGTTCGAACGGAGTGGGCCAGCTTAGAACACTTTGCCGCATCTCGACGACAGCATCGTCACCTGCTGGCGGGACGACCCCAAGATTCTGCATTTCTGATGGCGTCGGACCGAAGGGAAAAACCTTCCCGGCGTTTGCCAATCCAAGCTGATCGTCTTTCGTGGTGCCGATGTTCAAAGCCAGATCGTTAGTGTCGTTTAAACTTAGCTCGAGGTCGTTAACGCGAAGTATGCCGTCAGTCCCATCGCCTTCATACACGAGCGACTGAATTCGTGCGGAGGTCTTTTCAATTGTGCCGAAATGATCGAGAAAAAGTGAAATCTGGCGTCCGGCAAAAATCCACGCAGCCAGCCAAGCGATGGCTAAACCGATGAAAATCGCTAGCGTGATCAGGATCTTGCGCATCAAATTCGGTTGTAGCCGACAGCGCTGTCTCGCTATGTTCGTAATTTGACCACGACGCCTCGACACAGCGAGGCGGCTGCAGGTCTACTCCTTCTTCTGGCGAATGTATTCGTTCACTTGTTCTTCGAGAATTTCGAGCGGTAACGCGCCATTTTTTAGCACCGCGTCATGAAACTCGCGCTGATCGAATTTTTGTCCGAGTTCTTGCTGCGCACGTTCGCGCAGTTCCTGGATTTTTAGCATACCAATCTTGTAGGCGCACGCCTGGCCGGGCGCCACGATATAACGTTCGATCTCCGATTTAACTTCTTTCTCGCCCATTCCCGTTTTCTCGCGCATGTAGGCGATCGCTTGTTCACGTGTCCAGTGCTTTACGTGAATGCCTGTATCGACAACCAATCGAACTGCGCGGAAAAGTTCGTCACGAAGACGTCCCAGATCCCCAAACGGATCGTTGTCGTACCAACCGACTTGTTTAGCCAACCATTCACAGTAAAGGGCCCAGCCTTCTGAGTACGCGGTGAACGGGAGCACCTTGCGAAATTGCGGAACGCCTTTGAGTTCCTCCGCGGTAGAGAGCTGCCAATGATGTCCCGGAACCCCCTCATGATATGCGAGCGTTGGCATGCTCCACTTAGGCACTTCGTTCATGTCGCGCAGATTGGCGAAGAAAATCCCGGGTCGACTGCCGTCCATCGCCGGAATGTCGTAATAGGCGCCCGGGGCAGTCGCTTCCTTGAACTCGGGAACGCGGCGCACTTCAATCTTCGCTCGCGGGGTAGTCACAAAGAGTTCTTCAGACGAACGCTCTGTGGCCTGCTTTATCAGCTCCGTGTACCTTGCCAGAGCCTCACTGCGTCCCTTGTCGTCGTTCGAATAAAGAAAACGCGGGTCTTTGGACAGCTTGTCCATTGCTTCTCCGATCGGCTGACCCGCGAAGCCATTTGCATCGAGAATTGCCCGCATCTCGCCTTCGATGCGAGCGACTTCACGCAGGCCAAGCTCGTGCACCTCATCCGGCTTGAGCGTGGTGGTGGTGTTTTCGTGTAATTTGTAGGCGTAAAACGCATCGCCATCCGGCAACTTCCAGACCCCATCGTCCGTTGTCGTTTTCGGCAGAATCCCCTGGAAATAGTCGATGAGTTTTTGATAGGCCGGGTAAACTTTGTTTGTTATTGCCGATTCGACGCGCGCCTGAAAATCGGCGCGGTCAGCTTCGCTTAACTTGTCGATCTTGGCTGCGCGGGCCTTGAATGAGCTCGCAAGAATGTTCTCCGAAACGGGTTGGGCGACGAAATCGGTCATTTCCTTGAGCACTTCTTCAACCACAAAGCGCGGCGGCAAAATCCGTTTTTGTTCGCGAATTTTTAGCCCTTCGAGGACTTGATCGAACTTCTTCGGCAGCGCATCGAGCCGCATCACGTAGTAATCGCAATCTTTCTTGTTTAAAAGCCGGTGAGTATTCGCCATGAAGGAAGGAAACTGATTTTGCACTCCAAAAAGCTGGTTAATGGGATAATCGTGCCATTGCCATTTCTCGCCCTCGGCTTGTATTCGCAGAAACCACTCGAGCACACGTGTTGAAAGTTTCTGTGAAGGCGATTGGCGATCGAGCGGATATTCGTGAAGCTGTGCAAGGTCCCGCTTCCATCTATCGAATTCGCGTTTTTGATGGGCCGGCGATTCGTCGTCGAGTTTTCCATTGTGATTTGTAATCCCGAATTGCTCCACTAAACCGAGCGTGGAGAGGATTTCGGGGTGATCGAAGAGAATTTCGGCGAAGATTTTTTCGTAGAACAGATTCAAGCTCCATGGCCGGAACCAAATCAAATTAATTACAAAGATCGCAATCGCGATTAGCGCGATCGCGAAGATCGCGCCGAGCCATTTGAGAATTCGTTTAAACATTTTTGTGCCTCGGTGGGAAGACGGAGACAATCATATGATGGGCGATGCGCATCATACGGATTCAACGTTTAGTTACGAGAGAATAATCCCTGCGGCCATCGTCGTTTCTCCCGCGCGTTAACCTCGTGATTCCTCAGTAAATCCACTGGTCCGTTTCCACAAATCGTTCCAAGACGCCTGGATGGAGAGGGCGTGGGTCCCGAGGGACTTCTTGCAGCATGGCCTGCATCTCGCCAAGGGCACGCTGGAGCTGTTGTCTCGCTGGCCAGCCTGGGGGCACACGTCAAAGTCGTTAGGCTTAAACTTTCGGCCGACATCCCGGGCACACATCTGCGCCCAGGATTTGCCCCCAAGTGGCGTGCGCAAATACATCGTTGTCGGATTGCCACTTTGTTTCGATGTGTCGGGCCAACGGGTTGTTAATGCACAGTACCGCTCTCCGCGAGGTCTTTTTCATCAAGATACGCGGCAAGTATCGCATTTAATTTACAGTCGTGACTCGCGCGAGTCTGAATTCTGGCTATAACCCGACGTAATGCCGCCCTCGCCAGAACACATCGACAGGCCCGAACCGCGCGGCCAGGCGGTGCTGGCTTTTCTGGCGATCTGTGCGATCTACCTCGCCTTGCCGCGCAACCTCGTGGTGGGACCCATCTGGTTATTGCCAACTTTGATTGTCGT
>JBKPMH010000161.1:0-20882 GCA_046732035.1 Verrucomicrobiota bacterium
GCAGTGACCAGTTCTTGCAAGTTGTCGACGTGGTAGAACACGCCGGCGCATGGTGTTCTCAAGATTGCGCGGACTTTGTGCGTGGCCTCGCCTTCACGGGGTTGCGCAAAGGCGAAGCCGGGGAAGTCGAGTGGCGCGATCTGGATTTTGAGCGGGGTGAAACTGTTGTGCGTGGCGATCCGGAGACTGCCACAAAAAATTGGGAAGTGCGCCGAGTACCGATGATTCCCGATGCTCGCACGTTGTTTGAGCGAATGCGAAGCGCCCGAAAACGCGAGCCGCTGGACGCCAACGTGTTTCGCGTGAACGAATGCCAGAAGGCGCCTGATCGAGCATGCAAAAAAGTCGGCGCGGATCGCATCACGCATCATGATTTGCGGCACCTATTCGCGACGCGCTGCATTGAAAGCGGCGTCGATATTCCGACCGTTTCGCGCTGGTTAGGCCACAAAGACGGCGGCGCACTGGCAATGAAAACCTATGGGCACTTGAGGCGCGAGCACAGCATCGCACAGGCGCAACGCGTGAGCTTCATGCCAACCGCAGCGAAACAGGCTGATGTCATCCCCTTTTCAGTAAACGCATAGATGGAAGCGCGCGAAAGCAACCGCTAGACCCATTTCATAACTCCTCCTCCACGGGCACTGAAGGCCTGTCGGAAAGCGTCCCCTTGCCTTTGCGATAAAACAAGAATTTCATCGCGTAACCCGATGTCGCCAGTGATTACTCAGTCGGAGATCTCCGCATCGAAATTTTTGCTTGACCCCTGTTCGTATAAGTCCCAAGCTCTAATTATTGAAACGCAGAATCAGTGGCCAATGGATTGTAACGTTTCAAGTCAATTCTCCAAATGCGATTGAAGTGCTTAGCTCCTTCCGGATTGTCGTTAGCTGTCTTTGCTACCGCGTTTCTTTTGTCGTGTCACCGTGACATCAACATCGTTTCACGGACGGAGACCACCGGCGCAGTGAACGGTGCTGCTCTTAAAAACAGTATCGTTGCGACTATCAATGTAGGCCGCGGCGGCAATTCAACCTGCACGTTTGAGCAGTTGCCCCCAGAGTTCACACCCGGAACATTAAGCACCCACGCTTGAACTACTCATCACACGGGGGCCGGTCTGGTCCCCAGGGGTGACGCGGTCACTTTGTACGAATTGACAGGTGGCAATTATCGCGTTCATAGGACGGTTTCCTACCCCGAATTCCCGAGCAGCCAGATTGTATTTGAGACTGAGGTTGCGGCATTGCGCGACACCGAGTGGACTACGAAGATCATGGTATCGGGGCAATACGACGGCCCAAAAGATGTCGTCTCGGTAAAGGACTACCGGCTTGAGTGGTCTACGGACGGCAAAACTCTATTCGAGAAAGGTTCAGCAACCCTCGTGACATCATCACAACGTTCTTTCAGCAGTGTTTGGACGTCGTCCATCGTTCCAGACAAGCCACATTTTGAAAGGTTTTCTAGAGGAGGGGAGACGGTGAAAGTAACCTTTTCTCCGTTTAGGATAGACGGCAATAAAATGAGTTATTCTTGGCAAGGGACGGTTGCCGCGGCCGTACAACGCTAACGCCGAAAACACCGCCATTTCATTTTGCACAAGACCGGTTTCGCCATGCTTCGGCGCAGCATGCAACAAGAGAACGGAAGTCCCTGGAAGCTTTTCCTAGGGGGATTGCGGCTCGCGCGCCTTGGGCGTTAGGGAAAGAGCCGTCAGCCGCCGCCGACTCATAATCTGGCGGGGGTAGCTAGTAGTCGGAACCATCGTCGAGATTAACAATCCTTTTTTCATGCCGGTTTCTCTCGCCCGTGAGGCGCCATAGCGAAAGCGTCCGCGCTTGGTGCAGGGCCACAGGTGCCCGCGCGATCACGGCACGTAGTCTACTGACCACCGCACCAGCACGCCATAGTGAAAGTCGTCATCATCCCCATCGCCGATTGGCACGGCCGGGCAGTCCATCAGGAAGGTGCTGTTCGTCACCTTCTCCACGAAGCGCCCGGCCGGGAGGGGTAACTGCCTGCCCCACGAACGCGCAGCTTCATCTCCTTCAAGGAAGCCGTCGTGCTCGATTCCCCACGAGCTCACCCACACTCTTTCTCCTCCGGGCGGCACCACTTCAGGCGCGCCGACGTGCGTGAAGCCGAGGCTGTACGGCCGGTCGGTTTCACCCCAATCGTCGATATCCTGCGTGTCTCGATGAAACTCTTTGAAGACGGTTTTTGTTCGGTTCCAATCGCCCGAAAACACCCGAAACCAGAACTCGCCTTCGCCTTCGTCGAACGGATCGCCATCATTGAAAATATGGATCGTCGGGAACTCGACCGTAAGTTGTCGGCGGAACGCGGTGAATTCGCTCTTCCGAATGTCCCAGTTACCAAAGTCGTCTATGACAACGACGAGGAAAAAATAGTGGTTGCCAGCTAGGAGCGGCTTGATCTCGACCTGATGATCATCGGTGCGAACCAGCGGCGCACTCGGCCCACCATCGGGTGATTCAAGATGCGGGATCCCGTTCGCGACGACCGGCGGGTTCCGACTGACACCGATCTCGACGATGTTGGTTGGGACGTTGGTGTGCACCTGGTGCCAGTACCACGTTCCGCCAAAGCTTTCATTTTCGTCGGTGATCAACGCAACGTCGTGAGGCTTCTTCCACAGGCAATAAACTTTTACACACGCAACTTGAATGGGATCCGGCTTCAGCGGCCCATGATCCCAGGTGTATACGCACACTTCGTAGTTCTGACCTGGCTTTAGGGTGACAGGGTAGCTCCCATACCTATCGGCCTCATCTCCCCTCCCAGTCCGGACGTGTGGATTGATCTGAGTCCATGTGCCGCCCGTAAAACGTTCCCAGAGCTCTTCCACAGCAGCCTTTAGGTAATCGATGTTCGTTGTTCCGTCAGTCTTTCCCGCTTCGTTGTCCACGACGATCGGACTTGGCGTCGCTTGAAGGGTTGCCATAGTGCCTGGGGTAGGAAATCTTCTAACATTGTTCCGAGCCGCCGTCAATGTCGTGGACACGTTCATTACGGGCGACACGGCGGTAGCAACATAAAAAGCATAGCTGCGGCGTGTCTCGTCGCGCGGATCACAAAGCCATAGCGAAAGCTAAGCAAGACGTCGGAAAGCTGACGGCGTTTCTGGAATGGGAACGGCGGTCCAAAAAACAGTGTTGACACAGTCTATCCGAATCCTCCAGAATTTATCCGCGCTAAGTTCGTTAGGCCACTCCCAGAGCTCTTCCTGACCCTCTTTCCGCAGGGTTAACGGTGAACGAAAGGCTCGTTCACACAACTGAAGTAACATATGAATTCAATCGCTCGTCGCCGGCACATTTTGTCCTTGCGAGTGTGGAAAAATATTCTGCCGCCGGTGAGCCCGGCACAATGAAACTATTCGAACCGTCTAAAGAGAAACATTATGAATCAGAAAACAAAATCCCATGATGCACCAAAGCGAGGAGTTGTATCGCGACCGGATAGGGGCGGGCAACGTCCAGATGAACCAAATCCCGCTGCAGATCTTTCTCAGGTCTTAGCAGAAAACGTTGCCGCAGATCGTAGGGCGTATGCGAGCGCTTGGTATCGAGCGGAGTTGATCGGTAGTGTGCTTGGTCAAGATGAGCGTTTCCGCAGGCTAGGAGAAATGCTTTCGCTCAAAGTGGTGATGGATCGGCCGCGATACCATTCCGACTTCGACTCATCGGCACAACATTTGATGAGCCTGTCGACAGCAGGAAGCACCGACCGCATCTTTGTTGTCGCTCCTCCCTATGATGAGGTATACACAGAGTTTTTACCTACGGATGCGCGTGGTACCGCGGCGCGAGGGCCATCTGCTATCAAGGACACAGGACGGCTGGACATTGATCTTACTGAAACTTACGTCGATCGCCCTGTCGCTGAAGGCGGGTGGATGTGGGCCGGTGCCGGAGTTGGGATCTGGTTCAAACCCAAAGCGGTGTCAACGTTTGTTCGAGTCTCCGGGTTGGTGCATTATGATTATTGGTGGCGCGATGACTCGAACCTGCAGGTCGCACACAATCGCGCACAGCTTTGCAAGATGGTCTATCGCTGGTTGGGGCCGGGAAACACTCAGCGAATTCTGGATCGCCGGGACTGGTTGTGGCAGGACGGCACGTCATGGTACGAAACGCACGAGGATTCAGGCGACAGCTATTGGTCTAATCAGGATTTCTTTTGGGCCAGCTCAGATGATTGGTATCTTGTTTGGTTCTGGTGCAACGGCGGAATCGACTTCGCGACCAAAACGACGATCGGATCCAGTACTGCTAGGCAAATCTGGACCGTTCGGGTACCATTCGTTGTTTTTGAAGAGTGGGCCTAACTAGCCGCCTCTGATTTGCCACAAACGTCTGCCATCGCGTTCGATCTTGTGGTTCATTACAACTTCTACGATGTTAATGGGGTCTGTTGAGAGGCGCTATGAGGAGGGTTTGTCTTTTGCTGAGCCTTGCGACACTCAGCGTCGCCAATTGTTCGAGGAAACCCGCCGTCAGGGAATCCATTTCGGACCCAGCTGTCGATGCTGCAACGAGCACTCAGGTAATGAAGGCTCCCGATGAGCTTACGAAGAATCTTGGTTGGCTCGTTGCCAATTCGCCTTTCGTTTACGTGGGGCACGTGACGGCGCAAACGAGCGAAAAAGACAGCCGCGGACTGATCGTCACCAAGAATGAATTCGCGGTTGACCGCGTCATCGTCGGCGATGCCTCCAAAAAATCGGTGAGTCTCACCACACTCGGAGGTTCGGTCGGCGACATTGCAATGAAAGGATCGCACATGCCGGAATTTTCGCGTGAGACCACGTATTTGATCTTTACAGATTTGACGCGCACGGTTTACAACCCGATCACCGGCAATGAAGGCGGTGTATTTATCGTTGCTGACAGCGGCCTGTTTTCGTACGACGGTCTGGCGATCACCGGCATCGAAAATGGATTGATCCAACTCGATGAGACATCGGCTCGTCGCACCGATCTGCAACGGGCGGCGGCGTTGGCTAACGATCCGACAATTGACGGCGCGATTACGTCCGTGCAACGCGCTGAAGTCGGTCAACGAAAAGCGCTCTCGCTCGATGAATTTTCGGCGGCGATTCGGGCTATGCTGCGTCAGTAGGCGAGGCAGCAATGATGGCTATCAAAAGAACAGAAATCATCAAGGCCATTGCGTGTTTGAGCGTGCTCCTCGTGATCGTGTTTGCTTCACCCAGAGCATCCGCATATGTGTATTGCGGATATCTCGACGGTCCCTTTAAATTTCGCGCGTATCACTTCAACTCCGAGTTCTGGGTGGACATGGTCGTCGCCGAATCGCAAAAGTGGAATCGCATTTATCCCGCATTGAGTATTGACCGAACCAAGAGCAGTACAATTCCCCTCGGCCGGGACGGCAACAACATCATCGCTTGGCTGAGCGAGGCCAATCTTAATCGCTTTTACAACTCAACCTGGGTAGGATCGGTAGGCTTGACCTTAACTTGGTACGATCGCACCAAGTGTGATCGCGTGATCGAACAAGACATGCTGTTCAATCCGGCCATCACGCTTTTCGCACCGCAGACGACAGTTCCCTTTCAATTAGGGTTTCAAGAAATTGCGTTGCACGAACTCGGACATGCGGTGACGCTGGATCACGAAGATCGTAGCTTGTCGGTGATGACGACAAACGGCGCAGTCAGCAATGTGCTTCATCATAACGACAAGGTGGGTTGGAACCGATCTGCTTCGCAGAAATTCAATCCGCTCCCCACGCCAGTTAACGACATGGGAGTGTTTCCGCTTCGCAATGGGCTGGGTGCCAAAACTTACAGCACGCTGTCGCCTACTTCGGTTGCGCGTGGTGCGCCGCTCACCATACAGGATTTCAGCGTCGAAAACTTAAGTTCCGTTTTTCCGTTTTCAAGTGCGGCATTTCGCATCGTATTGGAGAACACCGCCACGGGAGCTGTCGTCGAAATGGGGACGCTGACATGGGCGAGCTTCAATGCTTTCTCCGGATGGTCGGGCAATTTGACGTTCAACGTTCTTGCAGGCACGCCGCCCGGAAACTATCGCGTCGCCGCAATTTTCAAAGGAACAGATGACGATTCATCGAACAATCGCGCTGTCTTCGGGACGGTGACGGTCCACTAGCGCCGACGTGCGTCCGTCCATTGATCGTTTTGGTCATTTACGCAAAGCTGTTTCCCGCACGACAAGCACCGTGGGCGAAAATGGCTGGATTTTGGTAGACGTTTGCAAGAGCTGTTGTCCTTTTGGGTGCCGCCGATATGCGCCGCGAACGGATAGAGTGGGATTCGAACCCACGACTCTAAATTTTCACGGTCGTTTTCTACGGTCTGAGAGTGTTTAGCCACAAAACTCCGCGCGTCTGCGCAACGTCACGCGAGTCCGACATGCCTAAGGTACCTAGCGTCCGAAACAGTACGCAACGTGATGAAAACCCCCGCAAAAAAACCTTCTTGAATTATGAGTCCCCTGCTCTAACCGCTGAGCTACAGGCCCATTCGCATAGATGAACGTCGAACTTGTAAAGGCTGGGCGCCATATAACAATACTCTTTCTGCCTTGGGGCATGTATTCGACGTGGCAAAGCACTCAGGGGTCGTATACAGCAATCACGCTGAAGGCACAAAGATGGCGGTAGGTTGGCCATGAAGACCTACGGCCACCTGCGACGCGACGTGACCTGCGTTTATAATCACGCTCGCGACGTGATCGAGACTGACGAGTGCAAGGGCGCTCGGCGTGTACAGCAAAGCGTCTGTCATCCGTCGTGACGTGCATCAGCAACTCACGTTATTCGCCCCTGCTGAACGAGCTTCAATTCGCCCTGGGGGTTCTGGCCCGCCGACCGCGTTATTCCAAATTCAGATTTTCCCAATGGATCTGAATCGCGTTATAAGCCGTTGCACAACCATTCTGTTGGTATCGATAATTGAAGGCCACATTACCCGAGGCGTCTAGACCAACGATGCCGGTATAACCGGGGCCAAGCGTATAATCGATCACGTAGTTGTCCGGTGCATCTTCATAGACGCTACTGCAGAATGGGCTATAGACACTGGGGTCAGGGTAATAATGCCATGTCTCAGTCGCCTGAAAGGCGTAAAGATCGATCTGATATTTGCGAGGGGCGCTGTAGTTGCGTGTTTCTCCCGGCGGTTGCTGGAAATTGCTGCCGGTCCCATTATCGAACAGGAGTAATTGATCACCCGACATGGACAAAGCATGCTCGCCAATCGGCGGCAGTGTGCCCGGGGCAAGGGTCAGGGCAAATGCACGCAGCGACGGAAATTCGTGCCAGTGCTTTGTCGGATCGCCCAGGATCCACTTGATGTTTCCAGAGTCGTAATCCAGCGCGATGACAAAGTTTTCCCGACTCGAAACGATGAGTGAGTCATCAGAGCTCCGGTAGGTGGTGGCGTTGTTGTGAAACCAGTCGGTCGGCGCAGAATAGACGAACTGGCTTGGATCGTCCCCACCGGCGATCATCGCGGCACTGATGATGTCCGCCAGATTCCACGTCCGAAGCACATTGCCAGCGGCATCGACCTCCAGATTCATGCTCTCCGTTTGCTCGGCAGTATCGGCATCGAGGATCATTCCCTCGCGGCCCGGGTCAATATTGTGATGGAAGTTGGTGACGCCAATCGCGCTGTAGTTGGCCACAGGTATCGTGACGCCATCAAATTCGGTGCGAAGAAGCGAGCTGCCGGAAGCGAGGTAAAATGCATTGTCAAAGAGGATGCACTTCCGGGTCCCCACGCCTGCGGTGCCGACCCAGCGAATTTCGGCATCGGTGTCGACGATGATGGGCGCTACAGAATCGGCATCAGCCCGTAGGAGGACAAAGTCATAGCTTAAAGTGGTGCCCGGCAGCCGCGGCTGAATGATGGTTGGGTTGGAGTATGTGCCGCCGTCATAACTAGGCGTTGTTATCGTGACAGCAAATCCTTTAACGTTGGCAACTCCGCCGCTGAAACTAAGCCTGATTATGATGCGGTTTGCGCGGCCGGCGTATAGACCGAAGACGGGGATGGTGATTTCGCCACTGTTGGGATCGAAATATCCACGCCCTTCCAAATAAGACCGCGCATAGCGAGCCTTGATCGGCCGCGTAGCCGACCCCACTTTTGGCCAAATCTGGAATTGGGCGGACTCGAAACCGTCGACATCCCTGACGACGGCATGGACGAAACTGATGAATGGCGTTGGACCTTCAGAGACTTTAACGTTTCGGACCATCTGCCTAGGCTCGGCCGTGCTGGAGAGCACGCACAAAAGTGCGGCGACGGGAGCAATCAATCGTACGTTCATGCCGCGTTTTTGTTGGGCGAAACGGAAAAAGTCAAGCCCATTCCCCGGTCCTGACTTGCTTCGTGTGGTCTGCTCAGTGGACAAAGCAAAGACCACGCCGTCGCAAGGGCTTGGGCCGACGCAACGGTTACGTTCGCGCGCGCGTGAGGGAAGCGTTGGAAACTGCTTACCGTCGTTCATGGTTGTTTTCTACGGTCTGACATTTTTGGGCTGCAAAACCGCGCAACTCTGCACAAAGCGGCGCCAAAGCGGAGTTACGAATCACCCGGCATCAGCAACGAGATGCAAAGCAGTAAACGGTGTGCAACTCGTTAGGCTTAAATTATGAGTTCCCTGCTGTAACCGTTGAGCTACAAGCCCGTTTTCATTAACTAGCGACCCCTTCTGCAATTTGTCTAAGCTGTTCTATCCAGTTCGTTTGTTTATGGGAGCGGTTAAACGCCGTTTCTCTTCCGCAGTTACGCCGTTGCACTAAGCCGTAGTCGCCTAATCGATGCGATCTTTATTGACGAAATTGTCAGCTTGACGACACGGCGAGATGTCACCACAATCGTTGCCCCCGCAAGGGATGTCGGTGCCGGGCGTGATGAAACTTCTTGCCAGACGAATCCAAAAACAATTGGAACAAGAAACTGCCGAGATTGGGCACTGCGCCATCTACGAGCACGAACTGCAGCGTCTCTGGCCCTTAGACGAGGAAAATCGCAAAGCCAAGATTGAACAATTTGCAAAAGACTTCGGGTTTCAGTTAAGCTTCTACAAGCAGGGGCTGTGCGCGATCTTTGAAAAGCAACGCTGCGCGAACGTCGAACATGACGGGTAAAAGCTCTTTCCCGACTCTTCGCCGCGCTCGTGCGTTTCGATCGTGTTATCAACCGCGGCGTGACTAGATACGTTGTCATTCTTCTTGCGAGCGCGATGCATTTGAGTTGGGCTGCGGCCCTGTTGTTCGCGCCGTTACACACGACCGGGATCGAATTACTCCTCGATCTTTCGTTCGGTGAACCACATCGTCGCGGCAATCTTCTGTGCTGCGGTAAGTCTTGCTGCTGTAGCTGCGATTTTTTGCAAAAATCTAACGCTGTGTGTGTTTCTCGTTTTACCGCAGCAGTTTCTCCTTATTGCCTCGGCGATAGGCGCCATTTTTTGCGTTGTTGAGGGTAAGTTCGCGGATGGCGCGGTATATCCGCGACCGTTCATCTTCGTGGACCAGGTTTATCTGGTGTTGCTCTGCGTGGCGCATGGATGGCAGATTATAAGTCTTTGGAGTGAGCGCGAATTTTCCGAGCGTCGATAGTCCGACGAGCAGAACCTCGCCAACACTCTAAGGAGATTGGTTTCCAGCCTAGGGTTGCCCGCTCCCTCCGGCCGCACCGTACACCTGGCCAGTGGTGTAGCTCGCGTCGTTAGCGGCGAGTTGCACGTAAATTGAAGCAAGTTCTGCGGGCTGCCCGGGCCGACCAAGCGGAGTTTTCCCCCCGAACTGTTTGAGCTTTTCCATCGTCGCCCCACCACTGACCTGCAACGGCGTCCAAATCGGCCCCGGTGCAACACCATTTACGCGGATGCCTTTTGGCCCAAGTTGTTTTGCCAGCGACCGCACATAGTTCGTTGTCGCAGCTTTCGTTTGGGCGTAATCGTAAATCTCGGGTGAGGGATCAGTTGCTTGCTCCGAGGTCGTGCCGATTATGACCGAGCCGGACGGCATGTGCGGCACCGCCGCTTTAATGATCCAGAATGGTGCGTAGACGTTAGTTTTCATTGTCGCGTCGAAGTCCTCGCTCGAAATATCGAGAATGGATGGACGCGTCTGTTGTCTAGCTGCATTACACACTAAAATGTCGAGCCCGCCGAGTTGTTCCACGGCGTCGGAGACAAGTTTTTTACAAAACGCTTCATCCCGCAGATCGCCGGCGATCCCGATCGCTTTGCGACCCGCTTCTTTGATCAGGGCGATAACTTCATCAGCATCCGGCTGTTCAGTCGGAAAGTAATTGATCGCCACATCAGCGCCTTCGCGCGCAAATGCGATTGCCGCAGCGCGCCCCATGCCTGAATCACCCCCAGTGATAAGGGCTTTTCGCCCCGACAAACGGCCCGAGCCCTTATAGCTTTTTTCACCATGATCAGGACGCGGATCCATTTTGCTCGCCAAACCCGGCCAGGGCTGCGACTGCTCCTTAAACGGCGGCTTCGGATATTTTGTTGTCGGATCTTCCAATGTCTTCGTTGTCATAGCTTCCTTCTTTCCTTGCGAGCCTAAAATGGCTTGACCACCAAGTGCGGCAATTCCGGCTGCACCCATCGTAGCAATTGCGCGACGCCGAGTAACTGCATCCGGCTCCTTCATAACTGGCGTGTTACCTAGCCTATTTTGCGCCCTCGTTACCGCTCAGGTGGGAGCGGCCTCGAGTTTCAGGCGCCAGGCATGAGTAGCTACCTGTTTCTGCTATCACGCAGGTTTCTAATTCGATCGTGCGCTGCCTTAACATCGGTGAATTGCCGGGCGACGAGTTCGTACACGTCTGGAGACAAATCGTCATTTAATGCCTTTTGGTACGCTTCCACCGCCGAGTCTTCCCCGCGTTCACATTCAGCAAGGATCGCATGATCGTCACCTCCGCTAAGTGTCGATTTCAAGTTGATCCAAGTACGGTGCAATGCGCCAGCTGCGCTGCTGTCAGACTCAGGTTCCGTCTTGCCCAATGTGCGAACTTGATTCTGCAGGGCACTCGCGAAGCGAAGACGTTGTTGAGAGTATTCGTTAAAAAGTGATCTCAACTGTGAATCCTTGACACTTTCAGCGGCTTGTCTGAATCCTTCCTGCCCGTCTTTAAGTGTTTCGATCAAATCGTCGAGAACCGAGATCGTGTCCTGATGGTTTTTCATACGATTCCTTTCTGTAACGCCATTCCTGCCTCATCGAATTATCGTTTGGAACCGGAATCAGCAAACTCGGTGTCCATCAAGGCTTCCGGGTTCACAACGGTTTCAGCTAGTTTGTTGAGAAGCTCATTCGTCTCGGACTCCTCATCTAGGGTCGCTTGCAAAAGTTCCGCGGCCTTGTTCTGTCCAAGCAAATTGGCAAAAGTACGAACACTGCCATAACTTGCGATCTCGTAGTGTTCGACTTTCTGTGCGGCAACGATGATGCCTGCGTCTATGACAGAATCATCTCCGTCTTCTTCCAGAATTTCAGCTCCTTCTTCAATAAGTCCCTTCATGGCGCGGCACGTTTTACCTTTTGCCTTTTCACCAAGCTGATCGAAGACTTGTTCAAGCCTTTCAACGTGACCTTTGGTTTGTTGTAAATGTTTTTCGAAAGCATCTTTCAACTCTTCCGATGAGGCAGCTTTTGCCATCTTTGGCAGTGCCTTCAATAACTGATTTTCAGCATTATAGAGATCGCGCAGTTCCTCGGTGTACAGCTTTTGTAATGTATCTAGCTTCATAACTTCTTACTTTCTTGGTTGTTGATTGCTTGTGCTATTTGCATGGGCTGCCTCTAACAGCACCCCTGAAGAATTTCGCAAGCCACTGCCTGGCTGGTTTCACCAGATGTTGGATCTGTCTGAATCGATTTACGCAGTCCCAAGGCGAGCGCGCAATTAACCAAGAATCACCTATACGCTGATCAAGGGAAGCCGCAGATGCTCAGAGGGAAAAATCCTAAGAAAAAGTTGTTTGGTGTTTAACAGCTAAGCTTCATCCAAGCGGCTTATTAGTCGCTGGCTGCAGAGGCCGCTCGCCGGAGCTTAACGTAATCGTGACGGCATTAGCTCTGCGCTGCATGTTTATGACTGTCGAACGCTTGATAAGGCTGCGGAAATTCTATTTTTTTGCGCTACCGGGTTCAGCCATTTTCCGGTGCTGTTCCGCCAGCATACCTGAAGGTGTCACAGCCGCCGCCATGGTGGTCAGCTTGTTCTTCATGCCAGTCACGATGTCGCCTTTCCCTTCCATCATCGCCTTGAATCCTGCTTTAGCCACTTCCGCCGGATCATCCTTTTCTTCCGTTGCTACTTTGGTGTCGAGCATGTCCGCCCGTGCGAAGAAATCCGTGTCTGTGGCCCCTGGCATCAAACACGTTACGGTAATACCTGAATCTTTTAGTTCGGCGCGCAAAGCAAAGGAAAAGGAATCGATAAACGCTTTTGTTGCATTGTAAACGGCCTGGTATGTGCCGGGCATCAATCCGGCGATCGACCCGGTGAACAGGATTCTTCCTGCACCCCGTGCCCGCATATCGCGTCCGATCTTATGAACCAGGTAGACTGTCCCGGTTACGTTTGTATCGATAACATGACGCGCTTCCTCAAAGTCTTGATCGAGAAAAGCGTGACCCAGGCCATGGCCCGCGTTTGCCATCAGAATATCCACCGGACGGCCGCTTGTTGCTTCGTAAAGCTCCTCAATTCCTTCGATGGTCGCCAGGTCTGTTTCCACTGTCTGAACATTCACTCCGCCTGAGCGAAGTTTTTCGGCCGCCTGTTCAAGTTCTGTAGAGTCCGCTGCGATTAATAAATCGTAGCCGTTTTCGGCGCATTGTTTTGCCAAGTAAAATCCGATTCCGCTCGATGCGCCTGTAACGACAGCAAGCGATCGGCCTTCATTAATTTCCCCGCCGTGTGATTTCATAACAGAAATCGTTCGCACTTCATCGCGTACGCAGACGTGTTAAACGCAAAGTTGGAAGCCCGACCGCAGCAAATGCAACACGTCTGTTCCCGCTGCGTCGCGCGATCACTCAAGAAGAGTCACAAAACAGGAGGTTAAATTCATGAGGGCATTAGTTTGGCACGGCAAAGGTGATGTGCGTTGCGATAAGGTTCCCGATCCGATTATCGAAGATTCGCGCGATATCATTGTAAGAATCACATCTACGGCTATCTGCGGCTCGGACTTGCATCTTTACGACCATTACATGCCTGCAATGGAAAAAGGCGACATTCTGGGTCATGAACCGATGGGCGAAGTCGTCGAAGTTGGAAGCGCCATAAAAAAATTCCGTCAAGGTGACCGTGTAGTTATTCCGTTCACCATTTGCTGTGGCGAATGCTTCTTTTGCAAAAAAGAACTCTGGTCATGTTGCGACCGAACGAATCGCGACAAGGAAAAGGCCGAAAAGCTCATGGGACATGCTCCGGCCGGTCTTTACGGCTATTCACACCTTACGGGCCATTATCCCGGTGGGCAGGCCGAATATCTGCGCGTGCCTTATGCGGATGTAAGCCCACTGAAAATCGAAAACGACTCACTAACCGATGAACAAGTCTTGTTTCTATCGGATATCTTCCCGACGGGCTACATGGCGGCGGAAAATGCGGAAATCGAACCTGGCGACACTGTTGCCGTATGGGGGTGCGGACCAGTTGGCCAATTCTGCGTTCAAAGCGCCTGGATGTTCGGCGCTGGCCGGGTCATCGCGATTGACCGGGTTCCGGAACGTCTTGAAATGGCACGAAAGCACGGCAAAGCCGAGACAATCAATTTTGAAAAGAGCGATGCGACTGTTTACGAACGAATGCAGGAAATGACCGGCGGCCGAGGAGCTGACCGTTGCATCGACGCCGTCGGCGCGGAAGCGCATGCTACTGGCTCGTTCGATGCGGTTCTGGACAAAACGAAGGCCTCTGTTTTTCTCGCTACTGATCGCGCGCATGTTTTACGCGAAGCTATCTGGTGTTGCCGCAAAGGCGGCACCATCTCTGTGCCCGGCGTTTATATCGGGTTCACCGACAAAATCCCTTTTGGAGCGTTTATGAATAAGGGTCTCACAATGAAGACAGGCCAGACACACGTGAAACGCTATACTCAAAAGCTCCTCGCGACGATCGATTCGGGCGAGATCGATCCTTCATTTGTGATCACACATAAGGCTCCACTTGAACAAGGTCCTGAACTTTACAAGAAATTCAGGGATAAAGAAGACGGCTGCATTAAGGTGGTTCTTAAACCTGGACTCGCTCCAGCCTAAAGGTACTGCAGAACAATTCTCCACGCGGCGATCAACCCGGAAAACCAGATTGATCAGCGAAATTTCGGATTGCGCATTTTGAATGGCGGATTTGGGATGGCTTGGTGATTCGCCGAATCCTGAGCGTCAGTGAAATCGCAATTCTGGGCGCACTGATCCTGACAACGCGCGGCGCGAATTATCAGGATGTATTTGTGGCCGGGAACATTTATTTCACCGACGCGGATTGTTATGCACGAATGAGCCGCGTACGGATGTGTTCGGAGCATCCGGGGTTGATCGTACGACATCACGATTTCGAGAATTTTCCGGCGGGAACCGCGCCACACACCACCGCGCCGCTTGACTACCTGATTCTAGCGTTGGCAATCTTGCTGAAGCCTTTCTCGGCACAGTCACTCGATCTGGCCGGTGCACTGATTTCGCCGGCGCTTGCGCTGCTCGCGGCATGGTTTGTTTGGTGGTGGTCCATGAAGTTTCGATATCGCTGGATCACCCTGATCCTGTACGCCATTAGCCCCATCCTTGTTCATGGAACCGAACTCGGCAGACCTGACCATCAATCGCTGCTGATGTTACTCGTGACAGTCGCCATTTGCGCAGAATGGAGTCTACAAGCGAAAGCAACGCCTGTTTCCAGTCCCAATTTAAGCAAATGGAGCATCATCAGTGGAATCGCGTGGGGATTAGCTATCTGGACCTCGGCTTACGAGTCGCTCGTGTTGCTTCTGGTCGTGCTGCTTGCAAGCACAGCCAAAAATCCACGAACAATTTTCGCGAGGTCTCGGGGAGGTGGTTGGGTGTCGTTTGCTGCTGTCATTTTGATCGCCCTTCTGATTGAGCGCCGAACTCCGTCACTCTCTATTTTGCATCCGAACGCGCTGTTTCAAAACTGGGGGACGACCATTGGGGAAATGGCGCATATCTGGCCTGCGAACGCGATCTGGTTGCGCTGGTGCGGCTATCTGCTTTTGGTGGCGCCGCTCCTTATCTGGCTCAGCGTCATCAAGACCAGACACAACGGTAAGGAAATCACGCCAACATTCGTTCTGGCGCTTTTGATAGCCACTTACGTTCTCACAATGTGGCAGGCGCGGTGGGGATATTTCTTTGTGCTAATCTTTGCCCTGGCGCTACCGCATCTACTTGCACCGATTAAATCGCGCACAGCAGTTTGGATTGCGTTCTTCCTGTCAATTCTTCCGATCTTGCGTGATTGGGACGAAACGCTTTGGCCGAACGAAGGGCAGCTAGCGGATCGCGTGGCGCGGCGCAATGAATCAGAGCAGTTGCACCACATAGCGCTCAATTTGCGTTCGTCGGAAAATCACCCATTCCTCGCGCCGTGGTGGCTGTCGCCGGAGATCGCCTACTGGTCCAATCAACCGGCCGTGGCAGGCAGCTCGCATGAGAGCTTGTCAGGAATTGAAGCCAGCGCGCGTTTTTTTGTCAGCCAGGATTGGAGAACGGCCCGCAAACTGCTGGCCAATCACGGAGTTGATTGGATCATTGCCTACGATTCTGAGCGTACGGCGCGAAACTCCGCGGCGATTTTGGGCGCGTCCCTGCCTGAACATCCGGTCTGCCTGATCCTGGACAAAACACCAACTGCAGCGCCGCCATTCCTGGTTTTATCCGCTCAAAACAGCGTCGCTAAACTTTATCGCGTCATCGCCCCGTAAAAAAATTCGAAATAGCGACGAGAATCCGTTGACAGATGTTGACGACTGTCACAATACTACCCGATGCTCAAAAGATTCGTCCCGCAAAAGCCGGTACCGCCAATTCCAGAGAGGCCGCGGTATTCGGGTATAGATGAGAATAATCATCCTGCGAACGGCGAAGAGCCAATAACAACAACAATCATCGATAAACCAAAACCTATGGCAGATCACGGTGGCAAAGACATTCTCTCGAGCGATGTCGAAATCAAAGGCTCGATCAAGTTCCAAAAGGAGCTTCTCATCGACGGGAAGGTCGAAGGGGAAATTAATTCCGACGGCGTTTTGACGATTGGTGAAAACGCGGACATCCGCGGCGAAATAAAAACCAAATCGATCACCGTCTTTGGCAAGGTGCACGGCAACATCACGGTAGCCGAGCGTTGCGAGCTAAAATCAAAATGCACGTTGCAGGGAGATTTAAAAGCCGCGCGTCTTGTCATTGAAGAGGGAGCGACCTTTATCGGCAAATCCGAAGTCACCAGCGGCGCGGTTTCCTCGAAAGGGGCGCCAGTCCGGCCGGAAGTCGTGCGATCCAACGAGCCGATTAAGGCAGCGTTCGGAGGGCGCTAATCAGGGGGAATTCAGGGGTTAGGGTCCGGTGGCTAGTTCGTCGCCTGCAAAACTCAGTGTGGAATGTCCACACTGCGGCTTCAAGCAGATGGAGTATGCAGCGGCCAAGAGTTCTATTTGCCGCCAGTGCGGCCGCTATTTTTCTCCGTTTACACCCAAACCCGGACTAAAGCTACGAATTCGCGAAGAGACGCCCGCCGCACCAGCGGCTCCAGCGTCTTCTATCTTCGGCAAGTTCGAAGATTTTTGGAAACGGCAGCACAGCTCGGTTATCGAGTGTTTCGAATGCAAGCGGAAACAGCAGGTTTGTGGCACGGCCACTTCGACAATTTGCCCCGCGTGCAGCGCGCACATTGACCTGCGCGATTACAAGATCACCAGCGGTTTCAGCCGAACCATTCGAACACGAGGAAACGTTCATCTGACGGGAAAAGGCGACCTGGGCAGTAGCAGCGTGATTTGTCAGTCCGCGTTAATCGAGGGCAGGTTGCGCGGCAATTTGCATTGCGACGACACCGCGACCATCAACTTCGCAGGCAAGATCCCCGGGCGTATCAGTGCGCGGCGCATCATCGTCGAGCGCAAAGCCGATATTCATTGCTTCCGACGAGTCTGCGCTGAACACATCGAAATTAAAGGAAGGATGTCGGGGGAAATCGCCGCGCAAACCGTGGACATTCAAAAAAAGGGCGCGCTGGAAGGTGATGTCACGGCGAAGGCAATTTCGGTGGAAAAAGGCGGCATGTTTTCCGGTCAGCTTGTGATTGGCCCAGCCGGTCTTATGCAAGGCGAATTGTTGCAGGAACAGAAACCGGACGTCGCGCCCGTTCTGGAGAACGACTTTTCTGGAGTCGCCCAGCGGCCTTTGCACGCAACTTAGTACAATCTCCATGCAACGACTGCATCCTCGCAGTCCTTACGAGAAACTGGGCGGCTACGTGCATCTGCCGCGTCTGATCGACAAGGCCAGGCTTCATCGCAAAGGCTTGCTCAACGGCTACAACTATAAAACCGTCGGGTTTGACAAGCATCTGCTGGCGTTTTTAAAAATCGATGGCGACGCGTTCGAAGAAGTTGCGAATCGACTGGATGAGGATGATGCGATTCTAAAATGGGTCCAGGCGAACGGTGTGCAGCATGACCCCGAGAAGGTTGAACAGTGGAACCAAGCAATGGTTTCACGGCATCCGGACACCGCCGCAAAGAAAGCGCGTTTTCTGCATTTTCTAAAGGAGGCAGGCGGCGAAGGCCGCAACGATATTCGAACCTATTTCGATCTAATCGAATTTGACGAGGGACGGTTGAAATAAAAAGGTGTGATTCGTTAAAGCGTTGAACCGTTACATCGGTTTAGCGATTGAAAAACGATTCAACGATTTACCTTTTAACGGTTCAACGTGGCGCAGCCAGAATCTGATCCGCGTTCTCCAATGTTTCTTTGCTGCCGATATCGAGCCATTTGCCTTTCACTTGAAACGTCTTTACAGGTTTACGCGTGTGCAACCATTGCACGAAACGCCCCGGTTGATCGGCGTTATTCCCGGCTGCGAGATACGTCGTCAAGAGTGAGAGAACCTCAGGGGAATAATAATAAAGGGCAATGGCCGCGAGAGTTCCCCTCGGGTTCTGCGGCTTTTCTTCCAAATGAGTGATGACTCCATCGTCGTCGATCAGAACGTTGCCGTACTTTTTGATCGCTTCGCCGTCTCCAACATCATAGACCCCAACCGTTGCTTCGCTGCCTTTGGCGCAAGCCACGAATCCTTCGAGAGAATCAGTAAATAAGTTATCGCCGGCAATAATGAGCAGGCTGCTCTGGCTCAGCTTCTCGCGGGTAACAACAAAATTGATATCGCCAATTGCGCCAAGTTTATCTTCATCGTTCTTGGAGCCATCGTTGATAATTTTGAATCGAAATTTCGGATGTCGTTTTTGATATAGCTCGCTCCACTCCTGAAAGTCCGCCGCAAACTTGTCATTTGTTACCACATAGATTGTTTCCAGGTCCGGGACACCTTGAAGATTGTCGACCACCCACTCGATAATCGGCTTACCGCCAACGACGAGGAGTGGCTTCGCCTTGTTGAGGGTCAATGGATAAAGCCGCGTGGCGTATCCGGCTGCGAGAATTAGAACGTTCATAGGATCAAAAAAACAGAAAAAGCGCTTCTTACTACTTTGATTTCGCAGCGCCTCCACTTAAAATTGCATTTTGAAGACGCTGCTGGATCGCCTTGACCCGCTGAACGTCCGTGATCTTGCCACGCGTGGAACGGTCAACGACATACAATGTATCAATGGCCGCGCCAGCCTGTGTGTTGATGCGAGAGAGCGTCACCAAAAGATTTTCGCGTTCAAGGCAGCTCAACACATCATAGAGCAAACCGATCCGGTCCGGTGCCTGAATCTCAATAAGCGCATAAACCGGATGCGTTTTGTTATCGATTGAAATCCTCGTTGGAAACTCGATTGCGGTCGTAAATCGATGGCTCTGGTGTCTGGCTTTCTCTATTAACGGAAGGAAATGAAAGCTTTCGTCTTCGAGCGCTCGCCGCAAAGTTTGCTCTACCAGCGCAAAGTCCCGCTGGTGGGTAACAGGGCGTCCTCGCGTGTCGCACACTCGAAACACGCCCAGCGCGACGTTGTCGCCTCGTGGGAAGATATCGGCGCGCAAAATGTTTAAAGGCACGACTGAAAATGAGCCGGCCACTTTGGCCAACAGCCGCTCACGTTCCCATGTACAAAATGTAACAACGGTGTGCCCCTGCTGTGGAACTGCTTTCCATTGCATCGCAAACGCGAGCGGAGATGCTCCCTGCTTGGAGACACTCTCCAGAAACGATCGGAACAATTGCAGATGCTCAACGATCTCGGACACCTCGCTGGCGCGGAAATAATTGTCAGGCATGAACTCAAAGTGCGCTTCAATCTCTCCTGCGAAATCCGCCGGAAGGTTTGCAGCCACCGCGGTTTGCAGGCTATCACGCTCAACCTTCGTCTGTTGATAGTACGACTGTTGATCTGCCAGACATCGCGAGGTTTCGTGAAATAATTCCCATACCAGGGATTCCTTCCAATCCGACCAGGCGTCCGCACTAGTTCCCTGGCCATCCGCAAGAGTAAGGAGCATTAGCGAATTCAAATTCCTTTGATGCTTCACCACGTGAGCGAAGTCTGTCACGGTGGCGGGATCGTCAATATTTCTTTGCTGCGCCGTCTGCGAAAGCGTGAGGTGATGATCGACAAGTAAGATGAGCGCCTTTCGCTGCTCGGATGATAACTGCAAACGCGCGGCGACACGTTGGGCAAAAAGTGCGCTCGCTTCAGAGTGTGGGCGCGCGCCAACCGCTTTTCCGCTATCATGGAGAAGGAGCGCGAGATAGAGAACAAATGGGTCCTCCAAATGCTCAAAAATTTTCCGATAAGCAATCAGCTTGGGGTCATTCGTCTGCGCCAGAGCATCCAGTTTGTCGATGCATACTAATGTGTGTTCGTCGGCGGTATAACGATGCAGGAACTCATGCTGCACCAGGCATGTAAGCTGTCCAAATTCAGGAATGTAGCGCCCAAGAAAATCAACTCGATGCATCATTCGCAGAATACGGCCTACTCTCCCCTTCTGAGACAGGATCTCTTTAAAGATCGCGCGGGGACCGCGTGCATATTGATACGTACGGGTAACCTCTCCAAGGCTTCTGCTTAGAAGGTCTTCCAATTCCGGGCTCAGATCGAGGCCGCGTTCCTGAGCAAACTGAAATGCTCGCATCATTTGATCGGGGTCTTTACGGAAGAGATCGCGCCGAGCTGGTTGCAATTGGTTATTGCGGACAAAGAAAAACTCTCCGACGGGAGTTTTGCGCGCTCGCACCAACGGAAGAAAACTGAATAGTGAACGGGTTTTGCTTGTGACATAACCGCCGACAAATTGCTCGGTTATTCGTTCCGTCACGCGAAAGATGTTGCGCGTGTGCTCGTAATAATTCCGCATGAGCTCCTCGCTGCGGAGTTGGCCATTTCCAGAAGAATAATCAAGGCGCGCTGCGATGTCTTCCTGGAGGTTAATGTGAAGTATGTCGGTGGCGCGTCCGGTCGCGTAATGCAAGGCTGTGCGCAAGCGCAACAGAAAGTCATACGCGTTTTCTATTCGGCGCTGGTCGCTTTCACTCAGCCAGTCTTTCCCCACTAGCTGATTCGTGCTCAATGAACCCTCCTTGAAATAGGTCATCCAAAGAAGATTTTGGTAATCGCGCAGTCCACCAC
>JBKPMH010000162.1:0-6676 GCA_046732035.1 Verrucomicrobiota bacterium
TCCCAGGACGATTTCGAACGATTGATCCAAACAATTCAACACGGCATCAAAAACCATATCCTTGTGATTACCGGCGGTGTTTCAGTGGGTGAGCACGATTTGGTGCAGTCGGCGTTACGTGCGCTCGGAGTTAGCATCGAGGTCTGGCAGGTCGCCATCAAACCAGGGAAGCCATTTCTCTTCGGTCAGGCGAACGGGTGCGCTGTATTCGGTTTGCCCGGAAATCCTGTATCGGCGTTTGTAACTTTTTTGCAGTTTGTGCGGCCGGCCATCTTGAAAATGATGGGCGCGAAGAATGTCGATCTCTGCAAAGTGCCAGCAAGATTGACAGCCGATCTGTTGAACGAAGGCGATCGTCCGCATTATGTTCGCGGCAAAGTGGAGAATGGCACGTTTGCTCCGATCGGACGGCAGGAATCACATGCCCTTTTCGGGTTGAGCCAATCGAACGGCCTGCTGCGTCTTGCGGATGGTCAGTCGGTAAGCGCAGGGGAAATCGTGGAGATTCAAATCTGGTTTTAGCTGATTCGCGCGTCGGAGCGGTTGACAGGTCGTTCGTGCATTTTTAGCTTAATGCCCTTGAATACGGCAGGCCTGACCGCATTTGCACGAACTTCGACGGATCAAATTCGTGCGGATGCAGAACGGCTTTCGCATATCGTTCTGGAGATGCAGCGCCGGTTTTTGCTGCGTCTGTGCAAGCAACTTGCACCTGGGAACGTTTCCTTCGTGCAGTTTTTTCTTCTCGCGTTCCTCGACCGTAAGGAAGTGCTTACCATGTCTGCGATCGCGAAGAAGATGGGACACACCACCGCGGCGGCAAGCGGTTTGGTGGCGCGCCTTGAAAATCTTGGTTACGTGGTGCGTTCTGTTGCGCGCGATGATCGCCGCAAAGTATTGGTTTGCATCACGCCAAAAGGTTCCGCGCTAGTCCAACGGATTCGCGAAGAAATGGTAGGGAACCTGATGAAAGTTTTGGAACATCTTGCTCCTGATGAACAAAAGGCCTGGTTGCAGATTTACACTAAAATTTACGCTTACTGCCAATCGAAATGATTTCCATTTGCGCACGGGCAGTGCTATCAGACTGCGGTAAAATAATGACGGCTAAATCCGCGAGCTGGAGTTCGCGCATCTAATCCGCAGAGGTCTATGAGAAAATTTATAGTTTCGTTCGGGATTTTTGCAGCCTGCGCCGTCACTGCGCATCTGAGCCTTGGCGGTAGCGAAGCAGGGTCATCCAGTGAAAGAAGGTCGGCCGGAAAGGTGCCCACTTTTACCCTGGATCAGGCAATTTTCACAGCGCTGCAGAGGAATCCTACTCTTCTCAACGCGGAGCAGGAGATTAAGCGGACGAAGGGCGTAATCATTCAGGTTCGCGCACAGGCCCTGCCACAGATCACGGCTTCGGCGAATTGGGAATGGACCGATCCACACTTGCAAGGTGCTCGTATATTCGGAAACACGGGTACCACTACCGGAGGCGGTACAACTCCGACAACCGCAAGTTCCGCTGCTCGCGAGGTCGCTTCCCTTGTCAACCCGATAGCCTCGCAGGTGGGCGAGGTCCAAACGCCATTGGCTGCTGCGCCGGTAGCGACACCCGTTCCGGTTGTTGAAGCGAGCGATATCTCGTACGCCATCAGTGTTCTCGGTACTCAGTTGATTTTCAACGGCACCACATTCAATCAAATCCGGGGCACTTTCTTTCAACGCGACAGCGCTTACTTCGCCTTCCGCAATGTTCTGGATCAACTCATAGCGACTGTGAAAACCCAGTTCTATCAGATTGTGGTGAATCGAGAACTGGTCGCAGTGAACGAACAATCGGTCCATCTTTTGGAAGCTCAGTTAAAAGACCAGCAGAACCGTTTCGAAGCGGGAACGGTTCCGCGGTTTAACGTGTTACAAGCAGAAGTGGCCCTGTATAATCAATTGCCGCAGTTGATTACTGCCCAGAACAATTTGCGAATTGCGAAGATTGTGCTCGCCAAAACGCTCGGGCTCGATTTTCAACCTGGGCGCGGCGAAAGCCCGCCACTGGAGGTTATGGGCGAGATGCCGTACATCCCGCGGTCAATTCCGTTGGCCAACGCAATTGAGATGGGAAAAGAGCGACGCCCATTCCTGAAACAGGCGCGCGCAAACGTTTTGAATCAAGTGCAACAGGTTCGCGCGGCAGCCGGGCAATACCTTCCAACTGTTACCACGACCGGCGGGGGCGAATGGGTAAGTTCGCCAATCAATTCAAGTTGGCATGACATCTCCAAGGGTTGGATTGCACAGGTCCAGGCCAGTGTGCCGGTCTGGGACAGCGGCGCCATAGCCGGTCAGGTCATTCAACAGCGCGCTCTGCTGTCCGAAGCCAAGATAACTTACGACGATGATGTGCGTCAGGTGGAGCTCGAGATCCAGCAAGCGTACTCAAATTTGGAACAGAATCGCGAGCTGATCCAGAGCCAGGAAAAGAACGTCGAGCAAGCCGAAGAAGCATTGCGGCTGGCCAAAGCGCGACTGGATGCCGGCGCGGGAACGCAGTTGGACGTGTTGAACGCGCAGGTCCAGTTGCTCACTGCGCAATCGACGCGCTTGCAAGCGCTCTTCGGATACAATTCTTCCCTGGCAGAATTCGACCGCGCTACCGGCGCGCAGAGCAGTTACACGGAGATGTTTGCTGACCTTGCGCCGCGGGCCACGAAAACAAGAACCTATTACACCGGAAGCGGCGTGGACGCTGAAGGAAAACCTAAGAAACACGATGACGTTACAGTGCGAACTTCGTCTGGAACGTCGCGAACGTCACATTCCAAATAAGGCCCAGACTCCGAACGCCTCAACCGGCTGCTCGCAGTTTTGTGGCATTGATAATCGGCCCTCTTTTCGGATTTTGGTGTGACAATTTGGGATTTGAGCCCCAATGACTCTGTTGCCGTTCGAACAATTTCCCGCGCTCAGCGGCATTGAAATCTGTCGCCACGCTTTTACGCAAAGAATCCCCGGCATCAACGTTTCGCACGAGAAGGCTGAAGTGTTGAAGAGATTGAATGCCGCGCATGATGAAATCCGGCATTCCATCGGGATGGGCGATTGGCCGTTGTTCACCGTCCAGCAAATCCACGGAAACAAAATCGCAATTATCGCTGACTCTAGCCACGGCTCTGTGAGCCGTAAATTCCCCGCGTGCGACGCGATCATCACCAATCAACGTGGAGTCGCGCTTGGCATCTATGTCGCCGACTGCTGTGCTGTATACATTGTCGATCCGAAAACTGCGGCTATAGCCCTGGTTCATTCGGGCCGGAAAGGCACGGAGCTCGGCGTGGTCAGCAACGCAATCAAGCAAATGAACGATTGCTTCGGATCAGATCCTGCAAATTTAGTGGTCCAATTCAGTCCTTGCATTCGCCCGCCACATTATGAAATCGATTTCGCGGCAGAAATTGTCCGTCAATGTCGCGCGTTTGGCGTGAAAGAAATCCACGAGTCCGGCGTATGCACTGCTTGTGATTTGACCCGCTACTACTCCTATCGCGCCGAAAAAGGAAAGACTGGCCGGATGCTAGCGTTGCTGGGACTTAACCCGACCAGCGGCAACTAGATCAACAGCACTCGGCACTCGCCATTAAGCCGAGATTTCTTCTTCAGCCCTGCGTTTGAGAGGGCAAATGCCGCGCTTTTTTGCGTTCGTGACAAAATCCAAAAATTCTCGGGCCGGTCCCTCGAACTTCATTCTGGCCGCTGTTTCAAGTGCCTGGCCGATGTTGAGTCCACTGAGGTAAACGAGTTTAAACGCAGCCTTAATTTCCTCTCGCTCCTTTGAGCTGAATCCGGCACGACGTAGCCCAACGACGTTTAACCCGAATATCCAATTCCGTTCGGCTGCCATCACGAAAGGGGGCAAATCCTTTCCAAATGCAGAGCTGCCTTGCACCATCACCAGGCGCCCGATGTGCATGAATTGGTGAAATGTTGATCCGCCTCCAAGAAACGATCCGTCGTCCACGCGGACGAATCCGGCCAGCAAACAATTATTGGCGATAATGACGTTGTTTCCGATCTCACAATTGTGACCTATGTGCGCGCCGGCCATCAAAAAATTCTTGTGGCCGATTTTTGTCGCGCTGCTCTCGGCGGTGCCGCGATGAATTGTGCAGTACTCTCGAATGATATTCTCGTCTCCGATTTCGACTTTCGTTTTCCGTTCAGGTGAAAAGGAAACATCTTGTGGCGGAGTGCCGATCACCGCGCCGTGGCCGATCAAATTGCCAGAGCCAATCGCAACTTCCCCTTCAATGACGACGTGCGATTGCACTGTCGTGTTCTCACGGATGGTTACCTCCGGTCCAATAATTGAAAATGGTCCGATTTCCACATCATGGACGATTCGCGCTGCTGGATCGACGATCGCTGTTGGATGAATTTTTGCACTAATCATCTTTCAGATTGGAGATTCGGATTTCCGATGTCGTTCTACAAGACACCTGCTTCTTTGAAACTAAAATACCCTTGATTCCCTTCGGATGGCGCGCCGATGATGATGTGATCGAGCAATTTGATTTGCAACAATTCTGCGGCCTCAGCCAGCCGTCTGGTGAGACTGTGGTCAGTCTGGCTGGGTGAGGCATCGCCGGACGGATGGTTGTGCACAACGACGACTGCGTACGCTGAATACGTGATGGCCGGTCGAAAAACCTCGCGAGGGTGAGCAATGCTCTCGTTCATGCTTCCTACCGACACCGATTCGACACGCATTAAACGATAACGGGTGTCGAGCAAAACAACGCGGAGCGACTCCGTTCGCAGCATTCGCATTTCACGTCCCAGCAATTCATGGATCAATTCCGGTGAGTCGAGTTTCTGCTGAGACAAAGGTTCCTGCGCGAAGCGTTTTCCCAGATTGAATGCTGCGACTAATTCGAGTGCCTTGGCCGGACCAATTCCTTTGATTGCCCTAAGCTCGTTAACAGAACAGCGGCTCAATTCCGCGAAAGACTTATACTTGTTGAGAAGTTCCCGGGCGACTTCTATGACATTCATTCCTCGGCGCCCGGTGCGCAGCAGGATTGCAATTAATTCTGGGTTGGTCAGCGAATCGGGACCCCGTGTGAGTAATTTTTCACGCGGCCGCTCATCCTGCGGCATCTCGCGGATCTTCAACTGCGACATTTAACGTGGGAGCCGGCCTGGTACCGCGATATCAGACGCGAAGTTGATCGAACATTTCACACAGGGCGTCGCCGAGGAAGAATAGCGCCTCAGCGTAAGGATTGGATCCCATTCCATCCAAGCCGCGTTGCGCCCCCCGAATCAAATCGATGCCGGCTGCGATTGATTCATTTAGCGCGCCATTTGTCGCGCCGTTCTTTAAAAGCCCAATCATCTCTTCAATTCGCTCTTCGAGCACAAGCTGGCAACAGCGCTCCCGTTCAAACTCCGTAGCTGACCTCAGGAAGATCAATACAGGCAGCGTGAATTTGCCTTTGCGAAGGTCGGTGCCGAGGGTCTTGCCCGTTGCTCGTTCATTTCCGGCAAGATCGACACAATCGTCGTAGATTTGATAAGCCGTCCCAATTTGAAATCCGAAATTCTTGAATTTTTGAATCACAGCCGACTCGGCATCGCTGATTACGGCAGCCATCTCTGCCGCTACCGAGAACAGGGAACCCGTTTTCATTTGTACGATCCGCAGGTAATCCTGAACGCCCAAATTGAGATCGAATTTGCGCTGCGTTTGAATCATTTCGCCGGAACAAACCGTTGCTGCGGTCCGCGCGATTGCACGCCCGATCTCGGCATTATCGAAATTGCTCGACAACGTGAGCGCGTGCGCAAAGAGGCAATCGCCCAGCAAAACGCTAAGCGAATTTCCCCAGCGCGTGTTTGCTGTTGGTTGTGAGCGACGGCGTTGCGCTTCATCCATTACATCGTCGTGCACAAGCGTAGCGATATGGATGAGCTCGACAATTACGGCGAGATCGATGTGTCCCGAGTTGATTTCTCCGGTTGCGCCACCGGCCAGAAGTGTTAGCAGCGGTCGCAAACGTTTCCCGCGGCTCCCGACCGCATACACAACATAGCCTTCGATGGCCGGATCAAACGCCGCCGCTTGTTGGGCAATGCGACCCTCGACCTTTTCGAGATGCGGCTGAACCAACGCCGCCACTTTGGCCAACGAACCGCCAGGAGAAGTGGCCGGCTTAGTCCCTGTCAGGCTCGAGCGTGAGCGTGCGAAGAGTTCCACGAGGCGAGAATAGCGGCGTGGGTTGTGTGTTGTCAAAGCAACACGAGCGTAAATTTTCGGAGAACACGCGCCAAAGTCCAGTTCGTCCGAAAATTCAGCGTTTTTGGAGCCAAATTTTAGTACCGTACTTTCGTTCAGCGAGTTCTCTGCTGTGATTGAAGATGTCTTGGTGGATCTTTCGCTCGCGACAGTTTAGGGACAAAGTTCGCGCGAATTGGTCGCTTAGACTGTTCTGAAGCTCAATTCCCTGAATACTTCCTTGTTGCAGTAATCCGCGGCGTGTGCGGCGTTGGGCGGCGCCGGCGATTTTGCGTCCATGGATTAGCACATCCGCCCGAACGGGCTTCCCAAAACAATTATAGTCGGCATTGCTGACGCGGGTCAGTGCGGTCACCGTCGCGATGCTGGGGCCGTGATCGCGATCAGCGGTTACGA